>DATNFM010000194.1:0-102427 GCA_035606435.1 Streptosporangiaceae bacterium | reverse complement strand
GTGAACAGGGAGAACACGCCGCTGGTGAAGATGCCCTTCCCGCTCTTCAGCGAGTTGGAGAGCACGAAGATGATCGGGAAGTAGGTCATCGCGGCGATCACCACGCCGGCGACGATGCTGACCCGCCGGTACCGCCGCAGTGCCCGCCCGCCGGCGGCCGGGCTCAACACCCGGCCGCCGACCCGAATCGCGGTACTCACTAGCCCTCGCCGCCCCGGTCAGTACTTGCTGAGGTCGACGTGGTTCGCCGAGGCCCATTGCTGAGCCGAGCTGTTCAGCAGCGCCTGCCATTGCGACGCGAACGCGGTGTAGGACAGCGACCCGTCGATGAAGGACTGGACCAGCCGCAGCCCGGAGTTGGTCGCCGCCGTCGACAGCACGTCATCGAGGACGACATCGACCACGGTCGGCACCTTGCCGGCGGGCACCAGGTTCTTCAGGCCCGGCAGGTTCACCGTCGGGGCGTCGGTCTCGGTCGGGATGTCAGCGCCGGACTGGTTGATCTTGATCCAGTCACCGAGGTGCTCGGGCGTGAACAGCCAGGCGAGGAAGTTCATGACCGTAGCGGTCTTCTGCGCGGTCATCGTGGAGTCGGCGTGCTGCGAGGTGACGCCCCACTGGCCGTTACCGTTCGGCCCGCCGATGACGCCGACCGTCGAGGTGCCGAGCGCGAGCGGAGTGGTGGTGCCGGTGATGGGCGGCTCGGGGAACACGCCGTACTTGTCGGTGAAGCCCGCGGAGTTGAGTTGCGGGATGTACCAGCTGCCGCCCCACAGGACGCCGACCTTGCCCTGGATGAGCAGGGCCTGGGTGCTCAGCGGCGGGGTCGTGGCGTTGGGGTTGGAGCAGGCGTCGTAGTTGCTCTCCGCGCCGGCCGAGAAGCCCGCGAGCTGTCCGAGCAGCTTCCAGACCTCCGCGTAGCGCGGGTTGCTCATGGCGATGATGCCCTTCTTGATGCCGACCGCGACATCGAGGCCATTGGTCACCTGAGCGTGGTTCACGTCGAACTTGCTGACCTGGTTCGCGAGCAGCGAGGAGGTGGCCAGCCGCTCGTACCAGGACGGGTTGCACGGGCCGCCGTCGGCGAACATGAACGGCGTGACGTGCGCCGCCTTCAGCTTGCCGAGATCGGTCATGAAGTCGGCCCAGGTGGTCGGGGTTGAGGTGATCTTGGCCTTGGCGAACGCCGCCTTGCTGTAGAAAATGCCGGTCTCGACGTTCGAGCCCAAGATGATGTCGATGTCACCGTTGGGCGAGGTCATGTAGGGGACCGTCGAAGGGGAGAAGAGCGACAGCCAGGAACCGTTGCCCGGCACGTACGGGTTCGGCTTGTCCAGGAACGGCTTGATGTTCTGGAGCAACCCGGCGGGAAGTGCACCCGAGGTGACCGGCCCGTACTGCTCCCAGACCAGGTCAGGGGCCGTACCACCCGAGGCCTGGCTCTCCAGGGCCGCGTTGGCCGCGGTGATGCTCGCGGTGTTGTTCGGCAGCCAGGTCACCGTGACGCCCTTGTGAGCCGCCTCATACCGCGTGGTCAGCTGCTTGAGGCCGGCATTGTCGGCCGCGGTGATCGGGCCGGTGTTGGGCGGAAGCTCCGCCTTGATCACGACGCTGCCGCCACTGCCGCCGCCACCCGGCGAACTGCCTGAGGAGCAGCCAGCCAGAAGGCCAGCAACAACCAAGACGGCCGCCGCGACAGGCAATGACGTGCGGAAAGATCTGTTAAGCATCGGAACGCCACCTCCGAGTGAGAGCCGATAACTACGTAGTTCGAGACCGCAGCAACCGCATCGCCATCAGCGTGAAGATCAGCATCACGACGAAGAGCAAGGTGCCGATGGCCATGCCGTAGCCGTACTGGTCGTTCTGGAACGCGGACTGGTACATGTCCAGCCCGGGCACCAAGGTCGCCGTCCCTGGCCCGCCGTTGGTGAGCAGCAGGATCGGCACGAAGTTCTGGACCGCGTAGATGCCGGACAGGATCACGACGATCCTGAACTGGGGCATCAGCAGCGGAATGTCGATGGTGAAGACCCGGCGGAAGGCGCTGAGGCCATCGAGACGGCCCGCATCGAGCACGTCCTTCGGCAGGTTCTGAAGTCCGCCGAGGAAGATCAGGAACCCGAGGTTAGAGATCCAAGGGAAGCCGATCAGCAAGATGGAGACCAGCGCGAGGTGCGGGTCGCCGAGCCAGGATGGCTGGGGCAGGCCGACCGCGCCGAACACCCGGTCGATCAGGCCAGAGCTTGGCTGCAGCAGGTAGGCCCAGACCTCGATGAGCACTAGCGGCGGCAGCACGATCGGCAGGACGAGCAGGTACCGGGCCGCGGCGGCGGCCCGTCGCGGCATGTGTGACACAACCTCGGCGGCGGTGAACTGCGAGGCCAGCGTGATCAGGATGCTGCCGGCAACCAGGATCGCGATGTTCCGCAATTCCGTGCCGAAATCCGGTGAACCGATGTACTGCTTGAACTGCGATACCCCTGCATAGGTCGGCGGGGAGAACCCGTTCCACTGGTAGAAACCGCCGATCAGGCTGCGCACCGCCGGGTAGTAGCTGAACGCGCCGATCAGGGCCAGGCTCGGCAGCAAGACGACGCCGAGCACCGGCCGGTAGCGCAGTTTCCGCCACGACATGGGTAGATCATTCGCGTTTCCGCTGGCCAGGGCTAGGCCGAGATGAACCTGTAGTAGCACGAAATTAACTTCGCCCAAAATTCGGCGGTATCGTTCGCAGATGGACGATGACCTCCCGATGGACACCAGCCGGGACGTCTTCTACTTCACCGAGGGCGCTCTGGCGTACGCGGGCTACTACCTGCACGCGGTGGACAATCCGCTGCATACGCACAGCTTCGTGGAGATCGCGTTCACCGTCGGCGGTGTCGGCACCCATCACTGCATCTCCGGTCGCCGGGCCCTGCAGCCCGGAGATGTCGTCCTGCTCAGGCCGGGCGTCTGGCACGGTTACGAGAACTGCGAGCGGCTCGAGCTCTACAACTGCTGCTTCAGCAGCGAGTTGCTGCGCCGGGAGCTGGCCTGGACGCGCGAAGATCCGCTGCTGGGTTACCTGCTCTGGAGCGGCCCCTACTCCAGTCCAGGCCGGGGGGTCCTGTCGTTCAACCTCGATGAGCCGGCGTTCAGAACCTGCATGGATCACCTGGAAGCGCTGGCGGCGCTGAGGCACTGCCCGCCCGCCCAGTACCGGGGTGACATCCTCGGCCGGCTGTCATTGCTGCTCAGCCAGCTCGGCCGGGTCGCGCAGGTAAGCCTGGACCTCACCGATGAGGTCGAGCCGGCCCACCCCGCGGTGGGCCGGGCGATCCGCATGCTCGAATCCGACATCGCGCGCCGCTGGACGCTGACCGCGCTGGCCGAGGAACTGCATCTCGCTCCTGGCTACCTGGTGCGCTTGTTCAAGTCGGCGACCGGGCTGCCGCCGATGGCCTACCTAGCCCAGGTCCGGGCCGAGCACGCGGCTGTGCTGCTGCTGCATTCCGACGAGCCGATCACGGGCATCGGCCGCACGGTGGGCTGGTCGGACCAGAACTATTTCGCCCGCCGGTTCAAAGCCCACTACGGACTGAGCGCGACCACCTACCGAAAGCGCTTCGCAACCTTGGCAGCGCACCTGCACCGTCCGGACCAGCCATAACGGCGGCGCTCGCCGCGATCAGCACCATCGACAGCACCAGAGCCACGTGCAGTCCGCTGGTAAACCGAGCCGACACCAGCGACCCGAACACCGCCACCCCGAGCACGCTGCCCGTCTGCCGCATCGTATTCAGCGTCCCCGCCGCGGTCCCGGACCGCGACCGGTCCACGCTGCCCATCAGCGAGCTGGTCATCTGCGGTACCAGCAGCCCGATCCCGGCGCCCAGAATCATCTGCTGGATCACCAGTTCGGCAAACGGCGTGCCCACGCCAGCCCAGAGCAGGCCGAGGCAGCCGACGAACATCGCGGCCAGCCCGATCAGGATCACCGAACGGCTCCCGATCAAGGCGCTTAGCCGGCCGGACACGATATTGGCGACGAACACCGACCCGGCCAGCGGCAGGAACGCCAGCCCGGTCGCCAGCGGGGAGAATCCGTCTTCCTTCTGCAGCAGCAGGCTGAACAGGAACACCAGCCCGTAGAACGACACGTTCACAGCCAGCCCGAGCACGGCCGGCCCGGTGAAGCCCCACCGCTGGAACAACGTCAGCGGGAGCATCGGCTCGCGCTCGGTCGCCTCGGTGCGAATGAAGATCACCGCCGCCATCACCGCGATGGCCAGCGCGGTGATCACGGCCAGGCTGATGAACCCCTTCGAGCCGCCCTGGATCAGCGCGAAGGCCAGCCCGCCCAGCGCCGCGACGCCGGCCACCAGTCCGGTCAGGTCAAGACGCCGGTCCGACGGCGGCGTCTCTTCGGCGTACCTGCGGGTGAGCCAGTACCCGACCGTCCCGATCGGCAGGTTGATGAAGAAAATGCTCCGCCACCCGAACCCTGCGATCAGCAGACCGCCGAGCACGGGCCCGAGAGCCAGCGCGACCGACGCTCCGGCGGCCCACAGCCCGACTGCCCTGGTCCGCTGCGCCGGATCGTGAAAGGTGTGGTTGAGCAGCGCGAGCGAACACGCTCCGAGGAACGCCGCGCCCGCCCCCTGCACGGCCCGCGCGGCGATGAGCACCCCCATCGTCGGCGCCAGGCCGCAGGCCAGCGAGGCCGCGACGAACACTACGAAACCCGTGCAGTACATCCGCCGGGCGCCGAACCGGTCGGCCAGCGCCCCGGCGGTCAGGATGAAGGCGGCGAGCATGAGCGTGTAGACGCTCACCACCCACTGCAGGGCCGAGGTGCCGCCGCCCAGCTCGGTCCCGATCGCTTTGATCCCGACATTGACCACGAACACGTCGAGCTGGATCACGCTGAACCCGAGGCTCGCCGCTACCAGCGTCGCTCGCCGGGCGCCGCCGCCCTGGGTGTAGCCGTCATACGTCGCCGTACTTCTGGTTTTCAAGGGGAGCATCGGAACGGGCTACCCGAGCCGGCCGCGCGTATTCGCGACCGGCTCAGCCCGTTAAAAGATTTTTTATAGAGAAAAATTTGCGCATGTCCGGGGCCTGAATTGCCAGAGCCGGCCCCGCCGGTGCTGACTCCTAGCCGAGCGTTTCCGCAGCCTCGGCGGCGACGCGCGGCAGTACCCGCTCCAGCCGGACCGGCAGCGCCCAGGTGGCCGGGCCGGTCAGGTGCATCAGGGCCGGTACCAGCAGGCCGCGGATGATCAGCGCGTCCACGAGCACGGAGAACCCGAGCGCGAAGCCGAACTCGGCCAGAACGCGATGCCCGCCGAGCAGGAACGAGCCGAAGACTCCGATCATGATGCTGGCCGCGCCGGCGATGATCCGGCCGCTGCCGGCCAGCCCCGCGGTCACGGCCTGGTGGTTGCGCCGGACGGCGCGGCCGCCCCGGCCGGTCAGATCAGCTTCAGGCGCGTGGTGCAGCCGATGCCACTCCTCCTGAATCCGGCTGACCAGGAACACCAGGTAATCCATCGACAGCCCGAACAGCACCGAGAACATCACGACCGGGACGAACGAATCGATCGGCCCTGGCCCGGAAAGGCCAAGCGCCGAGCTGCCCCAGCCCCAGCCGAAGACCGCGTTCACCGCGCCCAGGCCGGCCCCGACGGACAGCAGGTTCATGACCGATGCGACCAGCGGGATCGCCACGCTGCGGAAGACAATCAGCAGCAGCAGGAACGCCAGGATCACGACGACGGCGATGAACAACGGCAGCTTGCCGGACAGGACGCCCGCGAAGTCAGTGTTGGCCGCGGTCACCCCGCCGACATGCACGACCAGGCCGGTCCCGTCGGCCGCGCGCGGGATCAGGTCATCGCGCAGGTGACGGACCAGGTCGACGGTCCGGGCGGCCTGGGGGCCGGTGGCCGGGTAGACGGTCGCCAGCTCGACCTTCCCGTTCGGAGAGGTCACCGCCGGTGTCGTCGATTCGACGCCGGGGGTGTGCGACGCAGTGACCAGGAGCAGCCGGAAAGCTGCTACCCGGGCCGGGGTTCCGGTGGCGGCGGCCAGCTCGAGCGGACCGTTGAATCCAGGTCCGAATCCATCGGCGAGGGCGACATAGGCGCGATGGGTCGTCCAGCTCGCCGGGTCGGTCCCGGAGTCTGAGGTTCCAAGGCTCAGCCGGAACGCCGGCAACGCGAGCGCGATGATCGCGGTCAGCGAGGCCGCGGCGACCAGCACCCGGCGAGTCTCGACGAACCGCGCCCAGCGAAGCCAGAACCCGGTCGGCTCGGGCGCGGCCGTGACGCCGTCGGACAGGACTCGCCGTTCGCGCCGGGCAAGGACCCTGGGGCCGAGGAAGCCGAGCAAGGCGGGCAGGAAGGTGAGCGACGTCGCCATCGTGAGTGCGACCGAGATCGCCGCGGCGGCGGAGACTCCGTACAGGAAGCTGACGCCCAGGGCGAACTGGCCGAGCAGGGCGATGCACACGGTGCTGCCGGCCAGCAGCACGGTCCGGCCCGAGGTCCTGACCGCCAGCGCGATCGCGTCCTGCTGCGAAGACCCGGCTTTCAGTTCGCCGCGATAGCGCCCGATGATGAACAGCCCGTAGTCCACCCCGACTCCGAGCCCGATCAGGATCGCCAGTTGAGTCGACACGCTGGAGATGGTGAACGCGTGGCTGAGCAGGCCGACCAGGCAGGTGCCGATGCCCAGCGCGATGATCGCGGTGACCAGCGGCAGCAGCGAGGCGATCAGAGCTCCGCCGAACACGATCAGCAGCACGATCAGCGCGGCGATGATACCTACCCCGACCGACCGGCCGAGTCCGGCCCGCTCGGAGTTGGTGATCGCCGGGCCGTCGAGCGAGACGCTGACGCGGCGGCCGTCGGCGGTTTCGGCGGCGCTGATCAGGTTGCCGGCGTCGGCCTTGGAAATCTGGGCCGAGTCCTTATCCCAGGTCACTCTGGCGAAGGCGACCGTGCCGGTCCGGCTGATCTGTGCCGATCCGCCCGGACCGTACGGACTGGCGATGCTCTCGATCCCCGGTACCGCCGCCGCCCTGGCCAGCGCCGCCTTCACCGCCGACGCCACCGCGGCCGACCGGATCGTCGCGCCGTGCGAGGTCTGGATCACCACCTGGTCGCTCTCGCCGGACGCGGCCGGGTAGCTGGCGGCCAGCAGGCTGGCGGCCGCCTGCGAGTCCGTGCCCGGCAGGCTGAGGTCGGTGTCGAACCTCGTCCCGGCGGCCACGCTGATGACGGCCGCGGCAACGAGCGCCAGCAGCCACAGCGCCACCACCCTCCAGCGGTGTTCGAAGCACCAGCGAGCCAGACTGGCCATGAGAATGACCTCCAATGTCAGCGCGGGCACGCTCGTCGCACCCAGCCCAAAATGGTTCCGCCGGCTGGCGCTGGTGTCGTGAGCCTGCGGGCTCGATTCCCGGTCACCCCGCCGTCGTAGCGGGGCGTTCAGGCGGCCCCGCCTACGCCTGGCGGAGTACCGGCGCAATGGGCTTCGCGGCGTATGACGGCCGGCCGCGCCTTCGGTACCGTCGGAGCATGACCAGCCCTGCCGTCGACGCTGACCTGGACCGGCCGCTGATCCGCCGGCTGGCCGCCCGCCGGTTCACCCCGGCTCAGCTCATCGCCGTCGACGTGGCCGTGGTGACCTTCGTGATCGTCATCGTCGAGTTCGCGATGACCCGCCGGACGCCCAGGGTCTCCGGGTCCGGCTGGGCCGTCGCGGGCTGGAGCGCCTACCTCGTCGCGGCGGCAGCCACGCTGACCCGCCGCCGGCTGCCGCGCCTGGCGCTCGCGATCGTGTTCCCGATCGCGCTGGCGACGCTGTGCCTGCGGGCCGGGGGGCCGACGGTCTTCCTGGTCGTCCTGACCCTCTATTCGGTCGTGACCACCTCTTCTCGCCAGGTCGCCTCGATCGTGACGGCCGTGGTGGCCGGCTCGATCCTGGCGGCCACGCTGATCGGGGGCGGTGAGCAGGTCGCGCAGGCGGCCATCGCCGGGGTAGCGCTGATCCTGCTCGGCTGGCTAGCCGGGGAGAACGTCAAGGCCGGCCGGCGCTACGACAGCCAGCACGCCGAACGAGCCGCCCAGCACGCCGCGGCGGTCGCCGCCGAACGCGCCGAGCAGGTCAGCCTGGCCCTGGCCGAAGAACGGGCCCAGATCGCCAGGGACCTGCACGACATCGTCGCCCACGCGATGAGCGTGATCGCCGTACGTTCTGGCGTAGCCCGGATGGTCATCGACTCGGACCCGGCCGAGGCCAGGGCCGCCCTGGCGATCATCGAAACCACGACCCGCCGGTCCCTGCACGAGATGCGGCTCCTGGTCGGCGTGCTGCGGAATCCAGACGACCGGCGGGCCGAGCTGAGTCCGGCGCCCGGCCTCGACGATCTTGAGCAGCTCGTCGCGGACACGGCCGTGGCCGGCGTCAGCGCCGAGCTTGTGATAGCGGGTACGGTCCGACCGTTGTCCCCGGCCGCCGATGTGTCGGCCTACCGCATCTTGCAGGAGGCCCTGACCAACGTAGTCAGGCATGCCGGTCCGACCCAGGCGAGAGTGCAGATCACCTACCGGCCGGGCGGCGTCAGCCTGGAAGTGACTGACGACGGCCCTGGCGGGTCAGCACCGCGCCCGGCGGGACGGCCAGGTACCGGTCACGGCCTGATCGGGATGCGCGAACGCGCGACGCTGTTCGGCGGCAGCCTTGAGGCCGGACCGCACGGGGACGGCTTCCGGGTCCTGGCCACGTTGCCGACTGGCGACCTGGGCGCCGACCCGCTGGCCGAAGGCGGTGTCCGGTGACGATCAAGGTGGCGATCGCCGACGACCAGGCCCTGGTGCGCGGCGGCTTCGTCGTGCTGGTTCAGACCGCGCCGGACATGGTCGTGGTCGGTGAGGCCGCCGACGGCGCTCAGGCCGTCGCCCTGGTGCGTGACCGGCACCCGGACGTGGTGCTGATGGACGTGCGGATGCCGCTGCTCGACGGCATCGAGGCAACCAGGGCGATTACCGCCGATCCGGCCACGGCCGGGTCCAGGGTGCTGATCCTGACCACCTTCGATCTCGACGACTACGTCTACCGTGCGCTGAGAGCGGGAGCGAGCGGGTTCCTGCTCAAGGACACCGCCCCTGAGGACATGCTGGTGGCGATCCGCACGCTTGCCGCCGGCGACGCGCTGCTCGCTCCAGGAATCACGCGCCGGCTGATCCGAGAGTTCGCGGCCCGGCCCGAGCCGGCCGAACGCCCGTCGCCGGCGCTGCTCGAGTCCCTGTCGGCCAGAGAGCGGGAAGTCCTGATCGAGGTCGCCGGCGGCTGGTCCAACGCCGAGATCGGCGAGCGCTTGCACATCTCGGCCGCCACGGCCAAGACCCACGTCAGCCGGCTGCTGATGAAGCTCGACGCGCACGATCGCGCCCAGCTGGTAATGATCGCGTACGAAACCAGGCTGGTGATTCCGGCCTGATCCAAAGCCCCCGCAATGCGTTATGCCAAATAGTGCATTTTCCGGCCGAGGGAGGGCCGCAGGCAGCCGGCACCGTGAACGGTGAGTGTTATTCTGTGCGCCACGGCATGATCCGTACGCCGTCCGCCGCCGCCGTTTGCGCCTGCGCCGCCGATGGCATCGCCGGTCAAGGTCTCTCGGGGCCCGCGATTGTCCGCTGTCCGGCTGGCATGCCTTCCGTCGGCGGGATGCGCGGGGTCTCGCCGGAGATGGACGAGCCATGCCGAAGAAGCAGACCACTGCCGCGAAGAAGGCACGCGCCGCCGCGCGCGAGGGGGAGAAGTACACCACTGCCCTCCGCCGGCAGTTGCCGCCCGGCGCCGGCCCGGGCCCGGGTGCCGCGCATTCGATGTCGCTTGAGCACCGCACCCTCTGGAATCACGCGCTGGGTTCCCGGCCTTTCCGTGGCACTGACCTGTTCGATCGGATCGGCGGCCAGCCGACCGTCGACGCACTGGTCGACCTCCTGTACTCCGGGATCAGCGCTGACGGTCAGCTGCGCCCGTTGTTCCCGCGCGATCTGGCGGCCGGCCGTTCGATGCAGAAGGTGTTCTTCGCCGAATGGCTGGGTGGTCCCCGTCACTACAGCGCCCAGGCCTACGCGGGCCTGGGACAGCGCCACGCCGACGTGCCGATCACGCGCGAACTCGCCGACCTTTGGCTGGGCCACTTCCGCCGGGCGGTGGAGGCCGCGGTCGCGGCTGAGGCCGACCGTCGGACGATCTTTGCGCAGGCCCGCGCCGTCGCCCTGGCCCTCGTGAGCCGGCCGGTGGCACCGGGAACGTCGCCCCGGTGGCCAGTGGCCTGGTGCGGCAAGGGCGCGCGTATCCTCACGCGGGCGAGGGATCTCGCTCGTCGTGGTGATGCGGCCGGGCTCGACGCGGTACTGGCGGAGGCACCGGATCTGCTGCTTCCCTCGTTCGCGGCGGCGATCATGCAAGCGGCCGCCCTGGCCGGCCGGGCCGACGTCGTACGGATGCTGCTGGAGCGCGGCGCCGGAGCGAACCATCCCTTCTATCTGCCGGTCAACGTCACCGGGCTGGCGTTCGAGCGGGTGGTGTTCGTGACCCCGCTGTGCGCGGCCCGGATGAAACGCCGCCCCGCGGTCGAGTCGCTGCTCACCGAGGCCGGTGCCCGCGAAGACGTCTTCACCGCGGCCTTCCTCGGCGACCTCGCGACGCTTGCGCACCTGCTCACGGCCGATCCCCGCCTCGCCCAGGCGAGCGATCCAGCGGTCGACATCCTCGACATCACGCCCGTCGACCACGCGGTGGCGGGCGGTCAGGCCGCCGCTCTGCGGCTCATTCTCGACCACGTCGCCCCTCCGCTTCCAGACTGCGTGCGGGCGTTGCGCGGCGCCGCCGGACAGGGCAACGCGGCGACGGTCGAGCTGCTGCTGGCCCACGGAGCCGACGCAACCCGGATCGGCGTCGGCCGCTGGGTCCAGCACCGCGAGCTTGCCCCGCTGCTTGCCAGCCGGGGCGCGGCGATCGACTCCTCCGGCTCGTGGATCGGTGCCAGCTGCACGGGAAACCAGGGCCGCAAGGACGACCCGGAGTATGTCACCGCGCTCCTGCGCCACGGCGCCCGCGCGACCGACCGCCGCACCGGGGCCCCGGACGGCACCGCCGGCGTCGGGGCCCTCAACGCGACCGCCCTGCATTACGCCGCCAAAGCAGGCTTCCTGAAGACCATCGAGGTACTCCTTCGTCACGGAGCGGACCCGAACGCCCGCGACAGCGCCGGCCGCACCCCGGTCGACTGGCTGGACCAGGCAGCACCGTCGGTATCGAAACCTGCGGTCCAGAGCCTGATCGAGGGAACGCGCCGACGTGTGCCACCTGTCCTACGCGGTCCGGCCACTTAGAGGCGGTCATTCAGGCTAGCGCGGCCAGGCGGGCCAGGCGACCGTGCATTTCGTGTTGTTCGCCATAGCGGCGAATCTCAGTCAGTTCAGGTGGAGTGACTTCTAGCTGGCGAGCAAGCACCGCAATGCGTTTCTCCAAATCGGCAGTTGTCTTTATCTCTGACAATTGGGTCATCGCCAGAGTTCGGTCCATCACGGTCTGGCGCCGCAGCCCGGAATCTTCAGACCAGAGCTGAAGAAAGTAGCGGTCGCGCAGTTCATAAGAACCAAGCCGGCTGAGCGGCAGCCTCCCGGCAGGACCGAAGACGTCACTGCGCAAGATTGCGCGCCAGACGCCGTTGGGCAGGCGTCGCAATGTGCCGGGGCCGTTGCCATCTGCGAGCCAGGCGTTCCAGGTCGCCTGCGGATCGGCGCGGTCTTCCGCGTCGATCATCCGGCCGATCACCGGCAGCTGCAGGCAGATGCTCTCGAAGAGGCTATCCCGCTCGGCGGCTCTGGCCGTGTAGACGAGCAGCCCGCTATCTGCGGTCTCGATCAGGTAGGTGGGCAGGAAAGCGTGACCTAGCTTAACGAGTCGAAGGTCGCGCAGTTGATTGGGCAGATTGAAATCGGCACGATCGGCGCGGCGCGCCAATTCCTGGACGCAACTCTCCTGGAATTCGGTGGTCGCGAAAAGCTGGGTAAACCGGCTTCTGTCGCTCAGCCTGTCGGCCGGGATTTCCGGAGTAGGAAAGATCGGCATCGAGCCGTCGTAGTAGTCGCGCGGTAGCGGGCGAGTGGTAAAGCGATCGAAGAGGAGATCCTGGCGGCTTTCCTTAGGTACGAATCGGACGCCGGCCTGATGGGAGCGGAATCCGAGTTCGGTCAGGCGCGCGGCGTCGCCGTCGACGTGGACGTGCCCGATGGCCTCCAGGAACCCCAGGCACCGGTGCACCAGACTGGCCGGGATTCCGAAGAACGAAGCGAGTTCGCCGACCTCGCCGAGGCCAGCTTCAGCGATCGCGCGGGCCACGAAGCGATCGATGACGTCGTAGTCCTGTTCGTCGTAAATGTCGGCACTCGTCTCGACCCGCCACAGCGGCCAGAGCACCGGAAACAGCCTCAGGGGACGGACGCCGTCGAGGGCGGTCACGTGTTCGACGGCGCGGCGGGCGGGATAGAGGCTGCGACCCTTGGTGGTGGTGATCATGGCCGCTCTCCTTCTAGCCGCGCCAGCCGGTCGGCGATCTCGCGGGACGGTCGGACGTCGCCGTTCTGGCGCAGGTAGGCGGCCATCGACTGGAACAGACGCGCGAAGTTCTCGTCTCGGGCGCGGCTTAGGGTCGTGCCGTCGCCGACCAGGACTAGCTGGCGGCGGGCGCGGGTGAGAGCCACGTTGATCCGCCGCAGCTCCTTGAGGAAACCGACATCGCCACGGGAGTTACTGCGGGTAAATCCGTAGACGATCAGGTCCCGTTCGCCGCCCTGGAAAGAGTCGACAGTGCCGACGCATTCGGCCACCGCGCCGCTGTCGCCTAGCGCTCGCGTGAGCAATTCGGTGATTCGGCCGGCCTGGGCTCGGTAGGGAACGATCACAGCCCAGTCTCGGTACCAACGTGAGTACTCGCCGACCAGGCCTGCGATCAGGCGGGCCTCGAGTTCGTTGACATAACCGCGGATGCCCCACTCCTCGTTGCGCTGGGCTGATTGCTCGGCTCGCTCCGGTGCGGGACGGTCCGCCGTGTCGACCATCGCGAACGGCCGAGCGAAGATCGGGTCGAGCAGCCCGCCGTCATGATCGGTTTGCAGCAAGTTGCTGTAGAAGGCCTCGGAGACGAAGCGGGCCAGGACCTCGGGCATCCGCCGCTGAACGGTCAGCATGACCCGGTGCTGGTCATCGGCGCTCAGGTAGTGCCGTTCGAATGCGCTGCGGCGCAGCAGGTCGGAGACCTCGCGGGCCTTAGCTGGCGCAGTGTCTCCCGCAGCGGCCAGGCTTTCCATCCAGCCCCTGACCTCGTCGTCCAGAAAGGGCGGGAGCTGGTTGTGATCGCCGACGAGCACGCAGCGCTTGGCCCGGATAATGGGGACGATCAAGTTGGGGGTGGAGATCTGTCCCGCCTCGTCGACGATCGCCAGGTCGAAGTCGAGTCCGGCTAGCAGCGGCGTCGTGGCGGTGCCAATGCAGGTGGCCGCTACGACGTCGGCGTAGTGCACCATTTCCCGGTGCATTTCCTCGCCCGACTCGGCTAGCCGGACGCGCCAGTCGCTCAGCAGGCGCGCACGACGTGAGGCGAGTTCCTCGGCTTGGCCCAGCCTTTCTGCGTATCGCTGCCATCCCGCGAGGTCGACCGGGCTGTCCTCGGTGACGGGCACGGCTAGCTTCAGCGCTGCCAGCATCATCGCGGCAGCGCGTTTCGCTTCCTCGATAGCCCGCTCTCGGGCGGCGATGCAGTCGTCTCGTGCGGCTGCAAGCTGCCTGGTCAGCGGGTCCTCCCTGGCGGCCTGCTCGGCTGTTGCCTGGGTTTGGGCATAGCCGGATTCAGCTGCCGCGAGCGCGATACGGGTTTGGGGTAGCGAAGCTTCAAGACGATCGACCGAGCGCTGCCTGTGCCCGGCGTGCCATCGGAACAAGAAGGCCAGCATCCCCGAATCGGCGCGGGCCTGCGTCCCGGCGAGTCGCTGCCGGGCCAACTGCAGGTCACGCTCGGCGACCTCGGCGGACAGCAGGGCACGGTCGACAACCGCGCGAGTATTCGCCAGCTGGGCGGCAATCGCCGGATGTGTGTGCACCATCGCTCGTTCGAGTCCGGCGGCCTGCTCCTGTGCAGCGCGGTCATCCGCGACGGCGCCGGCGATCTTGTCGCTCAGGAAGTCGCGCCAGCGCTTGATCGGCGCATCATCGGAGGCGAAGACGGCCAGCCGGGAAGCCAGCCCTTCGGTCGCGGCCTTGATCTGCTGCTTGAGCGACTCGACTTGCGTCTCGACTCTGAGCCCGCGGGCATGGCTGGTCATCGCGTCTTCGTTGCCGACGCGTACGGCCCGAACTCGCGACGGCAGCCGCTCTAGTACGTTGTCGACCGCGCGGTTGGTGTGCGAGGTAATCAGCAGCCGCTGCTGGCGCTCGGCACAGGCGGCAGCGATCTCGACGATGGTCCGGGTCTTACCGGTACCGGGCGGGCCGAGGACCAGCAGTTCGTCCGGTACCGTCAGCGCGCGCTGAAAGGCGGCCAGTTGACCGGCGTCGAGCCGGGCTCCTGGTATCGCCGTTGTGTCGGGCTGGTACGGCCGCAAGCGCCGGTCGATCAGGCTGGACAGGAGGTACGGACTCGCTGTCTGGCCCTGCCGCAAGGCGTCGATCGCGTCAAGTTGCGCTCGGTAGACCCTGTCGCTGGGCAGGATCTGCAACGCGCCCTGGGCGGGGATGCGCCGGTAGTCGACGATGCCATCGAATCGAATGGTGACCCGGTCGTCCTCGACTCGCAGCACCCGGCCGCGCAACTCGGGCTCGTCGGTGAGGTAGACGGGGGCGCCGACCGTCAGCGTCGTCGGCCGCAGCAGGCTGAACTGATAAACCCCGCGGGCGGAATGCCGTTCTTCCTGGGTGCTGCTCTTGCGGCGGTAAGGAATGGGCGGCGCTGTTCGCTGGCGCTCGATCTCGATGTCCCTCGTGGCTTCGACGACTTCGGCCAGGAGATCCAGGTACTCCTGGTGATGCGGCGGCAGGCTGAGTGCCTGGACGGCCGGCTCGGCTGAGGCGACGGCAACGGCGCGCCAAGCCCGCAGGAGGTGATCCCAGTAAGAGGACAGCCCGGGCGGGAGGTCTTTCACGCGCGGATAGTCGTGCCACCCAGAGGGACAGTGCAGCAGCAGGGCACCCTGCGCGAGCCTTTCCTGATCGCGGAAGGTCAGCCGCGCCAGGTGGCCGAGCCGGTAGGCGTCGCGGTGCGGGGTTAGATAAAGCCAGACCGCGTGGTACTGCGTATAGATCACTAGGCGGTCTTTGTCGGGCTCGAGCCGGGCCGGTAGTGCGCCCTCGCGAGCGAGGCTGCTGATTTCGTCGATGACCGACGCGATGCCGCCTGCGCCGCCTCCGTGTGGCTGCCGGGCGAGTTGCTCGATAGCTTTGTTAGCCGGAACCAGGCAGACCCGCCCCGGCAGCCTGAGTTTCTGTACCGTCATGACCGGCCTGCCTGGACTAGGTCGCGACGCCCAGCTTCGAGGACCCCGGCGAAGACGCGCATGCTCGCTAGTCGTGACTCGATGTCGCTATCCAGCGCACGCTCTAAGGTCTGGTCCAGCGCGTCCGGGAACCAGGGCAGTACGGCTGCCACGGGCAGGCTCGCGCCGCCTGGGCTCGGCACGTATCCGGTCAGCGTGTGGTAGAGCAAGGCCGCGAGCTGGTAGAGATCTGTGCCCGGCTGTGGCGCCCGCAGCGTCCGAACCTGTTCGGGGGCGCGATAGCGAGCATCGCCTTCGTCGGGAGAGGACGGTATCGCTGCCCGGCCGGCGTCACGCAGGTAGCAGCGCTTACGGTGAACGAAGAGGGCATCTGGATGCAGGGACCGGTGGGTTGCCCCGCGGGAGTGCAGTGTGGCGAGGGCGCCGCACAGGTCCCGGGCGGCATCCACAGCCAGGCTGGCGGTCAGCCGGTCTGTCGGCCCGGAGCCTGGCGCGAAGACCCGTGTCCAGGTCAGGCCGGGCGGGTGAGCCGTCACGATGGTGGTGTACGGCCCTTGGGTCAGGGTGTCGAGCAGCCGCGGGACGCCGGGCCGTCCGTTCAGCTGGCCGAGCAGGTCGGCCTGGCCGAGCAGTCCGCTCCGGTGCTCGTTCGCCGTAGCCGTCGGTCTCAGCACCTCAACTTGATGCAGGCGAACGCGTCCAGTGCCGGGTGCGAGCCGGTCCGCGGTCGCCTCGCGCCAGGTCCAGGACCGGTCGTCGCTAGGTCGCTCAAGCGCGCCGTCATGGAGAAGATAAAGGACATCGCCGAGTCGGTACACCGAGCCGCCGGCCCAGGGCTCGCTGGGTGTCAGCATTACCGTCGCCGGGCGCGGACTGTGTTCTTCTTCGTGGACCGAGCTCTGGCGGTAGGGGTTGTAGTAGTGCTCGCGGACGTTGGCGGCCTCGGGCCTGATCAGGAGATCCCGCAGCGCTGTCTCGTCCCAGAGTTCCATTCGGACGCCAGTTGCGCGTTGCTGCTCTCTTTTCCAGTCCTGCCACCACTGCGTGGTGGGGGCATCCATGCTCGACGGGACGCATAGCACCCATCGAGTGAGTGCGTAGCCATTGGTTAAGGCCGCCCGATGTGCCGACTCGAACGAGTCCTTGATTTGAGTCTTTTGGTGCCTGGTGACGCCTGAGATGAAGTATTTGGCCTGCAGGATGGTGGCCTCGCCGTTCAGGTCACCGAGTAGGACATCGATGCCCCAGTCCCCAGGGTTGGCGAAGACGAGATTCACGTTCCCCAGGGTTGCCTGCGCTAATTGCGCCAGCATCTGCTCGAAATCTTCTCTCGCTCCGGTGGCTCCGGCCCTGGTCTGGTGGGCGAAGAAGCTGATCATCGGCTGCTGCGGCATCGGTTGGCTCGATCTTCGGCCTTGTTAGTGGGCGAGTTGGGTGAAATAGGTTGCGCAGTCGTCGTCTGGGCGGTTATTTCGCCGATATAGCAGCTGGCCTGACGACGATCTTTCAGCCGTACTTTAGGCCGTAACGAGTGGCGGCGCTCCTGGTTCGGTCTGCCACCCGACAATCCTTTCTGGATCGGTGACATTGAGTTATTGGAAATTAAATTCTATGACTGAGGGTGACTGTCGGTGGCCCTCGCTAAAATTATCGATAGATCGAGATGGCCGGGGAGGTGATCATGAGTCAGGAGCCGCCAGAGACCTTGTCTTCGCGTATTGGCTCGGTTGAAGGCCTGTCATGGTCCTGGCATCTCGATCTTGAGACCGTCCTGGCTGCTCTTTCCGAACCTGCACCATGGAACCGCTCATCTGCTTCCGTTCCCCGACCGGATTGTCCGCCCTCAGGAACTCAGCCCTTCACCGCCGGGCGCAAGGACATTGCGTCCGAGGATCGTGCGTCCGGGAGCAACGAGCCTGACTCCAGTGCGCCGGATAACAACGCGCCGGATAACAACGCGCCTGGAGACGTTCGGCCGGGCGCTGTGGTAGCCGACGGGGTGTTGCCTCACGCTGAGTCCTTTGATTCGCCGGCGGATCCAATAGATCCGGCTGATCCGCTGGAGGCGGATTTCGCGGATTACCTTGATGCCGTGGATGCGGGCCGGACTTCAGCCGTCCCGTTGTCGGTTGCAGCGGGCCGGGTCGCGGAGGTCTTGCCGGCCAGCCCTGATCTGGCTGCCTGGCTCGCATGCAGCCCCGCCGACGCTATGGAAGACGGCGCCCTGGCGGGGGCGGCCGCCGCCTACCGGCGGCTGGCGGCCTGGGCTCAGGCCGGAGAACTGGCCGTCGTCGCCCAGATGGCATCACGCTCCGCAGCCGCCGACAAGAAAGACGGCACGGGCGGGGGCGGGCGTCCGGACCGTATCCCGGCTGATGCGTATGGGCAGGTATCGCTGGCTCTGACTTTGTCTCAGGCGGGGGCTGAGTGGTGGACGAACCTGGCGGTGGATCTGCAGTGGCGGCTGGCGGCGACCGGTATCGCGCTGCGCGACGGGACGATCGATTTGTCCCGGGCCAGGGCCATCGCCGAGGCCACGGCGGCTCTGGATGATGACAAGGCCCGGGTCGTCGAGGCCAAGGTCTTGCCCAGGGCCGGCGAGCAGACTTCGGGCCAGTTGCGGGCGGCGCTGCGCCGGGCAGTAATCACCGCCGATCCCGAGGGCGCCGAGCGCCGCCGTGAGGAAGCCGAACGGCGGGCCAGGGTCATCTTGCATCCCGACGCAGAAGGCACCGCGTCCCTGGCCGGCCAGAGCCTGCCCGGCGTCCGCGCCGCCGCTGCGATGGCCCGGATCACCGCGCTCGCCCGGGCGCTGAAAGCCACCGGCGCCGGCGGCGGCATCGACCTGCTCCGCTCCAAGGTATTCCTCGGCCTGCTGCTCGGCACCCTGCCCCACATCCCGCCCCCACCCGACGGCCCTGCCGACTCCGACGGCCCCGCCGACTCCGACTGCCCGTCCGGCCCCGGACCAGCCGAGATCCCGCCAGCAGAAGACGAGGCCAGCAGCCCCCACCTCGACGATTGGCCCTGGAACAACGATTCAGCCCCCGGTCAGGACGAACCCGAAACCGAGAGCAGCACGGCCGGCGAGGGCTCAGCGGTCGACGGCAACTCTCCGCTTCGTGAGGGTTCCGCGGTTGGTGAGAGCTCTGAGGTTGGTGAGGGTTCCGCGATTGATCCGGGGTTTCCTGGGGACGACGGTCAGCCGGACGATCACGAGGTTCTCGCCGATGCTGGCGATGCGGTTGGCGGCGACTCAAGAGCGGACCCGGCGCCCTGGCCGGATGTGGCGCCCTTCTTGCCGCCAGGGCCGGCCGCGCTAAATTATCTGCAGCCCGCCGGCAGCGGTTTCCTGGATCTGCGGGTGCCGTGGCTCACCCTTGCGCAGGGCGGTCCCGAACCCGGCTACCTGACCCGTCTGGGACCGATCACTCCGGTCCAGGCCGGCTATCTTGCCCTGCTGGCCGCCGCCGACCCGGTGGTCGAATGGCGAGTTGTCGTCACCAATGGCGAAGGCAGGGCCATAGCCGTTACCCGGGTCCGGTCCGGACGATCACGAGCCGGACCAGCCCGGGCGGGGCCCGGAATATCCGAGAGTCTGTTGCATCGCGTCACGGTGATCGTGCCCGCGGGCGAACTCGGCACCGCAATACGCGACATCCAGTGCGTAGACGACAATCTCACTTCGATCCTCCCTGCGATCATCACCGCTGCCCGAGCAGCAGCCGACCAGGCAGCCGAACGAGCGGCGGCGAACGCCGCAGCCCGCGGATGCGCGCACGATCAGGTCGGCCCGGCTTACCAGGTACCCGCCCGGTTGCGTGAGTTCGTGAACCTGCGGGACCTGACCTGCCGGTTCCCGACCTGCCGCCAGCCCGCCTGGCGCTGCGACGCCGACCACACCAAGCCTTACGACCAGGACGGCCTGACTTGCGCTTGCAACCTGGGGGCGCTCTGCCGGTACCACCACCAGCTCAAGCAGCACCCCCAGTGGCGCCTCGAGCAGCCTGCGCCCGGCACTTTCACCTGGACCACTCCTACAGGTCGCTCCTATACCGTCCAACCCGACCTGCACGGAGTAAGAGCCGCGTAGTGGGCCAGCATCGCGCGTTGCGACCCGGGCTGAGTGGTCCAAACCTCCTGCGGCCGCTCCGTCGGGTTATGGTGCCCCGATGAAGGTAATGGTGACTGGAGGGACCAGCGGACTGGGGCTGGCAATGGCATCCGCCCTGGCGACGGCCGGGTCGAACGTCGCGCTGACGGGCCGGTCGGGCGAGCGCGCGAGATCGGTCGCCGCCGGGCTGACCGATGCGATCGGCATCGAAATGGACGTGCGGGACGAGTCGTCGGTGGCCAGGGCGGTCGAGGCGGCGTGGTCCGAGCTTGGCGGCCTCGACATGGTCGTGAACAACGCCGGGATTGGCATGCGCACCGTGAATCCGCGCTTCATGACTGATCCGCTGGGTTTCTGGGAGGTGCCGGTCGAGGGCTTCCGAGCCGTGATCGAGACCAATCTCACCGGCTACTTCCTGGTAGCGCGCGAGGTGACGCCGCGGATGCTGGCCGCCGGCAGCGGGCGGATCGTGAACATCGCGGTAAGCCAATCGACGATGACCCGGGCTGGATTCGTCCCGTACGGGCCGTCGCGGGCCGGGACTGAGTCGCTGTCCAAGGTGATGGCCGCTGACCTGGCCGGGACCGGCGTCACCGTCAACGTGTTGCTGCCCGGGGGCGCGACTGCCACGGGAATGCTGCCGGATGGCGGGCTGCCCGCCGGCCGGCAGATCCTCCAGCCGGCCGTGATGGGGCCGCCGATCGTGTGGCTGGCATCGGAGGCCGCGGCCGGGGTTCATGGCGAGCGCATCATCGCGGTTGACTTCGAGCACTGGCTGGCCGGGTTCCGCAACCGTTCTCTTTAGCAACATAGTTGTTGTGCAATGAGATTATTGTAGTAGGGTCGTCGGGGTCAGATCGACTACAACCCTGGAGGGCCTTGATGGAGTCTTATGCGGCGTTCGAGCAGGCGGTCGCGTCGACCGCCGGTATCGTCAAGATCGTGCGTAAGGACCAGATGACCGCGCCGACACCGTGCGCGGAGTGGGATGTGCGCGCGCTGCTCAATCATGTGATCGGCACGCTGTGGCTGAGCCAGGCGCTGCTCGGCGACGGTCAGCCTCGCTATCCGATGATGCCCGGCGGCCTGCCTGGGGTCGACCTGCCCGGCGACGATCCGGTCGCTGCCTACGCCGAGGCCGCGCAGGCAGCGCTGGCGGCCGCGGGCGAAGGCGATGCGCTGACCAGGCTGCACGTGACCCCGCTCGGGGAAATGCCGGGTCCGGTTCTAGCCGGGTTCACCACGCTCGACATCTTCGTGCACGGGTGGGATCTGGCCAAGGCAACCGGGCAGTCGGTCGTTCTCGACGATGCGATTGCCGCGCATGTGCTGGGCTTCGCCGAGCAGGCACTGAACGGCGAAGAAGCTCGCGCCGGGCGGATCGGCCCTGCGCTGGCCGTGCCGGAGAGCGCGTCTCTTGGCGATCGGCTAGCGGGCTTCCTGGGCCGCCAGCCGTGAATCCGGACGCGGCCCTCAAGGCGCTCGCCGAACCGCACCGGCGGACGATCCTTCAGCTGGTTGCTGACGGTCCGCGTTCGGTCGGCGATATCTCCAGTCATCTCGATATCACCGGTCAGGCCGTGTCCCGGCATCTGAAAGTGCTGCACGAGGCCGGCCTGGTCGACGAGCGCCGAGAGGGCACGCGTCATTTGTTCGTGGTCAACCCGGACGGCTTCAGCGCCGTTCAGGACTTTCTCGCCGACTTCTGGAACACCCATCTCGGCCAGCTCAAGGGCGCGCTGGCCGAGTCGAAGTCGGCCGACTCGCCTGAGGCCGGGTAATGGGCGAGATGTTCCAGACCGACGTGGAGTTGCCGGCTCCCGTCGAGGAGGTGTTCAGGCACCTGACCGATCCCGTCGCCATGATCCGCTGGATGGGCCAGCACGCCACTCTCGAACCGGAGCCGGGTGGTGCCTTTTGCGTAGATATCAACGGTGTTCCGGTCAGGGGGCAGTATCTGGAGGTCGTGCCGCCGCACCGGATCGTGGTCAGCTGGGGCGTCGCTGGAAGCGCTGACATGCCGCCTGGTGCTACCACGGTGGAGTTCACGCTTACGCCGATCGAAAGCGGCACCCGTCTGCGGCTTGTTCACCGCGATCTTTCTGACGCTCAGGTGGGCATGCACGCCACCGGCTGGGACCACTTCCTGCCGCGCCTGGCCACGGCCGTAACCGGAGCCGATCCGGGTCCTGACCTATGGCTAGAAGGAGCGAGTGGCTAAGCGGGCAGGGGTGCCTGCGGGAGCATGATGGTGACCTGGGTTCCTTCGCCGGGTTTGCTGGTGATGTCGAGCTCGCCGTGCTGAGCCCGGACCAGCTCGGAGACGATGGTCAGGCCTATGCCGCTGCCCGGGGCTGTCTGAGCGGAAGAGCCGCTGCGGAAGAACCGCTCGGTAATTCGCGGCAGATCCTCGGGCGGGATCCCGACACCGCTGTCGCTCACCGTCAGCGTAGCCAGCCCGGGTGTGTCTGCCCGCACCGTGAGCGCTACATGACCACCAGCCGGGGTGAATTTCCTGGCATTCGTCAGCAAGTTGACGATCACCTCGCGCATCCGGTCCAGGTCGCACCTGACTGGTGCTCTGGCCAGCTGTTGCTCCAGGCTGAGTCCGGTGGCGGCGTACGACTCGGCCATGCTGTTGGCAACATCCGCCGCGACGGCCGCCAGGTCCTGATCGGTCAAGTGCAACTGCACGGCCGCGGCCTCAGCGGCGGCGAGACGCTGCAGGTCATCGATCTTCCCGGCTAGGCGGACGACCTCCTCGCGCAGCGAGGACACGTTCTCAGGGACCATCGCGGTGACCCCGTCGAGCATCGCCTCATGACTGGCTTGCAGGACCGCGACCGGAGTGCGCAGCTCGTGGGCGATGTTGGCTACGAGATTGCGCCGCAGCCGGTCACGCTCGTCCACCGCGTCGCTGGCCGCGTTGAGCGCGACCCCCAGCTCACGAACGACACCGGCCTTGGGCACGTCTTTGACCCGCGCTGACCTGTCCCCGCTGCCATGGACCCTGATGACGGCCAGAAGTCGTTCCAGCGGCAGCGTGATCTGCCGCGATACCAGGAGAGAGACGGCCAGGGCGAGCAGCGCGACGATCCCGGCAGCGGTCAGGCTCGCGCGCAGCCGCTCGGACTCGAAATGCCGGACAGCGGTGCCAAGACTGCGGCTATGAAACATGAGAGTAACCGAACCGACGCGCCGTCCGCTGACCACGACCGGCACGGTGTACCGCGATGCGTCCGCAGGCAGGGGGTCGCGGGTCGCCGCGACCAGCCTGTCGTGGGCGTCTCTTACCTTGACGTTGTTGCCTTCCCGGTTGATCAGCTCCACGAGCGGGAGCAGGTTGGCGTGTTGCCAGCCCGAAGGTGGCTGCTGGTAGAGCGCTCCCGCGGCTACGGCGACGGCTCTGGTTTGAGTCAGCTGACGATGCCGGATGAACGCGTTGATATCCTGCCCGGTGCTGATCTCGGTGAGAAACCCCAGCACGATGATGGACGCCAGCGCCACCGCGAGAAATGCGAGCGCAAGCCTCAGCCCCAGCCGGCCGATACCGAACGCTATGCCCTTGGCCATACGTTAATGAGCCCGGCCCGGCGCAGCCAGAAGCCGCCCGGACTCGGTTACCGCCGGCCAACCCGCCATTCTGGGAAATTAGAGAGCGGACATGCAGCCTAGGTGTGCCCCATGTGGGGTTCTCGTGGAGACAGCCCGCAGGTAGGCCAGGCCGGCGAACCGGGGTAGGAGGACAAGAAGCTTCATTGCGGAGTTGCGCCTCAGACTCACTGTGGAAGGAGCCGATCGGCCATGAGCAGCCCGGTTTCACGTGGCTTCCACCGCAAACGCCAGCCGGCCGCCGTCGAGCAAGGCAGGGTGCCTCCAGGGCAGTACGTGACCCAGGACTTCCCGGTGCTATCGGCCGGGCCAACGCCTCATACGGCCATGTCCGACTGGACATTCTCGATCCGGCAGGGCGGCGAGACGCTCAAATCGTGGACGTGGCCCGAATTCCAGTCGCTGCCTGACGAAAGCGTCACGGTAGACATCCACTGCGTCACCCGCTGGTCCAAGCTTGACACCGTATGGCGGGGCATATCCGTCGGCACGCTGCTGGATCAAGTGGAGCATGATGCTCGTTACGTGCTGGCGTTCTGCGACGGCGGCTATACCGCGAACCTGCCGATCGAGGATCTCGGCGACGGCCGGGCCTGGGTGGCATTCACCTATGACGGCCGGCCGCTCGATTCCGAGCACGGCGGCCCCGCTCGGCTGCTCGTACCGCACCTGTACTACTGGAAGAGCGCCAAATGGGTCCGCGGCCTGGAGCTGACGCACGACAACGAGCCGGGGTTCTGGGAGACGTACGGCTACCACAGCTACGGAGACCCATGGCGGGAACAGCGGTACGCGGGCGACTGACCTGGCAGGTCGGCACCGTTACCTCCGTGGCCAGCGAGACAGACTCGGTCCGGACGATCGGCCTTGAAGTGCCCGGCTGGCCCGGACACAACGCCGGGCAGCATCTGGACATCCGGCTGACCGCGGAGGATGGCTATACGGCGGAGCGCTCCTATTCCATCGCCGCGGCCGACGGCGAGCCGGTTGCGATCACGGTTGAACGGCTAGACGACGGTGAAGTTTCTCCCTACCTGACCGAGGAACTGCAGCCAGGCGATCAGCTGGGAGTGCGAGGACCGATCGGCCGCTGGTTCGTCTGGGATCCGAGCGACGGCGGACCGCTGCTGCTGATCGCGGGCGGATCCGGGGTCGTTCCGCTCCGGGCGATCTTGCGGCACCGCCGGCTCGTCGGGAGCCACGTCCCGGCGCGACTGCTGTATTCCGCTCGCGCACTGGGCGAAGTCATCTATCGCAGCGAGCTTGACCAGTACCACGACGGTTCCCAGGTGAGTTACACGTTGACCCGCAGTCAGCCGCCCGACTGGACCGGGTTCACGGGAAGGGTAGATCGCGCGATGCTCGCCGAGGTCGCCTGGCCGGCCCGCGATCGCCCGCTCGCCTACGTCTGCGGACCCACCCCGTTCGTCGAGACAGTGGCCAGGGAACTGGTGGCGCTCGGCTACCCGGCGGGCCGAGTCAAGACCGAACGGTTTGGAGGTGCCTGATGGTGGCGCTAGATGGCAACGCGATCGGCGGCCTGCTGCAGGAGATTTTCGGGACGGACCTGACCGACGCCCGGGCAACCTGCTCGACCTGCGGCGCGACCGGGCCGGTGGCAGAGACGGTCGTTTACCTGGACGGGCCGGGAAACGTGGTTCGCTGCCGCAACTGCTCGGCCGTGCTCATGGTCATCACCCGGATCCGAGGCATGAACTGCGTAGACCTGCTCGGCCTCAGCGCGCTCGTCGCCGGCCAGCCTGGTTGACTCAGCCTGGTTGACTCAGCCTGGCTGGCTTAGCCCGGCAGCCAGGGGCGCAGTTTCTCGGGGTTGCGCATTGCCCAGATGTGCTTGATCCGGTCGCCTGCGACTTCGAATGCGAACACCGTCATCGTGATGCCGTTTTGCTGGGCCACCAGGCCGGGCTGGCCGTTAACCGTGCGCTCCAGGAACGTGACGTCGGCGGAGGCTCGGCGAGCGATTTCGATCCAGGCCCGCGCGATCTGCTCGCTGCCTTCGATCGGATCCAGGAACGCGATGACCAGGCCGCCGCTGTCGGCGATCGCCGTGGCATCGGGGTCGAGCAAACCGATCAGGGCTTCGATGTCCTTGGCTTCCCAGGCCTGCTTGAAGGCCCTGACGATTCCGGCCTGCTGCGTGGTCGGACCCGCAGGCGCCTGCGCCGCTCGGAGACGGCGGCGAGCCGAGGAGGCCAGCTGCCGGCACGCGGCCTGGGAACGGCCGGTGATCTCGGCTACCTCGGCGAAGGAATAACGGAAGACATCGTGCAGGATGAACGCCACCCGCTCGGCCGGGGTCATCGATTCGAGCACGACGAGGAAGGCCATGTTGACTGACTCGTCCAGGGTGATCCGGTCGGCCGGGTCGGCGGGACCGCCAGGCCGCCCGGTGATCCACTCTGTGGGCTCGGGCAGCGGCTCGGGGATCCATTCGCCCACGTAGGTCTCTCTGCGAGCCCGGGCCGAGCCGAGCAGGTTGAGGCAGATGCGGCTGGCGACGGTGGTCAGCCAGGCGCCAGGGGACTCGATGGAGTCCTGTTGCTGCCGGGACAGGGCGTACCAGCGGGCGTAGGTTTCCTGGACGGCGTCCTCGGCCTCGGCCAGGGAGCCGAGCATCCGGTAGGTCAGATTGATCAGCCGACGTCGCTCGCTCATGATCACGTCCAGCTCTGGGTCGGCTGGGCCGCCTGCTGGTCCGGATCTGGTGTTCATCGTGTCGTCGGTTCCCTCGCTCGTGGCTGTCCTTCATTGGTTCGACAAGACGGCGCAAGGAAATGTGAGGGGAACGCTGCGCCTCACATTCTGCCCGGCCGCCCTGTCGTACTGCTCAGACGAACACAACATCCAGCGAGCAGGAAGACGGAACGATGAGTGACTTTCAGGTCATCGCCGACCGGGTCGAGATCGAGGCGCTGCGCGGTGAGTTCACCGACGCCGCGATGATGCGCGACCGCGCCCGTCTGGCGGCGCTGTTCACCGAGGACGGCGCGCTGCGGATGCCCAACGTCCCCGTTGAGTTGGTCGGACGAGAGGAGATCCGCACCGGGGGCGAGCGACTGCAGGAGCAGTGGGAGATCTTCGTGCAGACAACGCACCCGGGCACGATCCAACTGGACGGCGATACCGCCACCGGCCGCGCCTATCTCCAGGAACTCGTGCGAACCCGCGACGGACACGAGGGCCTTAACTACGCCATCTACCACGACCGCTACCGGCGCACCAGCGACGGCTGGAAGTTCGCCGAGCGCGTCTACGAGGTCAGATACCTCGACACCACCCCGCTCGCCGGGTCCGCACCCTGACGAGTAGTTACGCCAGCGATTACCCCCGGGAGGCACCATGACTACTACGACTACGGCAGGAATGTACGTCGACCCAGCGCCGGCGCCCAGCCTGGAACGGGCGGCTGCGGCGCTGAGGGCCCACGGTTTCACCGTCGAGATCCTCGATGACGTCGCCGCCGCGCGTGTCCGGGTCAGAGAACTGATCCCAGAAGGCGCCAGCGTGTTCACCGGAGCCAGCGAGACTCTCCGCTTGTCTGGCATCGATGCGGACATCAATGCCAGCGGCCGGTACCAGGCCGTCAAGCCGCGAGTCCTGGCCATGGACCGGGCCAGCGCCGCCGCCGACATCCGCCGCCTGCTCGCCTGCCCCGACGTGGCCGTAGGCAGCGTCGCAGCGGTCACCGAGACCGGCTCCCTGGTGATCGCCTCGGGCAGCGGAAGCCAGCTGCCCGGCTACGCCGGCGGAGCCGGCCGGGTGATCTGGATCGTCGGGGCGCAGAAGGTGGTGCCCGACTTGGGCAGCGCGCTGGGCCGCGTCGAAGACCACTGTCTCCCGCTGGAAAGCGCGCGTGCCCTAGCGGTCTACGGGCAGCCCAGCGCGGTCAACCGGCTCCTCGTCCTCAACGCGGAACCCTATCCAGGCCGCGGCACCGTCCTGCTGCTACGCGAAGCCATCGGCTTCTGAAGCCGAGTCTTCCTGAGCGCGACGAAGATGCTGCCGGACTCGTGCTCACTTCCCCATGGTTGCGCTGACCTATGGTTGCGCTGTCGTTATGTCGACTTCAGGGCGATTTGTAACAGCGCAATCATGGTAAGTGCGCGCAATCGCGCAATGCCGTTTAGGCTATTTGATCATGGCTGTGACCTGCGCATTTAAGTCGCACCGGGCGTTAACCCGAACCCCGCCCAGCCCCGCCCCGGCCTGGCCGGCGCCCGCCTGCCCCTCCCGCGGCACCCAGCCCCCGGGCCCACGGGCAGCAGGCCCCGGTCCCGGGCAGCCGGCCCCCGTCCCGGCCCCCGGCCCCCGGCCCCGGTCTCGGCCCCCGGCCCCGGCCCCGTCCTGGCCCCCGGTCCCCGGTCCCGATCCCGGCCCCCGACCCCGGTCCCGGCATCAGATCCGCGTCCTGGCGCCCCCTGGCCGCACCCGCAGGGGCGGCTTCCCCTTGGCTGGGGTGCACTTACCCTTGATTGAGGCGCACTTCCCCCTGATTGCGGCGCACTTCCCCTTGATTGCGCGGTTACAAATCACCGCAAGGCCGACAAAAATACAGCGCAACCAAGGGGAAGTCAGCGCAACCAAGGGGAAGTCAGCGCAACCAAGGAGAAGTCAGCGCAACCAAGGGGAAGTGCGCCGCAACCAAGGGGAAGTCAGCGCAACCAAGGGGAAGACAACCACAGGGAAGACAGTTGACCAGCGGCCTGTGCCGCCGGGCGGACGGCCAGCGGAGAACGCGCAATACCGGCCCAGGCAGCGACGGCCGACCGGCGCCGACGGCCGACGTGAATCCCCAGGCCACGACATGATCAACAGCAAGCTAAACGGCATTGCGCAATCATGGGGAAGTCAACGCGACGGGTGAGAAGTGCGGGCTACCGGCAGCCTTTCTGTGCTTGAGGTGGTCTTTGTGACTATTGGTTCGGGAGTATTTGCGCGTCGATGATTCCTCGGACGGTGCGACCCGGTGAATATGCGCATTCACCGCTCAGAAACCCGGTGAATATGCCGATTCACCCGGTGAGAGAGATAATCTTCAGCGTCGGCACGGGTGTGCCGGGGGCTGGTGGTGCGACTGGGAACCGTGGGGCGATGTGGCATCACGGTCGGCCAGTGGCTCGGCCGCCGCTGTGGCATCGCCGCGGCGATTAGGGGCTAGGGGGCGTCGGGGCGGATCTCGATGTCGAGTTGGGCGGCGAGGTCATGGGCTATGGCGTGGACTTGCGCCGGAGCCTGGCCGGGCTTCCAGGTGGTCCTGACCGACAGGGTTCCGACGGTGTCGAAGCCGATCGGCGCGGCCGCCACCCGCTCGCCGGGCCTGGCCATCGGGTAGTACGCGCGGAAGTGCGGCGAGTGGACGGTCTCGCCCGCGCTGTTGCGCACGACGCTGCCGGTAGCGAAGATCACCTTGTTGCAGGTCGTCATCCTTGGCGCAGACCGCCGGTTCTCTTGCCTGACGATGTCGCTGGCCGGGTCGCCGCAGGCCCGCCGGGCGAACATCCGCACTAGGTCGATGCCGTGCACATCCTTGATGTTCCGGTAGACGTGACCGCCGGAGATCCGGGTGGAGAACTCAATCACCGCGAACTTGCCGTCGGCGTCCTGCCGGAACTCGGCGTTGAACAGGGTGCTCCCGACTCCCAGCCCGCTGGTGATCGAAGCGGCCAGGGCGATCAGTTCGGTCTCGGAGTCCGGTACATCGAAAGGAAAGGTGTAAAGGTCCTCCTCGAAGAACGGCCCGGGCGACACGAGCTTGCCGCAGATGCCGCCGAGCATGAACTCGCCGTCCAGCACGACCGCGTCCAGCGTGACCTCGCGACCGGGTAGGTATTCCTCGAGCAGGGCCCAGTACCTGGGCATCTCGTCGTAGTAGGCACGTGACTTGCTCTTGGCGAGGCTCTCGATCTGGGTAAGCGCCGCCGCGAGCCGGTCAAGGTCGGTGACCAGCTCCACGTGCGAACTTGACGCCGCCCGCGTCGGCTTGACGATCAGCGGCAGGCGGCGCTCCCGAGCGACCGCTACCGCCTCGCGGACGTCGCTCACGGGGTAGTGCCACACGCTGGCGATGCCGTGGTTGTCAAGGAATTCGCGCTGCCGGGCCTTGTCGCGGCTGATCCGGTCGGCCGCGTTGCAGGCCCACTCGACGCCGAGTTTCTCGTTGGCCGCGCCGGCGATGACGATGTCCACCTCGGCGAAGGTGATAACCGCGCGGGCTCCGGCCAGCCGCGCGACGTCGAGTACCGCCGCGAGGACGTCGGCGTCCTGGGCTCCGGCCGGCACCCGCAGGATCGAAGCGAAACGCGGGTCGCCGTCGGCGACATCCTGCGTCTGGACAGTCACCAGGTGGACGTCGACGGCCAGGTCCAAGAGCGCCTGGATGTGGTCGAAGGAGCGAAACCTCAACTGCTTGCGCATGAGCAGCACCAGGCACCGCCCGCCCGGACCATCCGCGCCGCCCTGGCCATCCGCGCCGCCCGGGCCACCCGCGCCGCCCTGGCCACCCATGTTGCGTCAGATCCCGACGCGCGTGGCCGTGACCACGGAATACCGCTCGCCCGGGATTTCCAGCGGCCGCACGTCGGCGAAGGCAACATCGCGGAGCAAATCGATCAGATCGCCGGGCGGCAGGTAGTGCGAACGCCGTTCGAATCTGTACGGCTCGTCATCGATCGTGAGCTTGCTGTGCCAGAGCCGAAGGCGGCTGGTCCGGTCCACGCGCAGTTCTTCGGTGAGATTGACGCGGTGCGGTCCGATCGTGAGCGTTGGGTGGACGGTGACCTGGGGCCCGGCCGACTTCGGCTCGGGTGCCGTGTCGACATAGAGCCGCCCGCCTTCCTTCAGGCACGCGGCGAACTGGCGGACGCTGTCGGCCAGCGCCCGCCGGTCCGGCGGAGCGTCGTCGTCCCAGGTGCCCGCGTACGGCAGTGCGCAGCCGCGGCACATAACGACGTCGAACATGGCTCCGAAATAGTCGGCCAGTTCCTCCCACCTGACCTGGCTGGCCTGCAGGCTGACGGCCGCGAAGTCGGCGCGGCGCTTGAAGTACCCGAGCATCAGCGCGCTGCCGTCCGAGCAGGTGACGTCGTAGCCCCGGCGGGCCAGCTCGATAGCCGGGAACCCGGTGCCGCAGGCACAGTCGAGGATCCGCTGCCCGGCTGGATCTCCGAGCCACCTGGCCAGGTCATCGGCCAGGCTCAGCGGTTGGAACTCGAAGCTCAGGCACAGCTCCCACAAGGTCGCTATATCCGGCGGACCTTCATCGAGCAGTAAGTTCAGCCAGCCGTCAATCATCGGTCCGCCTCCTAGCGGTTGCCTCCTAGCAGTTGCCATCTAGCGGTAGCCATAAAGCGCGAGCATCTCTCCGAACCGCCGCTCGGCCAGTTGCCGGTGGTAAGGCGTGAAAACGTCTCGCCACGCGTGAGACTGACCTTTGAAGAACGAGAACGAGTTCCGGTTGTAGAGCCGCGGCAGCACCGTCTCGACTTCGGTCCGCACCCCAAGGAAGTCGGCGATGCGAGTGACGGCTTCGCGCTGTCTCTCCTCGCTGCCGCCACCTTGGGCGCCGATGAGTTCCTCGAACGAGACCTTGCATACGTTCGGATGGCTGAGCAGCCAGAACATCCGGCCGAGGTCGCCCTGGGTGGGGAACGAGGGGTCGCTGAGCGCATAGGTCAGCTGAGCGTCAAGGGTCGGCATCGAGTCCAGGATCCGGCTGAAGATCTGGAATTCGCTGAAGTTACCGATTCCGTTTCCGGTCTTGCCGGTGAGGAAATTGATCATCGACAAGACGATGTCGCGCGGGTCGCGGTAGTTGAAGATTATTCTTGGTTCCCCGGTCTGGCTCCACTCCCGCAGAAAACGCCCGTCGATCCTTTTGACATCGAACTCGATGAATATCCAGCAGACGCCAGAGGGGGTATCGGAGAAGTCTGTCGCCACCGTGCGCGACCGGGCCCTTTCGATCAGCTCAGCGCTCGGTAGTTCGGCCCCATACCGGTTAACTAACGGCATGCCGAATTTCATCTGCCAGGCCATCGCGTAGGCTTCCCACGCCTCGTCGGTGGTCTTCCTGAATGATTCGTCGCTCGTTTCTCCGAGCAGTTTGAGCATCGGCTCGTCATAGATCATCCTGGCGATACGCCAGCGCGTATCCTGGTCCAGCCTTGGCTTGATCTCGTCGGTGATGCGGGAGTGGCCGTACATGCCGTAGCCCAGCGCGACCATGAGCTCCTGGATCAGGTGGGTACCCGACTTCACCAGCGAGATCACGATGACTCGCTCGGCGCGGCCGCTAGCCGTCGCGGGTTCTGCAGCGGTCATGTGACGATCCTCCCGTGAGCGGCCACGGCGCAGGCGAAAAGCCGGGCAGGCGTCGGCCTGACCGGCAATAGATTTAAATTACGTAATAAGCGGGCGGCTGCTTTCCTGGTCGGCTGCGTCATTGCAATCGGCCCTCTCGGAGCTAATTAATTTGACCCGGCGAATTCGCTAGCACGCAGTTGCCGAGTATCGCACGGGGTCTCTGTGATGTCAAGGCTCACATCAGTCGCAATCTCCGGTGCTGGTGTGACCTGAGTTGCGTAACGAAAGTTATGAATTAATTGATCTGAATGTACCCGCATACGAAGTACGAATAACCCCTGGGGCTTGACTCAAGCCTGGAACAGTGAAATCCTTGCGCCGCACTCGACGCTAACTCGGCAATGTCTGAAACTACTCCAGATCGTTCTGGTGGGTTATTAAGTTCCCGCTGGTCAGAAGAGACATCAGAAGAGACAACTGAGAAGAGTCAACTGATCAGAAGAGGCAACTGATCAGCAGAGACAAAGGGTGAGTGGGGTCATGCAGCGGCTGGTGGTCGTCGGAGTCGGACGGCGCGCGCCGTTCCGCGAGTATGCGCTCGCCGCCATGGCCCGCCGGGCTGACTTAGTGCTCGTTGACAGCCACGAGCCGACCTGGCCCAAGCGCTACATCTCCTCGTCTTACCTGATCGAGGAGCCCGGCCTGGAGGCCATGCTGAGCGTCGGACGCCAGGCGCTAAGAGCCGAACAAGCAGAACCAGCCGAACGAGCCGCTGGGATCATGACCTACGACGACCGCTACACGGTGGCGGTGGCCGAGCTCGCCGAAGAGGCCCGGTTACCTGGCGCCAGCCTTGCCGCCGCGACCGCCTGCAAGGACAAGTGGCAGACCAGGAATGCCCTGAACTCCGCCCGGCTCGGAACTGTCCCCGCCCGCCTCGTCCACTCCGCCGGCCAGGCGCTCGCCGCCGCCAGGGAAATCGGCCCGCCGGTCGTGATGAAGCCGAGGGCGCTGGCCGCCAGCAAGGGCGTGGTTAAGGTCGAGACCCTGGCGGAGGCGCACCAAGGCTTCGCCACCGCCGCGGCCGCCACCGTCACCGACCCCGTCTTCGACGCACCCGGTGTCCTGGTGGAGGAGTGCATCGAAGGCGAGGAGTTCAGCATTGACTGCGTCGTCTACGACGGCCAGGTCACGCCCGTCTTCGTCGCGCATAAGATCGTCGGCCCGGAACCCGCCTACGAGGAGATCGGGCACATCGTGACCGCCGAGGGCATCGATCTGCTGCCGGACGGGACGCGGTTCCTCCAGCAGGTCCATGAGGCGCTTGGCTACCGCGACGGGATCACCCACGCCGAACTGAGAGTCTCGCCGTCCGGATACCGGATCATGGAGGTGAACCCGCGGCTAGGCGGCGACATGATCCCTTATCTGGGTTACCTGGCCACCGGCATCGATCTCGCGGGTGCTGCCGCCGACGTGGCGCTCGGACGCAGGCCGGATCTCGGCCAGACGTGCGCCCGCGCGGCCGCGGTCAGCTTTATCTGCCCGGATCATGACCTGATGTTCGAGAGCATCGAGATTCCCGAGCAGGTGCGGGACGATCCCCGGGTCGAACGCATAGTGCCGCTGGCCAGCCCGGGCGACGTGCTCCGCTTGCCGCCAGCGGGCTACCTGAGCCGGATCGCCATCGTGATCACGACCGGCGCGACCGCCGCCGCGTGCATGGAAGCGATGGATGCCAACCTGGCGAAGATAATCATCCGGTCAAGCCCGGTCGGCCAGGTGGACTGAGCGGATGACGGCCGAACCCGCGGGCCAGCGCTGGCGCCTGTGGAAATTGGTGCCCGGACCGATCCGGCTGCTGACGCTCGGCGTCTTCATCAACCGGGCGGGCGGCTTCGTGGTCATCTTCCTCGCGCTCATCCTGGCTGGGCGCGGTTTCCGTCCCTGGCAAATCGGCGTCGCGCTCGCCCTGGTCGGGGTCTTCGGCATAGCGGGAGCGGCCGCCGGCGGCGCTGCGGCCCTCCGGCTCGGCCCGCGCCGGACCATCGTGTTCGCGACCGTTGCCTGCGCGATGCTCACCGCGTTCCTGGCGATCGGTTCAGGATTCGTGATCTCGGTGGTCATCCTGTGCGGCATCTCGGTCTGCAACCAGGCCTACATCCCGGCTGCGTCCGCGATCGTCGGCCGGCTCTCACCGCCGGGCCAGGTCGCGCCGATGTTCGCGTTCTACCAGCTCGCGGTCAACGTCGGGGTGGCGGCCGGAGCCCTGATCGCGGGTTTCGTTCTCACCCGCTCGCTGACGATCTTGCTGCTCGCCGACGCGGTGACCACAGCCGCCTACGCCGTGGCCGCGTTCTACCTGCCTGACGACCGGCCAGAACGCGCCGCCGATCGCGACGCGATGAGTCGAGGCGGGCGCAGGGGAGTACTGCGTGATCACCGCTACCTGGTGCTCTGCGTCGCTTTCTGCTTAATAGCCCTGGTGTACGGCCAGCGGTCGGGAGTGCTGCCGCTCGCGTTCACCGCGCACCACCTGAGCGTCGAGCTGATCGGTGAGCTGCTGAGCGCGAACGCCATCGCCGTCGTGCTGTTCGAGCTGCCGCTGGCGGCCCTGCTCAGGAAATGGCCATCGTGGCGTCCGTTGACCATCGGCGCCGGGCTGATCTGCGGCGGGTACGCGATCTATCTATTCGGGGTGAGCCTGTCGACCGTCTTCGTCGGCGTCGCGATGTGGACGCTCGGCGAGATGTTCGTCACGCCGTTCGCCTCGGCTACCGCGAGTCAGATGGCGCCGGACGGCCTGGCTCCCGCCTACCAGGGAGTGCTCCAGGTCGCCAGGACGACCGGTCTTACCGCCGGTCCGGCGGTCGGCGTGTTCGCCTACACGGCCGGCCGGTCCATCCCGTACTGGGGCTGCGCCGCGGCTGGCCTGGCCGCGATTGGGATCATCGTCGCGATCTTGCGTACCAGGCAGCGCGAGCCGCAGTCCGCACCAGCTACCGAAAGGGTTGCCTGATGAACCATCGTGAGGTCGAGTTGCTCGCCGTTGGCGCCGGGCCGTCGAATCTCGCGCTCGCCGTCGCGCTCGAGGAACTGGCTCCGGACGATCTCGCCACCAGTTCCCTGCTGATCGAGCGGCATGCCGACACGATCTGGCAGCGCGGCATGCTCATGCCGTGGACCAGAAGCCAGGTGTCGTTCCTCAAGGACCTGGTGACGCTGCGCAACCCGTGCAGCCGCTTCACGTTCATCAGCTACCTGCATTCGGCCGGCCGGCTCAGCGACTTCATTAATGCCGCCAGCTTCACGCCGTACCGGATGGAAATCTCGAATTATCTGCAATGGGTGGCAAGATCCCTGAAGAAGGTGCGCATCGAATACGGTCGGCATTGCGTTCGGTTAGAGCCAATTCTTGATTTTTCTGGAAAAATTTTGCGATGGCTGGTCACGCTCGCGGACGACTCGACGATCGGCTGCAAGTACCTCGTCGTCGCGGCCGGACGGGATGCCCAGATACCGCTCATCTTCGCCGGACTCCCCGATGACCTGGTGATTCACAGCACCAGCTTCGAGTCGGGCACCGCGTCCATGCTGGCGGACGAGCCGCACAGGATCGTGGTGATCGGGGGCGGACAGAGCGCGGCGGAAATGGCGTGGGCAGCGCACGAGCGCTTCAGCCGGGCTACCATCACGATGGTCATGAGGTCCATCGGCCTGGCGAGCTATGCGACCAGCAGATTCAACAACCAGCTTTATTTCCCCTCCTTTGTCGATAAATTCCACGCCGCACCTCTTGAAATACGCGAGGAAGTGCTGGCGCAAATGCACGCGACCAATTATTCGGGTCTGGACGCGCGCCTGCTCGACACGTTGTTCGAGCAGGCCTACATAGAACGGGTGACCGGCCAGGAGCGGCTTTGCTTCCTGACCAATACCGAGGTAACGGCGGCCCGGCTGGACGCCGGTGAAGTTGTCCTGGCGCTGCGGGAAAGGCTGAGCGGACGGGACTATGAGGTCAGGTGCGATCGCGTCCTGCTCGGGACCGGGTTCTGCCCGGCGATGCCGGTCTTGATCGGCGACCTGATCACCAAGCTCGGACTGGACCAGGCGGTCGTCGAGCGCAGCTACCGGCTGGCCGTTCCTGACAGCGATGCCGCGTGCTACCTGCAGGGAGTCAACGAGACGACGCATGGCATCGCTGATTCGCTGCTCAGCGTCGTCGCCGTCAGAGCCGGAGAGATTGTGGCCGACATCCTCGCGCACCGCACGGACTCGGCCCGGTCGCTAGGGTCGGACTCATGCGGCTGACCGTACTCGGCGCCTGCGGCGCCTGGCCAGAACCTCAGCAGGCCTGCAGCGGATTCCTGGTCACCCACGATGGGTTCAGGCTCATCCTAGACCTGGGCTACGCGACCGTTCCGCGGCTGCTTTCCCTGGTGGACGCTCATCAGATCGATGCGGTCGTGATCAGTCACGGCCACCCCGATCACTGCGCGGATCTGAACCCGCTGCTGCGGGCCAGGGCGCTCAGCGAAGATCCGCCCGCGCCACTGCCGGTGTACGCGCCGCCCGGGGCGCTCGATGCCGTGCTGGCCCTCGATCGCCCGGAGACGCTGGACGGCTCGTACCAGGTTCACCCAGTGACTCCAGGCACCAGCCTTTCGATCGGGCCGTTCGACGTCAGCACCAGGTTGCTCCCGCACTGGCTGCCTAATCTCGGCGTGCGACTGACGGCGGACGGGCGCGTGCTTGCCTATACCGGCGACACCGGGCCGAGCGATGAGGTGGTCGAACTCGCGCGGGATGCCGATCTGCTGCTGGCCGAGGCCACTCACCTCGATCCGGTGCCCGCCGGCGCGAGGCCTTATATGTCCAGCCCTGCGGTGGCCGGGCGGCAGGCGGAGGCAGCAGGGGCGGGCCGGGTGCTGCTGACGCACCTGTGGCCTGGTGCGGACCGGGCCGCGGCCCTGGCGCAGGCCGGCGCGGAGTACTCGGGCGACCTCGGCATCGCGGTCGCGGACCTCACCGTCGAGCTGCACTAGTCGCTGGCGGGCCGATACAGCGTCCCGGTCTCGTTGAGTACTTCAGCCTCACCGCGCCGGTCGCCGAGGTCACGCCAGATCTCCAGTGCCTGCTCCAGATAGCCGCCCGCGCTCTGCGTAGTCGCCAGTTGCCAGCCGCATCATGCCGAGGCAGAGCAGGGCGTTGGCCTGGCCTAGCGCCGCTTGGGCCCACCCGTCGGCGCGAACAGCGGTGCCTGCTTCCTGGGCCAGAGCCTCGAACCGCGACGCGTCCAGTTCGTCGCGGGAAAACCTCGATCAGGTAGCCGGGCGGGCGGGTCACGATCCGCGTCGCGGTCCGCTCCTCTCGTTGCCGTCGCCGGGAGGGGACGACCCTGATCCCCTTCAATCCCGGCCAAGAGCCACTATCACGCACTTATCACCGAGACGTCACAGCGCCATGCGAGCCTTCCTGCGGCGTGCGGAACGGTCAGCGACGGGGAGTGCCCGATATGGACGATAACGCTATGCGCGTCGGCGAACTGGGAATGGAAGCGCAGCTACCGTGGCTCGGTGTCGCGCTGGAGAAATTCCGCGAACTAGCTCCTAGCCAGAAAACCATTCTCGGGTGTCTCGCCGCCGGGATGGATATCCGGACAACCGCCACCCACCTGGCCAGAAGCGAGCACACGGTCAAGTCGCACACGACGGCAATCCTTAGCCGCCTCGGCGTGAACTCCCGGCTGCAGGCCGGCATAGCCGGCCACTATCTCATCCTTCGAGGAGAGCTCGACCTGCCGCAAAGGCGCGGCTGATCATCGGCCATTACTGGAAGTAGCCGTTGATGTCGAGGAGCACGTTGACGGGGGTAGCGGCCGAGTTGGCGACGACGAAGGAGTTGTTGCCGGCGGTGTAGACCAGGCCAAGTCCGGCCGTGCTCGCGGTGGGCGGGAAGTTCAGGATGCTGGTGCCGGTGCTGGTGTCCTGCCCGGGGTAGGCCCGCAGGTAGCCGCTGTTGGCGGGAGCCACCGCGGTGATGTTGAGCACCAGGGTGGGGTTCTGGGCGATGATGGCGGCCGGGTCGGTCAAGGTGCGAGGGCTGGCGGAGCTGATCGGGTTGCTGGTCTGCCGGGTGTCCAGGATGCGAGCGGCGTCGAGTGGGTGGTAGTACTGCCCGCTCGCGGACGTGGTGAAGTAGCCGCTCAGGTCACCGACGAGATCGATGGGCTTAGCCGATCCGTTGTAGATGTCGATCTTGCCGTCGCTGCCGACGGGGACGATGACAGTGCAGGAGTAGGTCTGCCCGCCGGTGAAGCTGACGTTGCTGACTTCCGGACGGGCGGTGCCGTCGGGATAGGCCGCGACCCAGCCGTTGTCGCCGCTCGGGGCGATGGCGCCGATGTTGAGTGCGACCGCGGTGACGCCCGTGGCAGGGACGTTGGCGCCGTTGGTGGTGACTCCCTCGACGTGCACCAGAAGCGACGTTCCCGCGGCTACCTGCGCCTTGGGGACGCCGGTGCCATTAGTCGTCAGGAGGATCCGGGCCGGGTTGGCGAGCGGGTGGTAGGTGCTGGTCGCGACGCTGCTGGCGCTCGGCGTGATGAAGTAGCCGGTCAGGTCCAGGAGGATCTGGTCGGTAGCGGTGCCGTAGTTGTAGATGGAGATCTTTCCGTCGGGGCCGACCGGGATGATCGCGTTGTTGCTGAGCGGGCCGCTGGCGGGGAAGTCCAGCGTCGAGGTGCCGGGTTTTGGCTCGCCGTCGGCGTAGAGGGTGACGTAGCCGGTCTGGGTCTGGCTCCCGATCGTGATGGACAGGGCTACGGCGGTGACCCCGGCCGGAATAGTAACGCCAGAGGAGGTCGTGGTGCCCGCGATGGGCACGCTAACGGTCGCGCCGGAACCGAGCGGCCCGGTGATGCCGCCGATCTTGCTGGCCGAGCGGGTGTCCAGGATGCGGACGGGCGCGACCGGGACGAAGCCGCTGGCCGGGGTCGTCGGCTGGACGGGGGCGGCGAGCGTGTCCCAGATCTGGATGTCGGCGACCTGGCCGGCGAGGAAGTCGCTGGCGACGCCGGCTACCTGGGCCGAACCGACCGTGAACCGGCTGAACGTGGTAGGCGGGCTGGTGTCGTCCAGGCTGGCGACCTCGGTGCCGTTGGCGTACAGGCGCAGCATGCCGTCGCCGGCGGACCCGCCGCCGTCATAGGTCAGCGTGAGGTTGGTCCACAGGCCGGCCCGGGCGGTGCCGTTGTTGACCGTCACGTACGTGGACCCGGTGGTGTTCATGCCCAGGGACCACTGGCCACCCGTGGTCGAACTGACCTTGATAGTGGAGTAGGTGGATCCGTTCTGGGCGAAGACGGTGCCGCCCAGGGCGGACGGATTGACCCAGGCCGAGATCGTGAATGGCCGCTCCGGGTTGAAGTCGGTGGCCCCGGAGGCGGTCGTCAGGAATCCGCTGGTCCCGTTGAAGGTGGCATCGGGGCTGAACAGGTCTCCGGTGTGCCAGGTCACGCCGGAGTTCCCGGTCAGGTCGCTTTCGGCATCGGTGGCGGCGGTCCCGTTGAAGTCGGTCGCGGTGGCGACGGCGCCGCTGGTGCCGTCATTGAGCGGGTAGGTGTGGTCGGCGGTCGACAACTGCTGAGGCGATCCCGGCACCTGGACGAGGGCGCCGTTCCGCACGGTCCAGGACTCCGCCTTGCCGGCGCCGGTCACATCGGTCAGGCCGGGCAGGCCATTGATGGCCGTGGCTTGCAGGCTGTCCAGCGCTCCGGTGTGCCAGCTGGCGTCGACTTCGACCGGAGCGCCCGCCAGGACGGCGGATGGCTGCAACCAGGTACCCGAGCTGCAGCCTCCCGAGGTCGGGTTGGAAAGGCCCGTGAGTTGCCACATCCACAGGGCGCCGGTGTGGGAGTTCCACAGGAACATGGTGCCGCCGCCACCGGTCCCGGCGCTGGTGGTGATGGTCCAGTTCGACCAGTCCGTCCCGTCCGGCGAGGCGTTGGTCAAGATGTAGGGGATGCCGAGGTTGCCGTCGCTTGAGTCGAAGCTGTTCTGGCTGTCGGCCTGGAAGTAGGCCAGGAAGCCGGACTGGCCGGCGAAGGGGGACAGGCTGGCGTCGGTGTAGGCCCCGATCTGATCCGGGATCCCGCCGCTGGTGTTGCCGGACACGTTGTAGGCGTCGGCCAGCTGATTCGGGTAATCGGGGATAGCGGCCTGGTCGAAGCTGCAGTCGGTAAAGGGCGCTACGTCAAAAGCCCCCTGCATATTGTTTCCCTGACTAGTCAAGACCGAGGTGACAGCCGAGCCGTCGCCCTGGGCAGGGATGACGTAGATACCAGGATGCGAGCTGCTGCCGGGCGCGTAAGCCTCGATCGCGTTGAACCCCGGGCCGAGGAACTGTCCGCTGATGACCTTCATGCCGTTCCAGCCGACCGGGTCAGGCGCGGAGCCGGTGGCGTCGGTTCCCTGGGCGCCGTAGGGGGCGATGTCCGTGGGGGTGGTGCCCACGGTGCCGTCGAACGTGCCGCCCGCGCCCTGGCCAGGAGCCAGCCAGAGGCCGGGGGCGACCCCGGTGGTGCCGTCGCCGACCGTGAGCAGGTCGGGGACGCCGTCGCCGGTCAGGTCCTGGTCGGCGGCGGTCGCCGCGGCCTGTCCGTTGACTATGCAGGTGTAGGCCTGACCGACGTTGACGCCGGACGCGACGGCGGTCACCGACAGGACGTTGGTCATGCGGGTCGGCGTGACGGTGATCTTGGACTCGAAGGGCGCGGCGCTGCCGGCCGCCACGGTGACCGGGTTGCCGCCGTTGAGCTGGTAGATGTAGGAGTCCGGGTTAACGCTCGACGTGGTGTTGCCCGTCGCGTAGAAGCTGACCGGCGTGCCGATGTTGTAGGTGCCACCGCACGGAATGGTCGCGGCCTGGTCGTTCCAGACATTGGGCGGGCCTGGTTTGGCCGTGGAGAAGACGAAGCTGCACGTGGCAGTCGATGAGGACAGGACCGTGCCCTGCACGTTGACCTGGGCGGTGGCCGTCCAGGTGATCTTCACCGTGCCGCTCGGGCCGTATTTGGTCAGGGCCGTCTTCAGGTCGGCTTCCTTCAGGCCGATGGTGGAACTGAACTTCGTGCCGCTGCCGGAGGATGCCGCCGACGCGGGCAGGTTGGTGGCGAAGGTGTTGCTGGTGACCCCGGCCGCGTAGGCGGTGTAGCTGACGGTCGGCGGGAAGCCGTCCTTGTCAGTCATGGCGGCGGTGAGGGTGACGTTGCCGTCGCCGGAGACCGCCGTACCCGAGCAGTTGGTGCCCAGGGACGTGCTCAGCGCGGGAGTGCCGGGCTTAAAGGCGTACTGGATGGTGATCGTCGCGTTGCTGGCGCCCCACTGCGTCTTCGGGTTGGCGAATTTCTTCCAGCCGTCGACGCCGGCGGACTCGGCCCGCAGGCCGACGTTGAGCGTCGGCATGGCCCCTGACGTGATGCCGGCGTCGGTTGTGATCAGGGATTTGATGTCGAAATGGACGTCCTGGGCGCCGACCGGGCAGCTTGAGGAACCGCCGAGGCCGGAGGATGACCAGCCGAAGGCGACGTTGTCGGTACCGAGCTTGGCGCCCCAGCCCGGCAGGTTGTTGTAGGTCGTCGAGCTGGAGATGGCCTTGCTGGTCTGGTACAGGTCGACCGGTGAGGCGGTGCAGGAGTCGGCCCAGACCTCAGGGAAGTACGCCGTGGCCGAGTTGATCGTGGCGCCGCGGATCGCCGAGGAGATCGGCAGCTGGTAGAAGGCGTAGGAGCGGAAGCCGGTGTCGGCGTTGCCGGTGACGGTGGGTTCCTCGCCGACCTGCAGGTAGTCGCTGTTATCGAAGTACGGCTGGTTGGGGAACTCGCTGGAGACGTAGGCCCAGTTGGAGGCCGAGGAGCCGGCCGCGTCCCAGTTCGGGTCGATGAATTCGGGGAAGACCGCGCCTGGCCGCCTGAGCAGGGCCTGAGCGGGGATCAGGGTCAGCCGGTTCCTGGCCGCGGACACGCGGACCGCTGCGGTGTGCGCTCCGATGGCGGGGGCCACGGCGGAGGACCGGATGGGGAATCCGGCGCGGTCGGCCTGGCCGGCCTTGATCGCCCCGCTGGCCAGGGCGGCGCGAAGCTTCGGGCTGACCGCGGAGTCCCACATGCGGGGCGCGGGTGCGGAGAAGATCGGCTGGCCTCGCGTGTTCCGGGCGGCCAGGCCCCCGCCACGGGTCGCGGTGACCGTGAGCCCGCGGGCGCGGGTGGCGAACGTCAGCCTGGTGAGCGCCGGATTGGCCGCGGCCCTGGAGTTCGCGATGCGGATGACGTCGCTGTAGCCGCCGCTCGGCCTGGCGGTTACGACGAGGTCGACCCCGGGCAGGACGCCGGCGTAGGTCGCCGTTGCCCCGGATACCGACGGGGCGGGCAGCCGCATCGGGGCGGTCAGCGCCAGGGAGTACCCGCCGTAGGTCATGGTGGCCAGCGGTCCGGTCCCGCCGCCGGACAAGGTCAGCGGGTAGGTGGACACCTTCGGCGACCAGGTGCCGTTAATGTTGCGGATCAGGCGCGGGTTCAGGGCCTTCCAGGCGCCATCGACCCTGGTGCGGACCGGGGTTGCTGATTCCCGCAGCGTGAACGAGCCGTCTGGGTTGGCGGTCACCGTGGAGGTCGGCGTGGTCGCACTGGTCACCGGGACGGCCTTGTGAGTCCTGATGGCCTCCGCCGAAGCCTGCTCGGCGCTCTGGTACCGGTGGTTCCCGGCGGTCACGGGGGAGTGGTGCCTGCCGGCGGCGATGTGCGGGGCGGCGGTGGCGGCGTCGGCGGTCGGCGCGGAAAACGCGGGCCCGCAGAGCGAACAAGCTGCGACGAAGACGCCAACGGCGCGAAGCCACCTCGCGTGCCGTACGAGTGATGATGAACCCATGGCAGCCGGATCCGCTCCGTTTCAGGCACTGTCGTGCACTCCGGTGGGACGGGAACTAATATCCCCGACCTAAACAGGTCAAAAGCCGAGCCCATAGTCTTTTATCGCCAGACAAGCGTCAATGGATCCGCGGTAACCACGGTCTAATACTTTTGTGTAATTGTGCGACGCTTCATTGCGTGTCATTCTCGGGACAATTTCGTATCTTCCTGCGTTGCGATAGCTCGCTGGCCGCATTCGGGGCCAGCGCGGTTCCGGAGGGTGAATCGTGTCCTGGTTCGGGCAGCAAGTAAGCGTTCGGCGCAGGTTCGGTGCCGCGGCCACGGCGGTGATACTGACAGCGTCCTCGCTCGGCGCCAGTGCACCGGGCGCCGCCATCGCCACCGGCGGCTCGCCGGGAGCCGGGCAGGCCGGGCAGGCCGGGTCGGCCGGGCAGGCTGGCCGGGCGCGCCCAGCGGGCGTGCCGGTGAAGGTTCTGAAGCCGGAGGCGCGCGGGCATTTCCGGGCCGCGAATCAGGCCAGCAAGCCCTTCCGGGCGACGGCTACCAGGTGGCCGTCGGCCGCGTCGGCGAGTGCGGCCCTGCCGGGTGCGCGGCCCGGCCACGGGGCCGGACCGATGGTCCGGATCGCTGGCACTCCGCTCTGGGTTCAGTCGATGGGCGGAGTTCAGGCGACGGGCGCCGGTCAGCGTGTCGCCGCCCCGTCGAAGGTGACAGCCACAGTCCTGGCGCACTCTCGGGCGGCGGCGCTGGGTGTCTCCGGCCTGGTGTTCCGCCTGGACGCCGCCGAACCGGCTGGTCCGGCCGGGCGGGTCCAGGTCAGGCTGGACTACTCTTCGTTCGCGCAGGCCTACGGCGGGAACTACGGGACCCGGCTGCGGCTCGCAGAGCTGCCCGCCTGCGCCCTGACCACCCCGAAGCGGGTCGCCTGCCGCACGCAGACACCGCTGCGGTCGATCCAGAACTACCAGACGGACACGGTATCGGCCGTGCTGCCGCTGGCAGTACGGGGCCGGGGACCGGTGATCGCGGCGACGAGCACCACCGGACAGGAGGGCGGCGCGGCCGGCGCGTATCCGCCCGGCAAGGTCTCGCCCGCCGGTACCTGGTCGGAAGGCGGCGACTCAGGCTCGTTCGACTACTCCTACCCGATCACGGTCCCGTCCGCCCGGGGCGGGCTGACCCCGTCGCTGACGCTGAGCTACGACTCGCAGGATGTGGACGGCAAGATCGCTACCACCCAGGCGCAGTCGGACTGGCTGGGGGATGGCTGGACAACGCCGGACTCGTACATCTCCCTGCTGACCACGTCGTGCGGCGACAACCCAGAAGGCAGCGCGTCGCCGACCTCCACCGGCGACCAGTGCTACGACGGCGAGATCGTCCAGATGTCGCTGGATGGCACCTCCTCGCCCCTGGTCTTCGTCTCCTCATCGACGACGAACGGCGTCACGACCTCGACCTGGAAAGCTCAGTCGGACCAGGGCGCGGTGATCACGCACGTGTCCGCGTCGTCGACCGTGTTCGGGAAGTACGACTCGTCCAAGCCTGGCAGCGACTACTGGACCGTGACCAACCGGGACGGGACCCAGTACACGTTCGGGCAGCAGCACCTGCCGGGCTTCGCGTCCGGGGACGCCTCGACCAACTCGGTGGACTGGATGCCGGTCTACTCGGCGCACTCCGGCGACCCCTGTTACAACGCCTCGGGGTTCACCTCGTCGGCGTGCCCGATGGCCTACCAATGGCACCTGGACTACGTGACCGACGTTCACTCCGACGCGATGGCCTACTTCTACACCCAGGCCACCAACTACTACGGCGAGGACAACGGCGCCTCCAACGTGGCCTATATCTCCGACTCCTACCTGGACCACATCGCCTACGGGTTCACCGACGGCAACGCTTACAAAAACCCGCCGGACCTGGTGAACTTCAGCGCCAAGCCGCGCTGTACCGCCGTCACCTGCGGCCCGCTGGCGACGTCGAACTCCAGCGTCTCGACCCAGTACCCGGACGTCCCCGTCGACCTCATGTGCGCCAGCGGAGCGAACTGCACCGCCCAGTCCCCGGCCCTGTTCTCCCAGGTGCGGCTGGACTCGATCTCCATCCAGCAACGCTCGGCCGGGGCGGGCGCCTACCAGAACGTGGACACCTATCAGTTCGCGCAGACCGAGCCTGCGTCCGGCGACGGACTGGCGGCCACGTTGTGGCTGGACTCGATCACCAGGACAGGGCAGGACGCCGGCGGGGGCGGGACGGCCACCCCGGTGCGGCTTCCCTCGGTGTCGTTCGGGAAGGTCGACCTGCAGAACCGGGTGTCGACCGCCGCCTATCCTGGCCTGTACCGATTCCGGATCTCCTCGGTGACGAACGAGACCGGCGGGGTCAGTAACGTCTCCTACGGCAACCCCGACCCGTGCCCGTCGTCGTATTCGTCCTCGTCGGGTCCTTCGGTGACGTCGGCGAATACCGCTTCATGTTTCCCGGTCGAGTGGACGCCGCCGGGCAACAGCACCCCGGTGCTCGACTGGTTCGAGTCCTATGCGGTCACCAAGGTGGTCACCGGCGATACGACCGGCGGCGCGCTGACCCAGGAGACCGGCTACTCCTACGGGAGCGCGGCCTGGCACTACGACGACAACCTGATCGTGAAGCCGAAGTACCGGACCTGGGGCCAGTTCCGCGGCTACTCCACCGTCACCACCAAGACCGGGCAGACCATCGACAATCCGCAAACCGAGACGGTCACGGCCTACTACCAGGGCCTGAACGGCGACACCCTCCCGACGGGCACCGCGTCGGTCGTACTCAAAGACTCCCAGGGCGCCAGCCACACCGACTCCGACCAACTCGCCGGCCGGGCGCTGGAGACCACCACCTACCAGGGGGCCGGCGGCCCCATCCTGTCCTCCGCGATCAGTTCGTACTGGGTATCGCCGGCCACCGCTGACATGAGCCCGACTCAGCTCCCGGCGTTGAAGTCAGGCTCGCTCACCGTCCCCGATCTCACCGCGACCATGACCGGGCTAGCGGAGACCTGGACCCGGACGGCGCTGACCGACGGCGGCGAGACGGGCACGTGGCGCGACACCGAGACCGACAATACCTACGACGCCATTACCACCGATCCGGACTTCGGCCTGCTCACCTACACCTACAGCCATACCGACCCGGTCAACGCGGCTTTCGACTCCTGCGCCCAGGACAAGTACGCCCCGGCCAACAAGAGCGAGAACCTCGTCGGCCTGGTCTCGTACACCGAGACCGACCAGGCCGCCTGCTCGAACTCGGCCGGAACTAGTTACTCATCGGTCCCCGCCGGACTCAACACCCTCGGCGCACCCGCCACCGTGACGGCGTCGCAGGTTACCAAGGCCACCGAGACGTTCTACAACGACAAGGTCGACTCGACGTTCTCCACCACGTTCCCGCAGCCCAGCCCGCCGGTGAACGCCGACGCGACAATGACCCGCCAGGCGTCGGCCGGGACGCCGGGCTCGTTCACCTGGCAGACCATGAGCCGGCACGTCTACGACGCCTATGGCCGCCAGATCGGCTCCTACGATGCGCTCGGCAACGAGACGACCACCGCCTATACCGACGACAGCGCCGGACTGACCACGGGCACCCAGGTCAAGGTACCGGCCACCACCTATGCCGGGTCATCCGGCACCGTGACCACGACGCACGTCACGTCGGAGACGCTGGACCCAGCCCGCGGTCTCGTGCTCACGGCCACCGACCAGAACGGCAACGTCACCACCGAGCAGTACGACGAGCTCGGCCGCCTGACCGCCGTCTGGAAAGACGGCCGGGCGACGACCAGCACGCCGAACATCACCTACGCCTACACCGTCTCCAACACCGTCACCAACGGCAAGACCGCGCTATCCGGCGTCGTCGCCGGGAACCTCAATGCCGAGGGCAATGACGTTCCCTCGGTCACCATCTACGATTCGCTCGGCCGCGTCCGCCAGATTCAGACCCTGGGTACCACGCCGAACGGCAACGGCCGCCTGGTGGCCGACACCCTGTACGACTCGCGGGGCTGGGTGTCAGAGGCCAGCAAGAACTACTACGACAGCTCCTCCCTGCCCGCGCTCACGCTCTTCCCCACCCCGCTGAGCTCCGCCCCGGACGTGGATGAATTCACCTACGACGGCAACGGGCGGCAGGTCGAGGACACCTCCATCAGCATCGCAACGGCGATCTCGACCACGGTCACGGTCTACAACGGCGACTCCACGACCGTGATCCCGGGCGTCGCCGCGGCCAGCGTCAGGACCGGCGCCATCCCGGCCACCGCCGGCACCGTCCAGACCACCACGACCAACCCGATGGGCCAGACCACATCGCTGACCCAGTACACGGCCAACCCCACCCTCAACATCCCGTCGAATACCACGACTGGGGCCTTCTACCTCACTAACGGCAGCGGAACGGCCAGCACTACCAGCTACACCTATGACGCCATGGGCAATCAAGTGAAGGAAACGCTCGGCGGCGCGACCTGGACAGGGCAGTACAACCTGCTGGGCCTGGAGACTCAGTCGACCGACGCCACCGGCGGTACCACGCACCTGACCTACGACGCCGACGGGCACCTGATTCAGACGCAGGACCCGAGCGGCAACTACGTGTCCGTCACCTACGATCAGGACGGACGCAAGACAGCCCAGTACGCCTCACAGACCGGGTCCGCCAACCAGCACGCCTACGGCACCGCGGGCGCGAACCAGCTCGCGTCCTGGGTCTACGACAACGCGAACGGCGCTGGCAGCCCGACCGACGCCAAGGGCCAGGCCACCACCGTTACTTCGTACGCGGGCGGACACGCCTACGTCGTCCAGCAAGCCGCCTTCAACGCCTTCGGCGAGTCCAAGGGCGAGACCTTCACCTTCGACGCCACCGCCCCCGGCGCGGGCCTCGGCACAAGCCTGACGTTCCTGAACACCTACGAGCCGATCAACGGCGGCCTGACCAAGCAGTCCTACCCGGCCGCCGGAGGCCTGCCCGCCGAGACGGTCACCTACGGCACCGTCGGCGCGCTGGACCTGCCGGGTGTCACCGGCGGCAACAACGGTTACGCGGCCGCGGCCACCTACACCGCCCAGAGCCAGCCCGAGCAGGTCACCCTCGGAGCGGGAGCCAGCGAGGCGACGGTCACCTACAGCTATGACCCGAGGACCGGAGCACCGACCGACCGGCTGGTGCAGCGATCCACCGCAATTCCGAAGACGGTCGATGAGACCTCCTATACCTACAACCCCGCTGGCGCACAGACTTCGGAGACGGATGCCCGCCTCGGGTCAAGCTCGACGGCGGAGCTGCAGTGCTTCGCCTACACCACCAACGGGCAGCTCGCCCAGGCCTGGACCGCCGCCAGCAGTTGCTCGACGGCGCCGAGCACGACCAGCTTCGCGACCGTCGGCGACGAGCTCGGTACCTCGTCTGAGTACGACGAATCCTGGGCCTACACCGCCCTCGGCCAGCCGCACACCGAGACCTCCCTCGTCCCGTCGGCCCAGGCGTTCGCCACCACTACTTACAGCTACTCGCACTCCACCGAGCTGACCGCGGCCGCGACCGCCGGCGCCACCACCGGGTCCGCGTCCTACACCTACAACGCCAACGGCCAGCAACTCACCCGTTCCCCGGACGGCGGCCAGACTCTCGCCTGGAACAATGTCGGCGATCTCACCGGGATCACCGCCACGAGCGGCGGCGCCCAGGCCGCCGCCTACGTCTACGACGCCAGCGGGAACCTGCTCACCCAGACCAGCGGCACCAAGACCACGGTTTACCTTCCCGGCGAGCAGCTCACCATCGACACCTCCGCCAGCCCCGCCGCAGTCTCCGGGGTGAGGTTCTACACCCTGCCCGGCGGCATCACCGCGGTGCGCACCGGCGCGGGCGCCAGCTACGGGTTCGAGCTCGCATCCGACCAGCACGGCACGGACACCCTGTACCTCGACTCCACCGCCCAGGCCCCCACCTGGCGGCAGTTCGACCCCTACGGCAACCCGCGCGGCACCATCCCCGCCTCCGGATTCCCTGGCCGCCGCGGCTTCCTCAACGACCCCGTCGACGCCAGTACCGGCCTGACCGATGTCGGTGCCCGCTGGTACGACTCCGCTACCGGTACCTTTGTCAGCCTCGACCCCGTCCTTGATCCGGCCAGCCCGCTGCAGCTCAACGGGTACACGTATGCGGCCGGCAACCCGGTCGGCGGCTCGGATCCGAGCGGCCAGCACCTGTGCTCTGACACCTGCGGCGGCCCAGGCTCCGGTACCGCCCCGGGCACCGGCCCGAACAGTCCAGGCGGGTGGCAGTGCGGTTGCGGCGGGGGAGCGCCACGGCCGTCGTCTCCGCCTCCGTCCCAGGCGCCGCCGCGGCATTACGCGCCGCCACCAGGCGGATTTGGCGGATGCGGCGTCTTCTGCATCATCACCGCCCTCCTGGCCGGTACTGGCTCTCCCGTTGTCAACCCGGGGCCCGCCAGTTGCGGCGGGATGCTGTGCACAGGCGGCATCTCGTACAACGCCAGCACCCCTGAGGGCGGCGGCGGCGGTGACGGCGGCGGCGGTGGTGGCCGCTTCAACAAGTTCTGGAAAGGCCTTGCCAAGATCTTGCGGGCACTGGGGCTCGCCGCCGGTGCCTATGGTGTCCAAATAGGGCAAGGCGACCCGACGGAGCTTCCAGGAATAACTACTGAGCGACCCGCGGTGGAGCCAAACCCGGATCAGCAGCCTGGCGAAGGCCAGGGTGATTCAACCGGGGGAGACTCCTCAGGAATAGGATCCTCCGGAGGCGGCGCCAAGCCCTCCGATCTTCCCGTTCCCCCTGAGATCTTCATCCCCGTCGTCCCGCTCGGTCCCGGCACCTTCGTGGTGTTCGGCCCGGACGGCGAGGGGATCGTCATCAGCGTCCCGACTCCGCCCGTCAGGCCCGGTGACTCGCACCCGCCCGTAGAGCCTCCTTCATCCGGTGGGCCTCCGTCCTCCGGTAACGAGTCTCGCTCGTCGACCGGTTCGGGTCCGCCCATCGAACTGCCTCAGCCGTTCGAGCCGCCCACAGCCATTAACGTCCCGCAATTTGAGCCGCCCACCTCGATCGACCTGCCGCAATTTGAGCCGCCCGCCTCGATCGACCTGCCGCAATTTGAGCCGCCCACCGAGCTGCCGCCAATCTTCGAGTGGTAGCGGGCGACGTTGTGACCGCAGCCTCCTCACGTCGAGGCGGCTGCGGTAACATCCAAAAAGGGCAAAGGTGAGGTAGGTGGGTCATGACCGTGCCGATTGGCCGCGACGACCAGTCCTCTCATCCGCGGGTAGACGCGACCCAGCTGTGGCCTGGCGGAATCGCGACGGCGGTCGTGGCCGGGCTCGTGGCGCTGGTTGGCGTGCTGGCCTGCCGGTGGCTGCTGAACGTCCCGATCCTGGCTCCGAAGCAGGACGGCGCTTACGGGGATGCGCACACCACCGGCGTGGTGTTTGCCGCCGTGGGTTCGGCGCTGGCGGCGACCGCGCTGCTCCACCTCCTGCTGATCAGCACGCCGCGTCCGCAGACCTTCTTCGCGTGGATCGTGAGCCTGGCGACGGTGGTCGCCGTCCTGTTCCCGTTCAGCACCGCCGCTCCGGTGTCGCAGAAGATCGCCACCGGGGTAGTCAGCCTGGTCATCGGCATCGCCATCGGCACTCTGCTGGGCGGGGTCGCCGGGCGTTCGACCCGGCCCCGCTCGGGCTCGGCCGGCCGGCCGGTCCGGTCTGCTAGGTACCCGGTAGAGCAACGCCCCGCGAGCAACCGGGGCTGGCCATATTCCGCCGGGTCGGCCGGGTCGACGGGGTCCGCCGAACCCGCAGGCGCCGACGAGGACGCCACCCGGCCGTACCCGCCGCAGAACCGGGACGAAGCTCGCTAGGCTCCACCTGCCAGCTATCTGACCGGCCAGTTCTCCGGCCTTAGCGGGTCAGCTGTACCAGACGAGATCGGTGTGCTCGCTGGGCTAGCCTGATTTTTTTAAGAGGAACGCATTGCGGTGGTCTGCATCGCCTTGGGATTCGTGCTGTCGTCCTGGCCAGTCGCGGCGGCGAGTTTGGCCCGGACCTTGTCGGCTCCGGGGTGACCGAGTTTGTCGTGGATGGCAAGCGCCTGGTGCCAGGCCAGGCGGGCCTCGCGTAGTTCTCCGGCGGCGTGATGGGTGTCGCCGATGCGGTTGAGGATCTCGGCTTCGGTGACCGGGACGTTGAGTTCGGCGAACAGGCTGAGCGCCCGCCGGTAGTGACCGACGGCCTCGGCGTGCCGACCAAGGCAATGAGCGATGTAACCGAGGGTGTCCAACGTGAGGGCCTCCCCCTTGATGTCGCCGAACTGGTGCCACGCCACCAGGGCCCGCTGGCAGAACGACTCGGCCTGCGGGTAATCGCCGAGCTGAGCGTGGCACCAGCCGACGTCGTTCAGGGAGACGGCCTGTGCCCCGATGTTGCCGGTGGCCTCGCAGATGCGCAGAGCCTTCTCGCCGTAACCAAGCGCGTCGGCGTGCTGGCCCTGGCAGTCGGCGACGTAGCTGAGGATCTGGTAGGCGCCGGCTTCGCCGGCTTGATCGCCGACCTGCCGGCAGATCTGCACGGACGCGGTCAGGTGAGCGCGCGCGTGGTCATAGTGCTCGAGCCTGGCGCAGGCGAACGCGATGCGGTGATGGGCCGTGACCTGCCCGGTCGCTGCACCGAGTTTGGTCGCGGCGGCCAGGGCGGTATGCAAGAGGGCGACCATCTCGTTCCAGCGTCCGCGCCGGTCGAGGAATTCGGTCATCGTCCAGGGGATCTGCCAGGAATGCGGTGATTCCGCCTCGGCCGCGAGGGCGGCCAATGCGATGAGAACGTCCTGCTCAGCCTCCATCCAGGCGATGGCCTGCCGATCGTCGGCGTGCTGCTCGACAGCGGCTCCTGCCCGTGGCGGCGGGAGGGCGAGCGGCTTGCAGGACGGGCTGATCGCGAGAGCGGCGGCATGGGCGGTGTGCAGGTAGTAGTCGAGCAAGCGGCTGGTCGCGGCTTGCCGGTCAGGCTCGCTGTCGGTGGCGGCGGCCTGGTCGCTGGCGTAGGCATGGAGCAGGTCGTGGCAGAGGTACCGGTCGGGGGCATGCTCGGCGAGCAGGTGCGCGCCCGTGAGTTCGGCAAGCGCGCGGCGGGCCTGCGCAACGCCGCCCGCCGCGAGGCTGGCCGCAGCCGCGACGGTGATCTCGGGTCCTGGGTGCAGGCCAAGGAGTCGGAACATGCCGGCGGCGGCTGGGCTGAGCTGCTGATACGACCACGAGAACACCGAGCGGACGCTGGCCGTGACATCGGCTACCTCGAGGGCGCTCAGGCGATCGGAGGCATCGCGCAGCTCCGCGGCCAGCACGACAAGCGGGAGCTTCGGACGCGCGACGGCCCTGGCGGCGGCTACGGCCAGGGCGAGCGGCAGGTGCCCGCACAGGTCCGCTATCTCCGCGACGGCGGCTGGTTCGGCGGCGGCGCGAGAAGCCCCGAGCCTCGCGGTGAGCATTTGCCTGGCCTCGGCCGCGGTGAGTACGTCAAGGGTGATGAGGCTGGCGCCGTTGCTGGCGGCCAGGCCAGTGAGCTGGTTCCGGCTGGTGACGAAAACCACGCAGCCGGGACTGCCCGGCAACAGCGGCCGGACCTGATCTTCGTCGCGGGCGTTGTCCAGCACGATCAGCGCCTGCTTGCCGGACAGCAGGCTCCGGTACAGGCCGGCCTGCGCCTCCAGGGAGGGCGGTATCCGGTCTGGCGTCACGCCAAGAGCGTCCAGGAACTCGCGGATCGCCTCGGCCGGCGTGACTGGCGCGTCGAGGCGATCGAATCCGCGCAGGTTGACGTAGAGCTGGCCGTCGGCGAACCGCGCGGCCACCTGATGCGCCCAGTGGACCGCCAAGGTTGTCTTGCCGACTCCCGGAGTCCCGCCGATCGCGCTGATCACCACCGTCCCCGGTACGCCGGAGCCGGCCCGCTCCAGCATCTGAGTCAGCTCGGCCAGCTCGCCCTTCCGGCCGGTGAACCAGGTCACCGCGGCGGGCAGTTGTCGCGGTACTCCGAGCACCAGGCCACCCGCCACGGGCTCGGCCTGCGCAGGTGCCGGCGCCGTCATCAGGCTCGCGTCGCGCGCGAGGATGCGCTCGTGCAGCCGGCGCAGCTCGGCGCTTGGTCCGACGCCCAGCTCGCGGTCCAGAATGCCGCGTGCCTGCTCGTAGGCGGCCAGCGCCTCGGCCTGCTGTCCGCTCCTGACCAGGGCGAGCATAAGCTGGCCATGAAAACGTTCGTGCAGCGGATGCAGCGCCGTGGCGTCCGCGAGCTCGGGGATCAGCTGACCGTGGCGGCCTTCATGCAGGTCAGCTTCGATGCGCCAGTCCAGTGCCTGCACCCGCAGCCGGTCCAGGTGCGGCACCCAGTGATCCTGCAGCAATTGGCTGCCGATGTCGGCCAGCGCCGCACCGCGCCACAGGTCCAGCGCCTGCGCCGCGGTCCGCGCCGCCTGCGCCCACCGGCCCGCGTGGACCGCCGCTCCCGCCTCCTGAGTCAGTGTCTCGAACCGCGACGCATCCAGTTCGTCGCCTGACACCTCGATCGAGTACCCGGGAGCACGCGTCACGATCCGAGCGGCCGCCCGCTCGTCGAGTCGCTTCCGCAGCCGCATGACCAGGGCTCTGGTCGACTCCCGCGCCCCGCTCGGCGGCGTACCATCCCATACCAGCTCGGCGATCTCGTCGATCGGCACGGGCTGGTTCGGCCGCCACAGCAGCACCGCCAGCAGCGTCCTCAGCCGGGCAGCTAATGCCGGTTCTGGTACGGCGGAATCCCCGGCTATCACCTGCAGCGGCCCCAGCACCCCAAACTGCACGGCGTCTACCCCAATCCGACACCGATCCTGATAAACCCGGAGGCACACGGTATCACGCGGTTATGACTCGGTTATCCGGGGTGACGGGGCTTCGACCGGCCTCCAGGAGGAATTGGCGAGACTCTTAACGGACAACGCATCAGCGAGAAGTTCTGATCGGACAAATCGGGCATCAAGGTCGTGGGTTCGTCTAAAGGGCACGGCGCGGTCGTGATCGTGATCGTGATCGTGATCGTGATCGTGGAGAGTTTCCGCGTGGTGGAGCGTTGACCGCGGATTCCCGCGGCTAACTCTCCACGCAGCGACAACTCTCCACCGTAAACCGCGCATTCCGGACAGTTTCTCTTGATTGTGGTGAGTTTCGGCGGCGCGGAGCGGCAAAGACTCCGTGATCGCTGGCCTGAGCCAGGGGCACTGGGCTTGAGGCTGGGACCAGAGGTAGGTCTCGCCCGCGGCTTGCCGCTAGCCGCTGGTGATCACTGGGGTGCGCGGCATCCGGGTGCCCCGGTTCCCGGCCCGGTCCTCGGCGACGGCGAGGATCTGAAAGGCGACGTCGGCCCGGGAGATGGTCTTCATGCGGAAGCGTTCGCTGGCCCGGACGTTGCCGGTGAGCGGGCCGTCGGTGAGCTTGACGGGCCGCAGCGCGTACCAGTCGAGGTCGCTGGCGGCCAGTACGTCTTCCATGGCCTGCAGGTCCTTGCCGACGCGGCCGAGGTTAGGTACCGGCACGTTACGGAAGAAGCCGAACAGCAGCCTCGGCCCGGGGCCCATGACCTTGTCGGCCGGTCCCATGCTGGCGGTGCTGACCGCGATCAGGCGGGCCGGGGCGGGGGACGCGGTCATCGCGGCGACCAGGGTCCTGGCCAGTCGCTGGTGCAGGTCGGCGGGCGAGGTCATGGCGGAGCGAGGGTTGTGACGGGTAGCGAAGTTCGGGCCGACCGCCGTGACCACTACGTCGGCGCCGTCGATGGCTTTCGCCGCCAGGTCCGCGTCGAAGATGTCCGTAGCGACGAGGACTTCTGCCTCGCTCGGCGGCGGCTCGGCCGGGGCGGAGCGGTAGATGGCCCTGACCTGGTGACCGCGCTCGGCGGCGAGGTCAACGACCTGGCTGCCGATGCCGCCGGAGGCTCCGAAGACGGTGATGTTCATGATCAGGTGCTCCTCGTTGGTAACAGTTTGTGACGGGGCTCGGGCGGCTTAGTCGGTCAGGTCAGAGGCGAGGACCAGATCTGGGTCGGCGGGGTCGGCCGAGGCGGGTGGCGCTGTCGGCTCGCCTCGGCTGTTCGCGGCGCGCATGGCGATGACGGCGGCCGCGACCAGGAAGATGGCGCAGGCCAGCAGGGCGTGCTGGAACCCGCCTGTGAGAGCCAGGTCTCGCTGGGCATGGGCGCGGAGCAGGGCGGCTGTGCGCGCGGTCGCCACGGCGGAGAAGATCGCCAGGCCCAGGGCGGTTCCGAGTTGCTGAGACGCCGAGAGCAGGCCGGCGGCGAGCCCGGCCTGATCGGGGCGGACGCCGGCGTTGGCCGCGGTGGTAACGGCGACCAGAACCGCGCCGATCCCGAAGGCCATGATGACCAGCCCGGGCAGCAGGCTGGTGAGATAGCTGCCGTGAACGGGGATGCGCGAGATGTAGAAGATGCCGGCCGCGGCAACCAGCGAGCCGACGACGATGACCGGCCGCGTGCCGGTGCGCGCGAACAGTTTCGAAGAGATGCCGGCGGCGATCGCTATGCCGACCGTGACCGGCAGGTAGGCCGAACCGCCCCTGATCGGTGAGTAGCCGAGCACGTTCTGCATGTAGAGAGTGAGGAAGAAGAACACCGACACGAACCCGGCGAACGCGATCATCTGCGTGGCATCGGCCGCCGCCAGGCCCGGGGTACGGAAGATCGAGAACGGGAACAGCGGATCACGGCGGCGCAGCTCGGTGATGATGAAGATGGCGAGCACGACGCCAGCGGTGGCTAGCTCGCCGATCGTCCGGGCGCTGCCCCAGCCCTGCTGCGGTGCCCGGACCAGGGCGTAGACGGCCAGCAGCATGCCCGCGGTCCCCAGCACGGCGCCGGGGAGGTCGAAGCCAGCCGGCCGCGTCCGGTGCTCACTGCCCGGCAGGAGGCGGAGCGCACCAGCCACGATCAGCACGCAGACGGGCAAGTTGACGAACAGCACCCACCGCCAGCCCGGTCCTTGCGTCAGCACGCCGCCCAGGAACACGCCGGCGGCCGCGGCCAGGCCGGAGATCGCGCCCCAGATGCCCAGCGCCCGGCCGCGATCCGTGCCTTGGCTGAACGTCGTGGTCAGGATCGACAGCCCGGCGGGCGCCATCAATGCCGCACCCGCGCCCTGACCTAGCCTCGCCCCCACGAGCATGCCCGCGTTGACGGCCAGGCCGCCGGTCAGCGAGCAGGCCGCGAACAGCGCGGTGCCGGCGATCAGCAGCCGCCGACGGCCGAGCAGGTCGCCGGCCCGGCCGCCGAGCAGCAGCAGCCCGCCGTAGGTGACCAGGTAACCCGACAGCACCCACTGCAGGCTCTGCACCGAGAAGCCCAGGTCACGCCGGATCGACGGCAGGGCCACGTTCATGATCGAGGAGTCGACGACGTCCAGGAACTGCACCGCGCACAACAGCAGCAGCACGAGCCTGCCTCGGCGGGTGTCAAGGACGGAACCAGGTTGCGCGGTCACGGGATAGCCTCCAAGGACTGTACTGATTAGTACAGTCATGAGGCTAGCAGTAACTGGACCGATTAGTACAGAGCTAGGCCAGGCGTGCTCGCAATTGGTCCAGCCCCGCCTCCAGGGCAATGTGCAAGGGCGCCGGATCTTTGCGGGCCTGACTCAGCGCCATCCCGCCTTCGAGGCTCGCCAGCAGTGCCGTGGCCAGCGTCGCGGGCGAGGCGTCCGCGCGCAGTTCCCCGCGCTCGCGCATCCGTTCCAACGCCTGCGCGAACAGTCGCTCCCAGGTGTCGAACGCCGCCGCGGCCTGCTTCCTGGCGCCCTCGTTGTGCTCGGCCACCTCGGCCGCCAGTGACCCGATCGGGCATCCCGGCAGGCCCATCTGCTCGTATCCGGCCACGAAACCGGCCAGCGCCTGCTCGAGCCCGGCCAGCGTCCCTACCTCACCCAGCGCCTGCGTAAGCCCGGCCATCACCTGCGAGCAGCGATGCCCGACGGCCGCCTCAACCAGTTCGTCGCGGCCGCTGAAGTAGTGATACAACTGGCTCTTGCCTGCCCCGGCGGCCGCCAGTACCTCGTCCAGGCTGGTCGCCGCCACTCCGCGCTCGGCGAACAGTTCGGCGGCGCTCTCCACGATCCGCTCGCGGCTTGCGCGCCCGCGCCCGGTCCTCGGTTCTGCTGGCATGGGCCCATGCTAACCGCGCACTGTACCAGTCGGTTCAGGCCAGGCCGGGTCCTGTCGGCCGCGGGGCGTGGGAAGCCAGCGTGGGCCCGTGCGTGCCGGTAGAGTTTGTTTATGACTGGAATGGCGCCTGGTGGTACGGGGACTGGGCATCGGGAAATCCCGGGAATCAATCCTGGCGTTCCGCACCCGGCGCGGGTGTATGACTATTTTCTTGGCGGCAAGGACAACTACGAGGCCGACCGGGTAGCAGCCGAGGCCGGGATCAAGGCCTTTCCGAAGACGGCCGAGTCCGCCCGGGCCGCGCGGGCCTTCTTGCGGCGGGTGGTGCGGTTTCTGGCCGAGGCCGGGATCCGGCAGTTTCTCGACATCGGGACCGGTCTTCCTTCCGGGGAGAACGTGCATCAGGTCGCCCAGTCAGTCGCTTCTGACGCCAGGATTGTCTACGCGGACAACGACCCGATCGTGCTGGCGCACGCGCACGCGCTGCTGAAAGGCCGTCGCGAGGGTATCGTCGCCTACCTGGACGCGGACCTGCGCGAGCCCGAGAAGATCCTGGCCGAGGCCGCCAAGACACTGGACTTCGCCAAGCCGATCGGGCTGCTGCTGCTGGGCATCCTGCACAACGTCGGGGATGAGTACGACCCGCCAGGGATTGTCCGCACGCTGGTCGAGGCTCTCCCGCCGGGCAGCTACCTCGCGATCTGCCACCTCACCGCGGACATCTACCCTGAGCTGGCCGACTTCGCCAAGGCGCTCAACGAGAGGCAGCTCGACGCGCCGCTGGTTCTTCGCGATCACGCGCAGGTGACGAGCTTCTTCGACGGGCTTGACCTCCTGGAGCCCGGTGTGGTCCAGCTTTCCAAGTGGCACCCGCAGACCGAGATCGAGTCGGCGGCGGCGGCCGCGTTGTGGGGAGGCGTGGCCCGCAAGCTCGCGTAACCGCCCGCCCCGCACTGACCGGCCTCGGCTCGTGCGGCAAGATATAGCCCGTGACTGAGGACAACGCCGGCGAAGCCGTGCCGGAACGGTGGAACCTGCTGGGCCCCGACTCCAACGTCTGGATGGACGAGTCGCAGGACCCGAGGTTCAAGGGCGGAGTACTGGATGGCGAGCGGGCGACGTTGCTCGACTACGTGCGCGGTTACCGGCTGACGATGGAAATGAAGTGCGCCGACCTCGACGCGGATCAGCTCGCCCGACGGTCGGTGCCGCCCTCGACAATGTCTCTGCTCGGCTTGGTCAGGCACATGGCAGACGTGGAGCGCAATTGGTTCAGGCGGGTGATGGCCCAGGCCGACGCGCCACCGCTGTACTGGTCGCAGGACGTGGCCGACGCTGACTGGGCCGGAGCGGTTGCCGACCCGGCGGTCGTCGCGGACGCCTGGCGGGCCTGGCGCGAAGAGGTGGCGTTCGCGGAGGAGTTCGTCGCCGGATCTGATGATCTTGGCGTGAAGGGCGCCATGAAGGACGGCACCCCGATCGCGCTGCGCGAAGTGCTCATCCACATGATCGAGGAGTATGCCCGCCATTGCGGCCACGCCGACTTGCTGCGAGAGCGGATCGACGGCCGCGTCGGCCAGTGATGGCTGGCCTCTCGGGCGTCTGCATCTGCCGGGCGAACGAGGCCACCGCAAAGCTTTCTGCCAATGGATTGTCTTCGTCGGCTGACCGCAAACGCCGCTCGATGCGCCGGGGCGAAGATTTGAACGGCGGGCTTGGGGTAGCGGCGCTGAGTGCCGGATTTCAACAGTGTGGTAGACGGCCGCTATGAGCTGATCGGGCAGATCGGGGCGGGCGGCTTCAGCGAGGTCTGGAGCGGTCGCGACCAGGTGCTTGATCGGCCGGTGGCGGTCAAGCTGCTCCACGTCAGCCTGGCCGGACACGAGGAAACCTTGCGCCGGTTCCAGGCCGAGGCCAGGCACGCGGGGCTGGTTTCGCACGAGAACGTCGCGCGTGTCTACGACTACCGTGGTTCCGCTCCTGCGCATCCCCCGTACCTGGTGATGGAGTTGGTCGAGGGCGAGTCGCTGGACCGCGAGCTGGAACGCGGGGGCGCGATCGGCGTCGCGCGGACGCTGGAGGTCATCGCGCAGGCGGCGGCGGGCCTGCAGGCCGCGCATGAGGTCGGCCTGATCCACCGTGACATCAAGCCGTCGAACTTGATGGTGAGCAAGTCGGGCACCGTGAAGGTCACCGACTTCGGCATCTCGCAAGCGGCCGAGTCGGTGCCCCTGACCAGGACCGGGATGATTCTAGGCTCGTCGGGATATCTCGCGCCGGAGCGCGCCTTCGGAGCCCGGGCCACCATCGCGTCCGACCTGTACGCGCTTGGAGTCGTGGCCTACGAATGCCTGAGCGGGGCCCCGCCGTTCAAGGGAACCGTGCTGGAAGTGGCACTGGCCCACTGCGAGCGGCCGTTTCCGCCGCTGCCGCCGTCTGTGCCGCCGGAACTGGCGGAGCTGGTGGGGCAATTGACGGCCAAGGATCAGGAAGACAGGCCGGCGAGCGCCTCGGAGGTGGCGGCCCGGACTGCTGACCTGCACCGCAAGCTGGCAGCTCCATCGTCGGCGGCGCTGGCCGCTCCGTCGACGGCGGCGCTGGCCGTTGCCCCGGCGAAGGCCTGGGCGGGATTCGAGGCCGCCGAGTCCGGGTCAGTTCCGCGGGGTCCTCGGCGAGTGACCGCCGCTCTGCCGGCTCAGGAGCGGCGCACCGGGAAGAGGCTCGCCATCGGGTTCGGAGCCGCGATCGCGGCGGTGCTTATCGGCCTGCTCGCGGTCGGCCTGTCCGGCACGGGGGACCGGCAGGCGGGAGGTAGCACCCCGGGGACCGGCGGCCAGTCCACGCAGCTGGCGAAGGCCGCGCGGGTGGAGGTAGACCGTCGCGTCCTGATCGGAGAACCGATCGGGTTCGCCCGGGCGCAGCTAGAACGGCGTCACCTGACGGTACTGATTAGGTGGCGGGTGACCGCCGCTTTGGCCCCGGGCCGGGTCGTGGCGGTTGGGCCGGCCGGCAAGCTGCGGGTCGGAAGCAGGGTCACGCTCACAGGCGCGGAGGCGCCACCTGGACAAGACCGGCGCCCTGGTCGCCACGGCAACGGCCATGCCGGCAAGGGTCCGGGCGGAAAGGGACCTGGCGGTCACGGACCGCCTGGTAAGGATCCCGGCAACGGTCCGGGGGGACAACGGTCAGGGCAACAACGGCCAGGACAACGGTAACGGCTAAGGCCGGATGCCCGCGGTGACGTGACCCGCGGACACCCGGCCAGCACTACTTAAAGACGGGCAGGATTCAGTTACGGCACGACGGAATTGACTGAGGTGCCCCAGTTGGCCCTTCCGTCTCTGGTCCCGCCGCAGGTACCCAGCGTCAGCGTGAAGTCCGCGCCGGTGCAGTTCGGGAACTGGATGTATTCATTGGCGAAATAGATTCTGCCGGTTCCTGGCAGGAACACGCCCTCGCTGTAGTCGCCCCAGCGCGCCCTGGTCCGTCCAGGGAATCCCTGGTACTCCGAGAAGCCGTCCTGCGGCGACTGGCCCGGGTCGGCGATGTTGATCACCGATCCGAAGATGCCGTTCGAGAAACTGGTCAGGCGGCCGTAGGCAGTGCTCGGGAAGAAGCCCCCGTTGTCTGCCCCGGTCGGCCCGCCGTCACCGGTCAAGGTGAACAAGACGATGGCACGGCCGTTTCCGCCGTCTTCGTGGCGGAAGCCCTCAGCGGCGATGGCCGACATCGACAGGTCCTCGTGCGCCGGCGAGACATACGACTGGCTGCTGAGGGTGAAGAACCCGTGCCGGTCGAAGCTGTCGGTGCCGACGACCCAGTAGACGACGCCTTGATGCGCTTCGGGGGTCGCCTCCGAGGAGAACGTCTGGCTGATGCCCGTCTCGGAGGTAGCCCACAGCTGGCCTTGTGCCTGCGAGGCCTGGGTGACGCCGTCGCCGTTAGTCGCGATCGTGCCCTCCGGGCAGCTCGCCGGCGGCGGGTTGCCCGTGCTCAGCCCGGCCGCTCCGCACTCGTCGCCCAGCGGGATCGGGCCGGCCTTCTGGTGGGCCCGGGCTCCGTTGTCGTAGGACAGCACGTCGGAGAACAGTTGGCCGCCGAACTGGATGCGGCCGCAGGCGAAGCAGTTGCGGCTATCCAGGCCGCGCAGGCCGGTCCAGTCGAAGACGGCGAGCCGGTTGTCGCCCTGCCCGTGGAAGTCGAGCGTCGCGAGCATGAACGCGGAGCCGCCGTTGCTGTTGTCGAACTGGGCTGAGTCCGGCGGCTGGGCCGGGATCACCTGGATCCAGCACGTCACTCCGGGCTGGTTGTTCTGGTTGTCGGAGAAGCAGGTGCCGTCTGGCGTCGGCAGCAGGCCCATGTTCTCTATGGCGACGTTGAAGCGCGTGTTCGGGCTTCCGTCGCGGTTGGTGACCGGCTGGCCCTCCTCCATCGCGTCCTTGTCGAACGCGAACTCCTGCGCTCCGTTGAAGCCTCCGCCGCCCAGGCCGGGGTTGCTCCCGAGGAGGGGGAACTCGTCGTACATCATGAGGAACGCGTTGCCCGACGTGCCGATCTTCGCGAAGTCATTGAGCAGGTTGGGCGATCCCGGCTCGGCCGGGTTGTAGTTGGCGTTGAGGTAGTACACGTTGTACGGGCCGAACGGGTTCGAGCCGACGGTCACCGCGATGGATTCGAAGCAGCCGTTGTCTATCCCGGCGAAGCACCCGGAGAACGGGCCGCCGGAGGCCTCGGTGCTGGCCGACGCGATCTCGGTGAAGAAGAAATGCCCGCCGTGGTCGGGGTCGAAGACGCACGAGGGATCCCCGCCAGAACTCCAGCCCTTGGCGGTGAGTCCCATCACGGTGTCCAGCGGGATCGCTCCTGACAGCCGGCGCAGGCCCGCGTTGAAGACCATGAGCTCGCCGATGTTGTTCGCCTCGACGACGTTGCCCTTGCCAGCGCACAGGCCCTGGTCAGGGGGTTCGATGTCGCCCTGCGGATTAGTCGGCAGCGTTCCGCTGTCGACCGCGTTCAGGCCCTTGACGCCGACCGCGCCTCCCGCCGAGGAACTGACGGTGTCGCAACCAGGACCCTGCGGCTGGCAGCTGACGGTCGGGATGACGGGAGCGGCCGCACTCGTTGCCCTGCCGCTGGTGCGGGCAGCGCTGGTACGCGGGAGCACGGGCAGCGGCATGGTGTGCTGCTGCGCGGCCTTGGCCGACTGGCGGCCGGCCGCCTGCGGCCTGGTGGCAATGGATCGGGTGGATGGTACCCGGGTCGGGCCGGTAAGCAGGGAACAGCCTGCCGTGTTGCAGCCGGTCGCGGCCGGGCCGGTGAAGGTCGGGGAGAACTGTCCCAGGCTCGTCGATGTAGGTTGGCCGGCGCCCTGGTGCCCGCTGGACGTACGGGACATGGACGTCGCCGCCGTTGCGCCAGTGGTCGTGGTGAGCAGCGCGAGCGGCAATAAGAACATTGAAAGCAGTGCGGCCGTTCCACGGAGTCGTTTGCTACCGGTCGGCATTGAACCTCCACAGTGAGGTAAATGCCCCCGGGGGACTGCGGTGCAGAATGCGGCTCTCCCGCGCCCCAGAGGCCCTTTGCGGGAGGGCCCAGGCAGCCGCCGCGGCAACGCGCGGAGGCTTGGCATAGCGCCGTTATCGTCATACAGACCGAACTATCCGTCAAGCCCTCGGGACATTTAAAAGCCGAGCCCCAGCGCGTCCAAGGCGCGCAGCAGGTGGGGTTCGCGCCGGTCGGGGGCGGTGGGACGGAGCTCGGCGACCGCCCGCCACCGGACCTGGGCGAATTCGCGCTGGTCGGGATGCAAGGGCTGTTCGACGCGTCCGGTGAGGGCGAACCAGAGGCTGACGTCCACATGCCGCGTGGCGGGCGGGCCCACGGTCTCGGTCATCGTGAGGAAGAACGGCATGTCGCCGAACTCATCGTCGAACACTGCTGTGACGCCGAGTTCTTCAGCGGCCTCTCGACGGACGGTGTCGAGCGGGTGCTCGCCGGGTTCAACATGCCCGCCTGGTGGTAGCCATAGTCCGGACAGCCGGTGATCACACAGGAGCACGTTCCCGGCCCGCCGGTCGAGGAGAAGGAAGTACGACACCAGATGGGGGGACGGGGTTGCAGGTTTCGCCCGGCGGAAGATGTCATCGGTCCCGGCCAGCCACGACAGCGTGTCCCGGCGGTGATCCCGTCCGAGGGCATCGGTGGGTTCCAGGCCGGACACGAGGCCGGCAATCGCCGCCTTCAGGGTTGCGGACATGCGAGTCATTATCCGTGTCGATTTTGGCGGGGGCCGTTCGTAGCAGAGGCAGGAAGACAGACGAAGCAGAAGGTAGGAGATGACGATGAGGCTGACCATGCACACGTTCCTGACCCTCGACGGTGTCCTGCAGGCACCGGGCGGTCCGGACGAAGACCCGTCGGGCGGGTTCACCCATGGCGGGTGGACGTTTCCCTTCGGTGACGACGAAGGCGGTGCCGCCGTGGTCGGCTGGTTCGGCCACGCCAGTGCCTTCCTGCTGGGAAGGAAGACTTATGAGATCTTCAGCGGCCACTGGCCGCGCGTCACCGACCCGCCCGGGGACGAACTGCAGGTTCACGGCAGCGGCGAACTGGCCCAGACCCTGATCGAGCACGATCTCATCGACGAGTACCGGCTGTTCTGCTACCCGGTGCACCTGGGCTCGGGGAGTCGGCGTCCGCGGCCGGGCAAGCCGCCAGCGTGGCAGCAGACCTGCTTCCTGGCCGCGTCCTCGCCTCCTTCTTGAGGAGGAGTCGTCGCGGGGCGCGGAGCGCCATTTCGTTCCTTCGGCTGAGGTCGGCGGGCTCGGGCGGATCGTAGCGTCGCCGGCATGAGCGACAACGGCGCCATAATCGAGGCGCAATCACTGAAGAAGGTCTACGGCGGTACGGTCGCGGTCGACGGAATCGACTTCCAGGTCAAGCCGGGGCGGGTCACCGGGTTCCTCGGGCCGAACGGTGCGGGCAAGTCGACGACCATGCGCATGATCCTCGGGCTCGATCTGCCGACCTCGGGCACGGTGACCATGGCCGGGTGCGGTTACCAGGGCAAGGTGTGGCCGTTGCACGAGGTCGGGGCGCTGCTGGATGCGCGCGCCGTGCACCCAGGCCGCTCGGCGGAAAACCACCTGCTCAGCCTCGCCGCGGCCAACGGGATCGCCCGCGAGCGGGTCGATGAGGTGCTCGAGCAGGTCGGGCTGATGCCGGTGGCGCACAAGCGGGTCGGCGGCTTTTCCCTGGGCATGTCCCAGCGGCTCGGCATCGCGGGGGCGCTGCTCGGCGATCCGGGCACGCTGTTGTTCGATGAACCGGTCAACGGGCTCGACCCCGAGGGGATCGCATGGATCAGGACGCTCATGCGCGCGCTGGCCGAGGAAGGCCGCACGGTCCTCGTCTCCAGTCACCTGATGAGCGAGATGGCGCTGACGGCGGACCATCTGCTGGTCATCGGCCGCGGACGACTGCTCGCGGACACGCCATTGTCCGAGCTGATCGCCCAGAACTCCGCCGCGCGGGTCGAGGTCCGCTCCGCCGACCCGCAGCGGATGGCCGCGGACCTGCGCGCCAACGGAGCCCAGGTCACGCTGGAGCCGGACGGGACGCTCGGCGTGACCGGGCTCGGGTCGAAGCAGATCGGAGAGCTGGCCGCTGAACGCGGTCATGTGCTGCATCAACTGCGCGACGTGACCGCGTCACTGGAGGAGGCTTACTTCCACCTCACCGGTGAAAGCGTCGAGTACCGGGCTCCGCTACCGGTGGCGTCGTGAGCGCGCAGGCGGGCACCGTTCCGCGCCGGAACATCTCGCTGGATTCCCGTCTGCGGGCCACCTGGCTGAGCGAATGGATCAAGTTCCGCTCGGTGCGTTCTGGCCCGCTGAACCTGCTGGTCACCGCGGCGATCATGCTGTTCGGCGCCTGGCTCTTGGACTCCCAGTCCCGCGGCGGCTGGGCGGCGATGTCGCCGAACGCCAGGGCCACGTTCGACCCCGTCGCCACGACTTTCCAGGCGATCGCGCTGGCGCAGTTGTTCATCGGCGCGCTCGGCGTCATGACCGTGACCGGCGAGTACTCCAGCGGCCTGATCCGCGGCACGTTCCTGGCCACCCCGCAGCGGATCCAGGTGCTGGCAATGAAGGCGCTGGTGTTCGCGCTGGTGGTGTGGGCCTGGTGCACGGCGCTGTCGTTCCCGGCGTTCTTCCTCGGGCAAAGTCTGCTGTCCAGTCCGGCCGAGCACGTCGGGATCGGTGATCCGGGCGTCCTGACGGCGGTATTCGGCGCCGGCCTGTACCTCACCTGCATCGGCCTGCTCGGCCTGTTCATCGGCGTCCTGGTGCGGCGTACGCCCGCGGCCCTGGCCGCTCTCTTCGGGCTTGTGGCCGTCTTGCCGGCCGCGCTGGCGCTGCTCCCGAGCAAGATCGGATCCCAGCTCGGCGAATACCTGCCGGGCAATGCCGGGGGGCAGGCCTGGCATCTGCTGCCGGGCGGCGCGTACACGCTCGGGCACTGGGAGGGACTGGGTGTCCTGGCCGCATATGTGGCGGCGGCCGCCCTCGCCGCGTTCGCACTCATCAAAAGGAGAGACGCGTAATGGCCCACACTATGGCCGCCTTGAGCAAGAGCTCGGCGGGGCACGCGCGACCCACGGGTTACCGCCGGGCACGGGCTGCTTTCGCCTCCGAGTGGATCAAGCTGCGGTCGCTGCGATCCATGCTCGTGCTGCCGTTGCTGGCCGTGGTTGTGTGCATCGGACTGGCCGACTTGGTGTGCTCGAACTACGCGGCGAACTGGAAGCATCTGGACGCGGTGCGGAAGGCCTCGTTCGTGCCGTTCGACACCAACATCGGTTTCGTGGTGATCGGCGCCATCTTCCTCGGCATGCTCGGCGCGCTAGTCGTCACGAATGAGTACGGCCGCGGCCTGATCCGCACGACCCTCATGGCGACGCCGCAGCGCGGCCTGGTCCTGGCCGCGAAGGCGGTCCTGACCGGCCTGGTCGCGTTCACGGTGTCGGCGGTGATCTGCTTCACGGCGATCCTCACCGGCCAGGCACTGCTGGCCGGCGGTCATCTGCCGCACGTCTCGCTCGGCGATCCTGGCGTGCTCAGCCACCTGCTGGGCGCGGTCTGCTACATGACGGCGGTAGCCCTGATCGGCTTGTTCGGCGCCGTATTGCTGCGGGGCAGCGCCGCCGCGGCGATCTCGGGCGTGTTCGCGGTCTTGTTTGTGCTGCCGGTGCTGACCAGCGGCCTTCCTGACGATTTCCTGAAGCGGGATCTCGTGCCGTATCTCCCCGTGAACCTTGGCGGCGCGCTGTACTTCACGCATCCGGGACACGGGCCGGGCGTCGCTGGCACGGGCGCCGCGGTGGTCGCGACCGCGGCCTGGATCCTGGTCCTTGGCGTCGCCGCGGCGTTGTCGCTTCGCGGCCACGACGCCTGACGCGCCGAGCCGGGAACGGCGGGCATGATGGTGGCTGTGCTTGCGTGGAAGCCGGGCCGGGTCGTGGCGGACGTGGCTGTCAGCGTGGCCGCGGCGCTCCTCACCACGGCCGGGTCCTGGGACAAGGTCGCTGCCTGGCTGCCGCACAGCGCCATCGTGCCGCTCGCGCTCGGGCAGGGACTCCTTCTCCTCGCCCGGCGGCGGGCGCCGGCAGTGGTGCTCGCCGCGACGACGCTGGTAGGCGTGTTCATGCTCGTCGTCGGTTATCCGGCTGTCCCGGCGGTCGCCGCTTCGTGCTGCGCCGCCTATGCGCTGGCCATGCACGGGCAGCGCGCCCAGGAGACCGAGTTCGCCGGGACGCTGCGAAGCGCGGCCGGCGCGCTGGTCGCCGCGATCGCCCTGGCCGTGGCGGCCACGGCTCCTGGCGCGCGCGACCAGCCCGGATCCTGGTCCTCGCTCACTCTCGGGGCGATGGTCGCGGCGAGTTGGGTTGTCGGGTATGCGCTCCGCACGCGGCGTGACTACGTGGCGGAACTCCGGGAGCGTGCGGCCCGGCTCGAGGCGGAGGAAGGGGAGCGCGCCGCGCGGGCGGTCGTGGACGAACGGCTGCGCATCGCCCGCGAGTTGCACGATGTCATCGGCCACTCGATCAGCCTGATCTTGATCCAGTCGGAGGCGGCGGCCCGCTCGGTCCGGTCGGATCCAGATGCGGTGCCCGCCTTCTTGAGCAGGATCTCAGCCGCGAGCCGGCAGGCGCTAGCGGAGATGCGCGGCGTGCTCGCCGTGCTCCGCCCGGAAGCCGAGATGCTGCCAGCCACGGTGCTGCTAACCACGGAGGAGTTGGGCCCGCAGCCTGGGCTCGAGCAGGTGGGCGATCTCATCGAGAGCCTGCGCGCGGGTGGCCTGGAGACGCGGCTCGACGTGGAGCCGATGCGGCTGCCGCCCGGAATCGCACTGGCGGTCTACCGGATCGTGCAGGAGTCGCTGACCAACGTACTCAAGCACGCGGGATCCGATGCGAAGGCCGGCGTCACCATCATCCGAAGCGGAGGAACGGTGCGGGTCTCGGTACACGATGACGGCGCCGGACCCAGCGGCCGGGCCGCGAGCTCGGCCCACGGGATCGTCGGGATGCGCGAGCGGGTAGCCGCCTATGCCGGGACGCTGCGCACCGGTGCCCGGCCGGGCGGCGGGTTCGAGGTCGAGGCATCGATACCCCTGCATGACCAGGAGACACTGTGACAATCAAGGTCCTGATCGCCGACGACCAGGTACTGGTCCGCTCGGGTCTGCGGGCCATCATCGAGTCCGAGCCGGATATGGAGGTCGTTGGCGAGGCCGGTGACGGCGCCGAAGCCGTCGAGGCCGTGCGGCGGCTCCGTCCGCACGTGGCGTTGATGGATATCAGGATGCCGCGCCTGGACGGCGTCGCGGCCACCAGGGCGCTGCTTCGTGGTACCGCTCCGGTACCGACCAAGATCCTGATGCTGACCACCTTCCACCTTGACGCCTATGTCACCGAGGCCCTCCGAGCCGGCGCGTCCGGCTTCCTGCTCAAAGAGGCCACCGCCGACCAGCTGATCGAGGCGGTACGGGTGATCGCCGGAGGCGAGGCCATCCTCGCGCCGTCGGTGACGCGGCGGCTGCTGGAAAGGATGGCGCAGGACTCGGCCGCGGCCGGGAACGACGGACGGCAGATCAGGGAGTTGCTGTCCGCGCGCGAGGTCGACGTGCTGCTGCTGGTGGCCCGCGGGCTGTCAAACGCCGAGATCGGCGCGACACTGCACCTGGCGGAGACTACGGTGAAAAGTCACGTGCAGAGCATGCTGGGCAAGCTTGGCGTGCGCGATCGCCTTCAGGCCGCGGTCGCCGCTTACGATGCCGGTCTGGCCCGGGCCGCGCAACCGCGTGAGGGCTGACCGTGCGGCCGATCGGCTCTGGTACGGCGATTCAACCAGGGCAAAATTTTCTTCCTATAAAAATGGTTGGGGGTTTGTTTCGTGCATTCCAGAGGCCGGAGTGCTCGCGACCCCGCAACACCGGGCGTAATATCGTACCTATCGGGTCTAAGGGGTAAATATGGCGCAGGCGCTTGAACCGGTAGCCGCGGCGACAGCGGCGTACGACGAGATCACCTCAGCGACGCAATTGCGGGACCTCCTGGGCGTACCCGCGCCCCGGGCGGCGACAAAGGAGCGGGCGCGGCTGCATCCGATGGACCGTCAATGGCTCGCGGCATCGCCGTTCTGCGTGATCGCGACCTGTGACGCGGACGGCAACTGCGACGCCTCACCCAAGGGAGATCCTGCCGGGCAACTCATCCACGTGCTGGACGACACCACGATCGCGATCGCCGAGCGCCCGGGGAACCGGCGTGCCGACGGCTACCTCAACGTGCTCGCCAACCCGCATGCGGCCGTTCTCTCCATCATCCCGGGGCGGAACGAGACGCTCCGGATCAACGGCCGCGCGCGGTTGCTGCGTGACGCGCCGTTCTTCGACGACCTGATCGTCAAGGGCCACCGGCCAATCCTCGTGCTGCTCGTGGAGATCGACCAGATCTTCTTCCACTGCGCCAAGGCGTTCATGCGTTCTGCCCTGTGGAAGCCCGATTCCTGGAAACCCGAAGTGCTGCCCTCGCACGCGGCCCTGGTGAAATGCGTGCAGGACGTGACGGAGAGCCTGGAGGACCTCGAGCGTTACTACGCGCCGGGCAATTACGAGAAGAAGCTGTACCGGGACAGCTGACCAGCCGAACTCAGGGGGCGACGTGTTCGTTGTTATGGAGTTCACCGGATTTGCGCGAGAATACAATATTCGAAATATCTTAACGAAGTTCACTCCTGGCACTGCCGTTCTGGAGATAGATCCGCTTACTATATTCGAGGACTATTGCTGGGATAACGGGGAACGTGTTCGCGAGATCTGCAAGACGATAATAGCCACGGAACCATCTCAAGTCGCACTTATTGGATATTGCGCCGGATGCGGCTTGGCCGGGCAGGTCGCATCTGAGCTCGCTTCCGCAGGCGTTCTTGTAACAGGATGCGCCCTGCTCGACCCGGTAGCCGTGACGCGCGCATTTATTTATGATGCGCTTGGAGAGATCGCGGAGTCCCTGAGAAGAATTATCTCGGTGGAGGACTATGAAGCGCTCCATCTAGATAGCTCTAGCCTCTGCGATACGTCTCGCGTCGAGAATACCTTGCTATCTTGGACTAGCGACTACGCATCGGATGCCCTGGGGGTATCGGCGGATAGTGAGCCGCTAATCGAACAACTCGCGGAGCGCTGCATTAGCTGGATATCCTATTTGTGCGCCACGGCTTGGTCCAAAGGGGAAATATTCAGGTCGTTCGCCGTCTTTACTTCCGAGGAAGGGCTTACCCAGCTGGGAGAATCGGCCAATTTTCCGGATAACGTGCTGCGATCTTATGTAACGCAACCAGCCTGCCTGATCGATTTCGGTTTGCCTGGTCAGGATGTGCTTGCCGGACTGCCTGCGCTCATTAATTTCGCGGCCAGATTCCGCTAGATCGTTGTGGTTATCCGTGACCTCGGCGGGTGATGATCTCAACTACATGTCGTACTTGCGGCTGGAGGGCCTGCTGTCCTGCCAGCGGCCGCAGGCCCGGCTAGAAGCCGGGAACGGCGGCGGGGCGCTGGCGACCGCGCGCCGGATCGCCAAGATCCTCAAGACCGCGGTCGGGCAGATGGACATCCTGGAGACGATGAGGCCGCGGCAGTTCGCCAGCTTCCGCGCGGTGCTGGGAAGCGCCAGCGGGTTCCAGTCGTACCAGTTCAGGTACATCGAGGCGGCATACGGCCGCCGCGACTTCCCGTCGCCCATGGCGGACGCGAATCTTGACGCGATCACGCGGCGGCGGCCGGTGTTCGGGTCGCTGTTGTGCTTCTTGCGCGCGTCCGGCTTTTCCGTGCCCTTGGACCTGCTCGACCGAGACCCGAGGCTGGCGTGGGACGCCGACGAACGCTTGCAAGCGATGCTCGCCGAGGTCTACGCGGACTCGTCCACGCCGGAGGAGGTCTGCGAGGCGCTGATTGACCTCGATGAGGGCATCCAGGAGTGGTGGTCTCGCTACCTGAAGGTGGTCGAGCGCATCATCGGACTGCGCCCGGGCACTGGCGGCTCCGTCGGCGCCGCCTACCTGTGCACCACCCGGTCGAATCCCTGCTTCCCGGATCTGTGGGCCACCCGCTCGCGCCTCTCGCCCGCACTCACGCGGAATGTCCATGATGACCTGGCTTTGATCGTAATCATGGAATCTTCGTGATCGCGCCTGTTGGCCTGCGTGCTTCTTCTTGCGTGGGGAAAAAGGTGCGCACTGGCCGGGAGATAGGCCCGTCCCTGCGGGAACAGCCGCGGACGTGCCTGTTCCCGCAGGTGCCGCCTGGCCCTGGTGACGCTGCCTTAGCCCGGGTTAGACGTCTTAGCCCTGGTTACGCGGTCTTAGCCCGGGTTACCGACACCAAAACCAGGATAAAACCGGCAAAATTTTGCGCTAACCCGGGCTAAGACGTCCTAATCCGGGCTAAGTGGTCCGTAATCCGGGCTAAGTCGTCCGTGACCCGCAGCCCGGGAACGCCGGCGGACCGGCCAGACCGCCCATTCCGGGCACCGGCCCGCGCGCGCCCGAACGGTGACGCCCGGTCGCCCCGAGGATCATGCCCCGGCCGGGGCCGGGGCCGGGGCCGCCCGCATAGTACGCACTAGCCTGATAAACCACAGTTACATGGGCATCCATGCGACACTCGCGCTTGCCCGCGAATCATGACAAAATGATTCTCGACATGCCGCGCAGCTGATCATTGGCAGACACAACGACCGCGGACTGGGGGACGACGCGCCACCGCCAATACTCGTCCGGCACTCACGCGGAATGGTCCATGATGACTCAAGGCTTTGCCGAGGTCCCGCCGAAGGCCTTTCCGAAGGGCCTCCGCCGCCGCCGTTAGCGCAGTTCTCGCTCTTCGAGCGGCCAGCCTCGGGCGATCCGGCTGACAACCTGGTCTTCGGCTACCGGCTGTCGGGTGCCTTGGACGCCTCGGCGCTGCGGGCTGCGTTAAGACAGAGCAAGAACGCTTGCTAGCCGACGCGTTCAGTACGGTACTTGGCCTCCAGGAAGTCGACCTCGACGATAACTTCTTCGACCTCGGCGGTGATTCGCTCATCGCCCTCCAGTTGGCCGATGTGATTGGCCGGACCTTCGACGTAAAGATTCCGGTGCGCACCATCCTGCTCGCACCGAGCGTTTCCGAACTGCTCCCTCACCTTTCAACGCCGAAAGATTAGGGAGAAAAATTTGCGCAGGCGGCACTGCGTGCCGTCTTGACCATAGGTTCATCGCCTTGACCAGCTAGCCAACGTCGGCGAGCAGAGCCGTCCTCAGGAGCGGACGGGGGACCGCCTCAGGATGCGGGCTGACCTTTGGTTAGGCCGGCCCACGGGGGTCCGCCGGTGTCGCCGCCGACGTTGCCGGCCAGGCAGCCTAGGAGCTCGCGCAACTTGGCGAGGCCGGCCTCGTCCAGGCCTTGTCGCAGCTGGCGGTCGAAGCCGGCGGCGGTGTCGCGCAGGCGCAGGAACAGGGCGTTCCCGGCGTTGCTCGTCTCGACGATGTGGATCCGCCGGTTGGCCGGGTCGCGCCGGCGGGTGAGCAGTCCGTCCTTCTCCATGGCGTTGAGGTGGTGCGTGATCGTGGCCTCGCGCACCCCGACCGCCTCGGCGAGCTCGCGCTGGCTGGCCCGTGGATTGATCTTCAAGTTGAGCAGCACGAGCCACATCGGCAGCGAGCCGCCGGCGTCCTCGAGGGCATTGTCGAATGCCCGGCTCACTTCCCTGGCCACTCGGGTGAGCTGAAGGCCGATGGGAATCTGCGACGGAACCATGCGTGCAGGCTACTACACGATGAGATATATAAGGCTTTGACATCTAAGTATTAGAGGCTATCCTTTCGAGGATGAGCGAGAACCCTGATCAAGTGACGACCGGACACGCTCTTCCTCCTCCTCCTGCGATCGCGGCGATCTACCCGGACCTTGCTGGCAAGGTCGCGGTGGTCACGGGCGGGTCGCGGGGGATTGGCGCGGCGACCGCCGCCGCGTTGGCGGCCAACGGGGTAGCGGTCGCGGTAGTAGGCCGTGACACCGAAGCGCTGGCCGGGGTGGGCGGATCAATCGACCACGGGGGCGGCCGGGCTATGTGGGTGGCCGCCGACTGCACAGTTGCCAGCGAGGTGGATCGGATGGCCGCGACCGTGACCGCGCGGTTCGGTCCAGTTGACATCGTGGCCGCGTTCGCGGGCGGGAACGGCATGCCTGTGCCGACCGAGAAAGAGAGCGCTGAGCACTGGCGAGAGATCCTCGACGACGATCTCACCTCGGCATTCCTGACCGTGCGGGCCTTCCTGCCGCAGATGACCGAAAGGGGCCGCGGGGCGATCATCACCATGTCATCGTCGGCCGCCCGCCAGGCGGCCCAGTCCGCCGCCGCTTACGCCGCGGCCAAGGCCGGGGTGATTGCCTTCACCCGCCATCTGGCCGGCGAGTTCGCGGGCCGAGGCATCCGGGCCAACTGTGTCGCCCCCTCGGCCATCGAGAACGAGCGGATGCGTACCTGGATGACCGACGAGCAACTCGGCAATCTGGGGAGCAGCTTCCCGCTGGGCCGGATCGGTCAGCCCGCCGACGTGGCGGCGGCCACCCTGTTCCTGGCATCCGAGGCGTCGGCCTGGATTACCGGCACCACGCTCGACATCGCTGGCGGAAGGATCATGCTGTGACCGGTTCCGGAGAAGTCAGGAGCGCCAGGACGGTGCAGGGACTTCGGGCGAACAGCCTCGCCGCGCTGCTGATGTTGCTCCTCGAATACGGCCTCGGCGTCTGGGTGAACCTCTACGGAAACCTTCCGGCCTCCGACAACGGCGCCAGCCTGCCCGCCGGCTTTGCTCGCGCCGTCGCGGACGGCCCGGTCGGGCTGTCCATCCACGCCGTGCTGGGGGCAGTCCTGATCGTCTCAGCGGTGAGCGCCGTCGTGCGTACGTTCCTGGCCCGGCGGCCGGTCCTCATCGGCACCGCGATCGTCGGCCTGGCCGCCGTGGCAATCGCCGCGCTGAGCGGCGCCCGCTTCGTGGGTCACGGCACCGACGCCACATCGATGAGCATGGCCATCGCGGCCGGGGTGGCGATCGGCGCCTACGCCTTCATGCTGTTCCCGCCGGTCGGCGTACGCGTGCTGCCGCAGAAGGCTCAGGGCCGCTGACCCCTGTCGCCCGCCAAGCACCGCCTGCCCCGCATATACCCTTAATGCGCACGAAAGGGTATCGGGAGAAGCCATGAAGTTCGGGGTGCTTGGGCCACTGCAGGTGATAGCCGATGATTTCGGCGAACCCAGTGGCATTTCAGCGGCCCGGTTGCGGGCGCTGCTGGCGGTGCTGCTGTGGCGGGCGGGCCAGCCGGTCCCGGCGGATGAGCTCTCCGAGCTGGTGTGGGACGGCGCGCCTCCCCGCCAGGCATCGGAGGCGACTCGCGCCCTTGTCATGCGGTTGCGGCGGCAGCTAGACAAGCGGGCCGCGGCTCGGATCGTGACCCATGCCGCCGGCTACGCCATCGAGATCTCCGGCGACGAGCTTGACGCCGCACAGTTCGAGATCTTGACCAGGGAAGCGGGCGCAGCGGTCCGGGCCGGCCAGTGGGCGCAGGCCCGGCGCACCGCATCCCAGGCGCTGGGGTTGTGGCGCGGCGAACCGCTGGCCGATATTCCCTCGCAGATGCTGCGGAACCGGTGGGTGCCGTATCTGGACCAGTTGCACGTCCAGACGCTGGAATGGCGCGTCGAGGCCGATCTGCATGCAGGCCGCCACGAGGAACTGATTCCCGAACTGCAGGACCTGACCGGCCGCCACCCGCTGCGGGAACGCTTCCATGGCCAGCTCATGCTGGCCCTGTACCAATGCGGGCGGCAGGCCGAGGCGGTGGCCGCCTACTTCCGCGCCCGCGACGCCCTGATCACCGAACTCGGGGTCGAACCAGGCCCTAGCCTCCAGGACCTGTACCAGCAGGTCCTGGACTCCGCTCCCGTTCTGACTGCCAACTCGCCGACACGGCCCGCCGTTGCCGAACCTATGCAGGTCACGCCACGGGATCTGCCGCCGACGGTGCCGCACTTCACCGGCCGCTCGGCTGAACTGCAGGCGCTGACCGGACTGCTTGACCGGCCCGGCCAGCAAGTTCCCGGGGCCGTGGTGATCTCCGCGATCGGCGGGACCGCCGGGGTGGGCAAGACCGCGCTGGCCGTGCACTGGGCGCACCAGGTCGCGGATCGGTTCGCCGATGGGCAGCTGTATGCGAACCTGCGCGGTTTTGATCCGTCCGGGAACCCGGCCGCTCCGGCGGAGGTGGTGCGCGGGTTCCTGAACGCGCTCGGCGTGCCGCAAGAGCACATCCCGCCGACCGCGGGTGCACAGACGGCCATGTACCGCAGCCTGCTAGCGGACAAGCAGATCCTGATCGTGCTGGACAATGCCCGCGACGAGCAGCAGGTCAGACCGCTCCTGCCCGCCAGCCAGGGCAACCTGGTCATCATCACCAGCCGCAACCAGCTCACCGGGCTGGCCGTCGATGGCGGCGCCCAGTTGCTCGGCCTGGACCTTCTCAACCAAGACGAGGCCGTGCAACTGCTCACCACCCGAATCGGCAATCCTCGGGCCGCCGCCGAACCCGATGCGGTCGGCGAAATCGCCAGGCTGTGCGCGCACCTGCCGCTGGCGCTGGCCGTCACCGCCGCCCGGGCCGCCACCCGGCCCCGGTTCCTCCTAGCGCAACTGGCGGCCGAATTGCGCAGTGTTCCTGGCCGCCTTGACGCTCTCGATACCGGTGACCCGACCGTCAGCGTGCGAACCGTGTTCTCCTGGTCCTACCAGCAGCTCAGCGACGAGGCGGCGCGACTGTTCCGGCTGCTTGGCCTGCACCCAGGACCGGACGTCAGCGTCCCCGCCGCCGCCAGCCTCGCCGAGATAGGCCGGGCCGAGGCAACCCGGCTACTGCGCGAACTAGCCCGCGACGGTCTGATCACCGAGCACGCGCCGGGCCGGTACGCCTTCCACGACCTGCTGCGTACTTACGCCGCCAGTCAGGCACAGGAGTTCGACCTCCCGCCCGACCGCGAAGCCGCCATCGCCCGGGTGCTCGACTACTACTTGCTCAGCGCCGATCGCGGCGCCAACCTGCTGAATCCGGCTAAGGAGCCGCTCACCTTCGTCGCTCCCGCGGCCGGTGTCGCTCCCGAGCGGCCCGCCGATCAGGGTCAAGCCGTGGCCTGGTTCGAGGCCGAGCACCAGGTGCTGCTCGCCGCCATCGCCGTAGCCGCGGAGACAGGCGAGGATCGCCGCGCCTGGCAGCTTTCCTGGGCAATGATGGAATATCTCTACTGGCGGGGCTACCTGCATGAACGGATCGCGCTCATGTCCGGTGCGCTGGCCGCGGCGACCCGTATTGACGACACGCTCGGACAGGCCATATCCCACCGCTGCCTGGGAAGCGCCTTTACCGCGACCGGTTCCTACGATCAGGCTCGCGCTCACCTGAACCGCTGCCTCCCGTTGTTTCAGCGGCTCGGTGATCGCCATGGTGAGGCCAGGGTCCGGCGGAACCTGTCGCTCCTGGCTGACGACGAGGGGCGTTACTCCGACGCTCTCGGTCATAGCCAAGAGGCGCTCCGCCTTTACCGGGCTATCGGCAATGAGACCGGAGAGGCCGAAGTGCTCGGCAACGTCGCCTGGTGCCATGCCCTCCTTGGTGAATACGAGCAGGCCCGCGAGTTCTGCGAGCAGTCGCTAACGCTCATCGCCAAGCTCGGCGGGCTCGACGTCGAGTATGCCGTCCGGGACACCCTCGGCTACATCGCGCTTCATACCGGCGACATCGTCCGGGCCACCGCCCATTTCGAAGCCGCTCTGGACCTTTGCCGGCAGCACGGCCACCGCTCCAACGAGGCAGACCTCCTGAACCACGTCGGCGACGTGCGCTCCGCCGCCGGCGAACTGCCGCAGGCCCGGCAGGCCTGGCAGCAGGCGCTGGCCATCTACGACGACATCGATCATCATGACGCTGACATGGTCCGCGCCAAGCTCTCCGGCATGCAGGAGTAGGCGGGTTCGGGCCCGATCACGCTCGGGGCGCCCAGCCGGTGCTGGGACTATCGCGAAGCAGGTGGCGGCGCAGGAAGTCAAGCTCCGCGGCCACGACCTTCTCGTGCTGGTCTCCGAAGGCGGCGTAATGCGTTCCGTCGATCTTGAGGACCTCGCCCGCTGGGGCCCGGTGGGCGGCCTTCAGCGCCGGCGCCGCCAGGACGGACTGGTCGCGGGTGCTGATTACGGCCAGCAGCGGGCAGCCGATACGGTCGGCGGTCCGGCCCGGCCGGTACATGGCGATGGGCACTACTGAGCGAGCCGCGATGGTTTGCTGCCAGTCGGGATAGGCGTTGCCCGGGTTCAGTGCACGATCACCGTCGGTAGCGTCGGGCGTGGTGAGCATCGCGACCGCCCCGCGCGGCCCAGCGAGCGGCACAACCAGAGGCTCGCGGCGAGCGAGCCCGCGGACGACGTCGCGCAGGGCGATCAGGGGGAAACGGGCAAGGACTCCGGGTGACTCGTATCTGAGCGCTCGCGGCGAGCTCGCTGCGCCGTCGGCTAGCGGTGCCTGCGCGATCACCGCGGCCAGACGCCGCTGGCCCGAGGGCCGGGCCGCGAGACGTAGCAAGTGCCCCGCGGCGAGCGAGAAGCCCCACCCGGCGATTTTGCCGCCCGCCACGCCGGGAAGGGACGCGGCGAAGTCGAGCGCGGCCTCCCAGTCGGCCAGTTGCTCCCGGATCCGTACCACTTGCCTGGGCGTTCCGCCGGATTCGCCGAGGTGGCGGTGATCGAAGGCGAGCACGCTGTACCCGGCGGCATGGAAGCGCGCGGCGAACCGGTCGGTGGCCGGCTCCTTGGTCACTCCCGCCCCGCCTGCCATGTGCCGGCCGTCGCTGCCGGGGCCGGGCCCATGTCGCCGCGCCGGTACGCACAAAAGTGAGCCAACTCAGGAGTCAGCGCCCGCCCGGCCAAACTGCCGATATCGCCGGAAACCCTTGACGGGAATATGTAAGTACGGTGTACTAACAAAATCTCTCCAGGCGGTCGTCGTCGGACGGCCCAGTTCACTGCACAGGGAAGAGACTTGATGAACATGAAGCTCACGAGTCGCATCGCTGGTGGCGTCGCGCTCGCGTCCGTTGCCGCTCTGGCTCTCGCCGCGTGCGGCAGCGGTTCGTCGTCCGTTAGCGGCAGTACGACCACCCTCAAGCTCGTCGTCGCCGACTACGGCACCGGCCCGAGCAACGCGAGCGCGAAGTACTGGGACACCATCGTCAGCGCCTTCGAGAAGTCCCACTCCGGCATCAAGGTAGACGTCACGTCGATCCCGTGGACCAACTTTGACCAGCAGGTCCAGACGTTGATCCAGAACAAGCAGTACCCCGACATCACCGAGGGTGACTACTTCGCCAACTACGCCCAGGACGGCCTGCTCTACGCCGCCTCGGACGTGTTGTCGAACCCCGCGAACCTGCTGCCGGCGTTCAAGGCGCAGGGCACGTACAACGGTACCCAGTACGGCATGCCGTTCACGACCTCCAGTCGCACGCTCTTCTACAACAAGAAGCTGTTCGCGCAGGCTGGCATCACGGCCGCCCCGCAGACCTGGGCCGAGGTCAAGGCCGACGCCGCGAAGATCAAGAAACTGGGCAAGATCGGCTTCGGCCTTCCGCTGGGCGCCGAGGAGGCCCAGGCCGAGTCGCTCCTGTGGATGCTCGGCGACGGCGGCGGTTACCAGGCCAACGGCAAGTACACCATCGACAGCGCGGCTAACGTCGAGGCTTTCACTTTCCTCAAGGGCCTGGTTGCCGCGGGCGACACCGAGCCCAACCCGGGCACCGTCAACCGCACCGATCTGTGGCAGAAGTTCGCCCAGGGCGACATCGGCATGATCAACGGCTCGCCGGCCCTCATCCCGATCATCAAGTCGGCCGGCGTCCTGAAGGACTCTGACTGGACCTCGGTCCCGATCGCGGGCAAGACCGCCCCGCTGCGTGTCACTCTCGGCGTATGCGACAACGTCGCCGCCTTCACCCCGAACGGCCATAAGGCGCAGATCAAGGAATTCCTCAACTTCGCCTACCAGGACAAGTACCAGCTTGCCTTCGACCGGGAGTACGACCTGCTTCCGGCGACCACCACCGCCACCAAGGCGCTCTCCGCCGACCCGGTGTTCTCGCCGTTCCTCACGGCGCTGCCGAACTCGGTCCAGTACCCGAGCGACAGCGCATGGGCGAACGTGAAGACCAAGATTCAGCAGACGATCGGCACGGCGGTCACTGGCAACCCGAAGACGGTGCTATCGCAGCTGCAGCAGACCGCTACGTCGGCCGGATAACCGGCTTAGATAGCACCAGCCATCGATTCCGCGTGGGGCCCGGGTCCCGGGCCCCACGCATTCGGTGAACCATGAGGATGAACTCGATGCACGCTCTCCGCCGGCTATCGCCACTGCCGTGGCTCGGCCCCGCTATCGCACTCATTGGCGTGGCCGTGCTATGGCCGGTCGTGGTCATGGTCCAGTCGTCGTTCCAGCGCATTGGCGGCGAGGGTTTCGTCGTCGGCTACAACGGCACCGACAACTACCGTCACCTCTTCGACGAGCCCGACTTCGTCTCGGTCCTGTTGCGCACTATGGCCTGGGTCGTCGCCATCGTGACCGTCACGGTGCTGATCTCGATGGGCCTGGCCCAGCTCTTCAATCAGAGGTTCCCCGGCCGCCGGGTGACCCGTTGGGCGCTGATCATCCCGTGGGCCGCCTCGGTCATGATGACCGCGCTGATCTTCAAGTGGGCGCTGGACCCGAACGTCGGCGTCATCAACGTGATCCTGCACCACCTCGGCGTGGTCAAGCAGCTCGGCTCGGACCAGGCGGACTGGCTCGGCAAACCGAGCAGCGCCCTGCTGTGGATGATGGCGGTCGCGGTCTTCGTCTCGCTGCCGTTCACGACCTACGCCATCCTTTCTGGCCTGCAGGGCGTCCCCCAGGACGTATACGAGGCAGCCGCTATCGACGGCGCGACCTCGTGGAAGGCCTACCTGAGGGTGACGCTGCCGCTGCTGCGGCCCGCGATCCTGGTCGCGACGCTGATCAACGTCATCAACGTCTTCAATTCATTCCCGATCATCTGGGAGATGACCCGCGGCGGCCCCGGCTACCAGACCGCCACAAGCACGATCTACATGGTCGACCTCAAGCAGGGCGACGTGGGTGAGTCGGCATCGATGTCGGCCATCAACTTCCTGCTGGTCATCGTCATCGTCGTCGTCTACCTCGGCACCACCCGTTGGAAGGAGCAGGTCGACCGATGAGCGCCACGGTCCAGGCCGCGCCGCCACTGAGCTCCACGTCGCCCCGGTCATCCGCGCCGCGCCCGCGCCTGCCGGTCCGCCGGTGGCTCGTCGCCGGCGCGGCGTACATCGTCGCCATAGTCTTCCTGTTGCCCTACCTCGAGATGATCGTCATGGCCGGACGGCCCAATCACGAGCTCGGCGAGGCGACGATCTTCCCCAAGCACTTCACCTTCTCGAACTTCACCACCTTGTGGTCGGCCGGAGGCCTGGGCGGCAGCATCGGCACGAGCCTCGAGATCGCCGCCAGCGCCACCGTCGTGGTGCTGCTTGTCGCCCTGCCGGCGGCCTATTACACCGCGCGCCACCGCTTCCGCGGCCGGACGGCCTTCCTGCTGCTCGTGCTCGCAACCCAGATGTTCCAGCCCGCGGCCATGCTGGTCGGCCTGCAGCGGGAGTTCACCGACTTCGGCCTGGCCCCGACGCTGTCGCTGATCATCATCAACGCCGGCTTCAACATGGCCTTTGCCGTGTGGATCCTCAACGCCTTCTTCTCCTCGATCCCCCCCGAGCTAGAGGAGGCGGCCATGGTCGACGGACTGGGGAAGGTCGGCGCGCTGCTGCGGATCACGCTGCCGCTGGCCGCGCCGGGCATTGTGACCGCGCTGATCTTCACCTTCATCTCGGCGTGGAACGAGTTCCTCGTCGCGCTCACGCTCAGCCTCGGCGAGCAGACCTCGCAGCAGCCGCTGACGGTCGCGATCAACTCCTACATCGGGCAGTACTCGGTCGACTGGGGCCACCTCTTCGCGGGCGGCCTGGTCGCGACCGTGCCCGTGATCATACTTTTCGCCTTCATCGAGCGGCGTGTCGTGAGCGGCCTGACGGCGGGAGCGGTCAAGTGAGCGCTGGCGTCCGCCGCCGCCCGCTGCGCCCTATTGGCAAGCTGCTCGCCCAGGACACCAAGCGCCACCACCGGGCGCTGATCCTGCAGCACCTCTTCACCGGCGGTCCCGCCTCCCGGGCCGACCTGGCCCGCGTCACCGGCCTGACCCGGGTAACCGTCTCCGACCTCGTGGGCAGGCTGATCGACGACGGCCTGCTCGGCGAGCTCGGCTCTCCGGTGGAGACCAAGGTCGGCAAGCCGCCGACGCTGGTCGGCCTGCTCGCCGACGCTGCCCACATCGTGGCACTCGACCTTTCGCCTGATGACCGCATGACCGGGGCTGTGCTCGACCTGTTCGGGCAGGTCAAGGGCCGCATCGATGTTCCCCGTCAGGGCGCCTCCGGGCAGGCGGCGGTCCGTCTCGCCGTCCGCCTCGCTCAGCAACTGCGCGAGGCCGCCGACCGGCCCCTGCTCGGCGTCGGCGTCGGCTCGCCCGGCCTGGTCGACGGACGCGGCGTCGTGCTCAACGCACCCAACCTCGGCTGGATCGACGTCAACCTGACCGGCATCCTCCTGCGTGAGCTCGGTGTCCCCGTCCACGTCGCCAACGACGCCAACGTCGCCGTGCTGGGCGAGCACACGTTCGGCGAGACGGCGGCCGCCGACCTGATGCTGGTGCGGATCGGTACCGGTGTCGGGGCCGGACTCGTTGTCGGCGGAGCGCTCGTCGAGGGACACGCCTCGGCCGCCGGCGAGATCGGTCACGTCGTCGTCGACCCCGCCGGGGCGCGCTGCTCCTGCGGACGAGTTGGCTGCCTCGAGACCGTGCTGGCGGTCCCGCACCTGCGTCGCCGCGACCGCTCGCTCGCATCCGTCGGCACCACCCTGGGAGAGGTGCTCGCGCCGGTGGTAGGCGCGCTCAACCTAAGCGAGATCGTGCTCGCCGGACCGCTCGACCTGCTCGAAGGCGAACTGCGCGAAGCGGTCGAGGAGGCGGTGCGCGAACGGCTGATGGCGGCCTTGTCAGCGGAATTGGTCGTGCGCACGTCGCCGCTCGGCGACGACGTCGTGTTCCTCGGCGCCGCGGTGCTCGTGCTCTCCAGCGAACTGGGCGTGTCATGAGCTCCGGAAATAGGGTCGGCCTCGACATCGGGGCAACCAAGGTACTTGGCGCGGTCGTCGCGGCTGGCGGCACCGTCGTGGCGCAGTACCGTGAGGTCACCGTGCCCGGCGCCGACGGTGTTCTCGCCACGGCGACGACCGTGCTTGACCGGCTCGCCGCCGCCCTCGACGGTGCCCTGCCGTCGCAGGTCGGCATCGGGATCCCCGGGATTGTCGACCGTGACCGCGGCGCCGTGAGGCACGCGGTCAACCTCGGCCTCGGCCGCGAATGGCTCCCGCTGGCCGACCTGCTGGCGGACCGCACCGGCGCCTCCGTCGTGGTCGAGAACGATCTCAACGCAGCCACCTGGGGCGCCCACGTTCTCAGCGGCGCCGACGACCTGGCCTACGTCAGCATCGGCACCGGCCTCGCGGCGGGCTTCGTTCTCGACGGATTACTGCGGCGCGGCGCCCGCGGCGCGGCCGGTGAGATCGGACACGTGCCCGTCGACCCCGATGGCGCGCTCTGCGCTTGCGGGCAGCGCGGCTGCCTGGAGCTGAGCGCCGCCGGTTCCGCCCTGACCGCGGCCTGGCCGGCCGACGGCGAGACGTTCCCGGCGGAGGCCGTCTTCGCCGTCGCCGCTGCGGGGAACCCGGATGCTGTCGCCGTTCGTGACCGCTTCGCCGCCGGGGTGGCTGACGCGATCCGGATGCTCGGCCTGGCGGTTGACCCAGCCGCGATCATCGTCGGCGGCGGCGTCGCGCACCTGGGCGAGCCGCTGCTGGCTGCCGTCACCACCGCCCTGCGGGCACAGGCCGCCACATCGCCGTTCCTCGCTGCCCTCGACCTGGCCGCCCGCGTGCGGCTGATACCGGCCGGCGTGCCCGTCGGCGCCATCGGCGCCGCCATGATCCGGGACGCCCGGACCAGCATCTAGGAAACAAGAAAGGTGACCCGCGCAAATTTTTCTCCCAAAATTATAGGTTGAAAATTTTGCGCGGGTTCTCTTCTGTTTTCCAGAGCTTGATCGTGGCCGGCCGATGACGAAGAGCATGAAGCCAGCCACGCAGAGGCCGGCCGCGATCAGGTATCCCGTGCGGTAGCCGAAGGCCTGGGCGCCGGCGATCACGGGTGCGGACAGGACTGTTCCAGCCGGGATCGAGTTGGTGAACAGGGCCGATGCCCGACCGGGATGGCGGGGCATCAGATCCTGGACGTAGGAGATGCCCAGACCCTGGGTGGCCGCAATCGACGCGGCGTTCAGTAGCTGGCTGGCGAACAGCGCCCAGGTATGCGTCGCGGTGGACGCAAGTAATAGGTATACGCCGCTGAGCAGCGGCCCGATCATGATGAGCCGCCGAGAGGTCAGCCGGGTCGATGCAGCGCCGAACGCCAGCATGAGCGGGATCTCGAGGCCGGCGCACAACCCGAGAATGAGGCCGGCCTGCCGGGCACCGGAGTGAAGATCAGCCTTGAGGAACAGCGGCAGCATCTGAGTGCCGGCGCGTGAGGCACCCTGCAGCAATGCGAACGCCATGATGGTGCAGGCGATGACGCGTACCGGTGGGCCGGATCCGGCCGGTCGCGCTCCTGGCGTTCCTGGCGGGCCGGAGTGGCCGGCGGCAACGGACTTGGCCGGGTCCGCCGTCGGCTCGGGCAACAGCGCGAACGTCACAATGAGAGCCACGGCGTACATGCCGGCCGCCGTCGCATACAGCGCGGAGAAGCCGGCCGTACTCTGGATCAGCGCCGCGATCGGCGGACCGCCTACCCACGCGAGAGAAAACAGCATCCGCAGCGTGCTGGTCGTCATCGCAGCCCGGTCCGAACCGGCCAGCACCGTCCTGGCGTACGCGAAACCCTGCGACAGCATCGACCCCGCGACCGCGGTCAAGGTCACCACGACGCCCAGCAGCAGCCAGTAATCGCGCACGAAGGCGTTGACCGACATCGCGGCCACGCCGGCGATCGCCGCGCCGATCAGGAATCGACGCCGCACCGGTCGCCGGTCGGTCCGCTGGCCGATCAGCTGCGTCAATACGACGCCGGCGACGGGTCCAGCGACGAGGTAGATGGTGACGTGCACGGGATCCGCGTGCACCGCGTCGGTCAGGAAGAGCGTCAGGAACGGGTAGGACATCGATACCGACAGGCCGACGGCCAGAAACACCAGGGCGAGCGGATACCACGAGCGCAGCTGGCCGCGCAGGGCAGCAGGCGTCATCGAACTACCTCCGCGGGTCTCACGCGACGCCGACCTTCCCCCAGGTCGTCCGCCCGAGCGCGGCGAGCAGGCCGAAGTCAAGCTTCGCCTTGACCAGCCGGAACGCCTCGTAGTAGCGAATGGCCGGCAGGTCCTGCGTCTCGGCCTGACGGGCCCACCAGGCGGCCCGGTCCCGGACCGCGCGCTCAGCCATGAACGGCTTGTCCCGCTCGGACTGGTACCGGCTCATCGCGGTCAGTTTCTCGGTCATGTGCCCGGTAATGTCCACATAGAAGTCCGGGCAGAACAGGTTGTTCATCAGCGGCGGCTCGGACTGCAGGATCAGGCTCACGCAGGGCGTGCGCCCGGCCATCGTGGTCGCCGCCCGGCCGGCTGTCTCATGATCCTGGTGGTCAAGAGCACCGACCATGTGGGTGACCACGATGGCCGGACGCACCCGCGCCAGGTGGTCGTTGATGCAGGCGTACGTCTCCCGCTTCGGCTCGAGGCCGCCGTCCACGAAGTTCTCGATGACCAGGTCGGCGCCAATCACGCCGGCTGACTCCTTCGCCTCGGCCGTTCGGAATGCCGCATCGGGCGAGCAGCTGCTGGCGCCGTCGGTGAGCGCCAGGATGTGGGGCTCGAAGCCGGCCCGGGCGAGGGCGGCGAGGGTGCCGAAGCAGCCGAGCTCTGCGTCGTCCGGGTGGGCGAAGACAGCGAGGACCGCACTGTTGTCCACTAGTCCTCCCGGTTGGGCTGGCGGCGCTCGATGTGCAGCACGCCGTTGACACTGCGATTCATGGCCTCTCCTCGCTCGGTGATCTAGGGCTGCAGGCGGCTGGACCGCCAGGCCAGACCGGTACGGTCGTAGCGGAGCCGACGGTGGAGCCGGTCGGAGCTGGCACACCAGAACTCCACGGTGGACGGCTCCAACCGGTACCCGGCGAACCGGTCGGGTCGGGCCAGGGGCGCGTGTGCGCCCTGCGTCGCCAGGTGACAAGCTTCCGCTCGCAGCGACGCGGCGTCCGCCAGTCGCTGGCTCTGCCAGGAAGCCACGGACATGGGGTGCAGCATTTGCGGGCGGGCCCGCCACATCGCGTCGGACTCGGTGTCCGGCAGGCGTCTGACGGGCCCGGAGAGGATCAGCTGCTGAGAGGTCTCCCGCCAGTAGAACAGCCCGGAGGCCCATCCGGTGGCCGCCAGCTCACGGCCCTTCTGGCTGGTGCTGTGGGTGGCGAAGACCAGGCCCTCGTCGGTGACCGCATTGACCGTGACCGTCCGGTTGGAGGCCCTGCCCCGGTCGTCCGCGGTGGCCAGGGCCAGCGACAACGGCTCCCTTACGTGCCGCTCGACGGCGGCCGCGAGCCATCGTCGTACCAGCCCGATCGGCTCCGGTGGCGGGGCGTCGTACTCGGGGAAGTCGAGGTCGACCGTTCCGGTGAGGGTCTCGAACCTGCTGCTGTTCATCTGGCCGTCCGTTTCAGATGTAGATGGCGCCTTGCACGACGGCGACGCCGTGCCCGCCGACCTCCACCGACGAGATACCGTCGGCGGTGGCGCGCGCGGTCGCGAGCATCAGGGAGGGCCGGCCGATCTCGACGCCCTGCAGGATCTGCAGGGCGTTCCCGTACTCGGCCAGCTGGTGTCGGGCGAGGTGGATCGCCAGGGGACCGGCGGCCGAGCCGGTGGCCGCGTCCTCCACCACGCCGTACGCCGGCGAGAACATCCGGGCCCGCCACTGCTCGCCGTTGCGCGCGAAACAGTTCACCGCCATGTCGGGGAACCGGGACAGGGCCCGGTGATCCGGTCGCAGCGCGGACAGAGCGCGCACGTTATCCAGTCCGACGAACACGTGCCGGGGACCGTTCCTGTACGCCTCCACCGGCACGGTCGATGATGACAAGCCAAGCGCCATCAGCAGCTCCTCGGCCCGCCGGTACGGAGCCCACGTCGGGATCGGCTGCCACATCCTGACCATCACCGCGCCCCCGTCTTTGGCGAGGACCACGGGAATGACGCCCATCGCCGTCTCCAGCCGCAGCTGGTCCGGCCCGCGCCGCCGGTGCAGCGCGACGGCCGTGCCGAGCAACGGATGCCCGGCGAACGGCAACTCGTTCACCGGCGTGAAGATGCGGATGCGGGCGTGCCCGCCGCGCTCCGGAGGGAGCACGAAGGTGGTCTCGGACAGATTCATTTCGCGGGCGATGCGCTGCATCGTGTCAGCGGTCAGGTCCTCGCCGTCGAAGAAGACCGCCACCGGGTTACCTTCCAGCGGTCGTCGGGCGAATGCGTCCACCACCGTGTATTCATGCACGGGTGGCTCCGGCGTGGCTCGGGCGCGGTGCCAGGGCGTGCCGCAGCGCGCGGGCGAAGATGCGCGGACCATCCACCGTCAGTATCGATTCGGCATGGAACTGCATGGAGGCGAAGTGCGGGCCGCGCAGGGCGTGTACTTCACCGCTGTGCTTGTCACGGCTTGCAATCACCGGCCCTACTCCGGGCGCCTCGCGGACGTCGGCGGCGCTCGCAGCCGCGAACGTGTTGTAGAAGCCGACGCGGGCCGGGGAGCCGAACAGGTCGATCTCGTGTTGCACCCCTTGGTTGGGGGACCGGCGCCGGACGAGCTGGTATCCCAGCCGCAGGCTGAGCACCTGGTGGCTCAGGCAGACGGCGACAAACGGATGTTCGAGCGCGAGCAACTCATCGATCGTGGCGCGCAGCTGGGCGATCTTCGGGTCACCGGCTTCCCTGGGGTCACCCGGTCCGGGGCCCATGATCACAACATCGTGTGCCATAGGGAAGAACGGCTGGTCGAAACGGCGCACCGTCACATTCAGGCCCATGGCGCGCAACTGCATCCCGATCATCGCCGTGAAGGTGTCCTCCGCGTCGACGATCAGGGCGGTGCAGCCGACAAGCTCCGGTGCGAGCGCCGATGACAGGTCACTGCCACCGAACCAGAACCGCGCCATATCCAGGTTGCGCTGCAGCAGCGCCGCCCGCACGTCAGGATGAGCGGCGAGGGAGTCATTGACACCGGTGTGCAACGCGCTGAGGAGCGCCGACGCCTTGACCCGGGTCTCCGCGACCTCGGCGGTCGGGTTCGAGTGGCGGACCAGGGTCGCGCCCACGGCGATGCGCATCCGGCCGCGAGCGTCGATGTCCGCCGTCCTGATGAGGATCGCGGAGTCGAGGGTTCGCCCGCCGGTCTCGTCCCGGCCGACCAGGGCGGCCACACCGCTGTAGTAGCCGCGCCCGCCCGGCTCGTACCTGTCGATCACGCGCGCGGCGCTCTCCAGAGGACTGCCGGTCACGGTCGGCGCGAACATCGTCTCCCGCAGGATCTCGCGCACGTCGCGGTCGGTACGGCCTTCGATCAGGTACTCGGTATGAGCCAGCTGCGCCATCTGCTTGAGATACGGGCCGATTAGCCGGCATCCGGTCGGGCAGATCCGCGCCATCATCTTGAGTTCCTCGTCGACGACCATGTACAGCTCGTCGACCTCCTTCCGGTCGGCGAGGAACTCGGTGATTCCCTGCAACGTGGGGCCGCCGGGCGGATAACGGTACGTGCCGCTGATCGGGTTCATCACCGCCGTGCCGTCAGCTACCGTGATGTGCCGTTCCGGGGTCGCGCCAATCAGGGTTCGGGTGCCGGTGTGGATCACGAACGTCCAGTAGGCGCCCCTCTCCTTGCCGAGCAGCCGGCCGAAGGCCGACACCGCGGCCAGCGGTGCGTAGTCCTCGATGGTGGCCAGATACGAGCGGCTGACGACGAAGTTGGCGCCGAGGCCGGTGCCGATCTCCTCGGCGACCACCCGGCGCACGACGTCGGCGTACTCGTCGTCGCCAGGGCTGAAGTGACCGTCGACCACGGTCGTCTGGTGGTGGGGGGTGCGGGCGATGAGGTCGGCGACCGTTACCCGCTCGTGCTGGTTGATGGTCATCGCGAGCAACTGCTGACCATCGTCGGGTGCGGCGAACCCGCGCTCGGTTATCTGGCGGTACGGGATAAGGACCAGTGCGTCCTGGGCCGGTCCAGGGGCCGGTCCAGCCGCCGGTCCAGGCGCCGGTCCAGGCGCCGGTCCAGGCGCCGGTCCCGCGCCGAGGGGCACATCGGCCAGTGAGCGATGGAAGGACACCGCTCCCGACAGCACGTCCACCGTGCCCGGATCGTTGCCGCTGTTCGGGCGGTACAAGAGCGCGAAGGCCGGTGGCCGCGCAGTCAGGATCTGGTCAAGGAGGTCACCGCGGCTGCTCATGGGAGCACGTCCTCGAGCGGAAGGACCACGCCGCAGCGCTGGGCCATGAACTGCAGGGCGAGTTCGTGCTGGCGGGCCGAGAAGTCGCCCACGGCGTCGGCGACCACGAAGGGCTGGATGTCGTTGGTGAAGGCGTCCAGGGCAGTGGCCAGCACGCCGACGTGCGCGTAGACACCGCAGAGGATGAGTTGGTCCCGGCCCGTCTGGCGGATGCGTGCCAGCAGGTCGGAGCGGAAGAACGCGCTGTACCGCCACTTCGTGAACACCCAGTCGCCGTCCGCCGGCGCCACCTCGGAAACGATCTCCTGGTGCGCCGCGTCGGTCTTCATGCCGGGACCCCAGATGTCCATGAGCAGCCCGCGTTCCTGCTCGGACATCCGGCCGGGCTGCGCGGTGTAGGCCACAGGCAGGCCCAGCGCGGCGCAGCGCTTGCGGAGCAGGGCGGTGTTATCCACCAGGGCCGTGCGCAACGGGTCGGGCAGCAGATTCACGAAATAGCGCTGCATGTCGTGGATCAGCAGGACCGAGCGCTCCGGGCGCAACTCCCACCGGGCAACGTTGCCGGGTAAGGTCATCCGGTCCGGCAGGGGATAAGAAACGATTTCGGGTATGCCAACCATGAGGCTGCCTTTCTCGCTTATTGCGGTGCTGACCAGGCCGACACGATCGACGCGGCCTGCTCGGGGTTGAGGCGCGGATCACAGAAACTGGTCCGCCGCGCGCCCGGCTTGGACCCGGCCGCGACGCACTCGCCCACGTCGTCGGGCGTCGTCTCTAGATGCAGCCCTCCGGCGACGCCACCGTTGTGGGTCAGGACCTGCCGGAAGGAACCAACCTCCCGCGCCATCACCTCCATCAGCCGGACCTTGCTGCCGTCCGGCTGGACGACGGTATTGCCGTGCATCGGGTCGCAGAGCCAGATGGCCGGATGACCTTCCGACCGGACGGACTCGACCAATCGCGGAAGGCGGTCCGCGACCAGGTCGGCGCCCATCCGCGCGATGAGGGTGAGGCGGCCGGGCTCCCGTCGCGGGTCGAGCCGTTCGCACAAGGCACTGATCTCGTCGGGTGTGACGGTCGGGCCGATCTTGCACGCGATCGGGTTCGCCACCTCGGCGAGGAGCGCGACATGCGGGCCGTCGACCTGGCGGGTCCGTTCGCCTATCCACGGCCAATGGGTAGAGGCGAGCCAGCGCAGGCCGTCGGCGAGCGTACGAACCATGGGCAGTTCGTAGTCGAGCAGGAGCGCCTCGTGACTTGTCCACACCGGAGACTCGAGGTAAGTAGTGGCCCAGCCCGCGGTGTCGCCACACCATCCCAGCTGGGTCATGACTTCCCTGGCCGCCAGATAGCCGGTGAGGATGCGCAACGGATCCGGACGGCGGCTCTCCGCGTCGGGTTCCGGGCCGTTGACCATGTGTCCTCGGTACACCGGCAGGTCCACGCCACCGATCCGCTCCACGGGCCTCGATCGGGGCTTGGCGAACTGGCCGGCGATGCGCCCAACCCGCAGCACCGGCTTGTGGGTAGCCAGCCTCATGACGCCGGCGAGCAGATCCAGCACCGCACACTTGCGCTGGACGTGCTGCGGCGTACTCTCCGCCGGATCCTCGGCGCAGTCCCCGGACTGGACCACGTACGCCTCGCCGGCCGCAACCCGGGCCAGCAGCGACCTGAGGAGGCGGGCGTGCTCAGCTTGTACCAGCGGCGTGCTGTTCGCTAGCACCGCCCGTATTCGCTCGACCAGGTGCTCGTCGCCCCAGTTTGGTTGCTGCGCGGCCGCCGTGTGCCGGCGGTCCATCACGATGTCACTCATGGCGCATCACGTGGGGATCCCTTCGCGCCGGATCTCCGGCACGGCGATGCCGAGCGCTCGGAACTGCTGGCAAGGATTCATGAATTCGCGCTGCAGTTCGATCTTTCCGTCGCGGAATAGGAACGAGTGCAGGAAGTGATTGCGGTAGTAGCCCTCGGCGTACCCGGGGAATCGGATCTTCCCCTGGCCGTCACACTCCACCCAGAACCGGTTGGGGTCCTGGGTATCGAAGATCTCGACGTTGATCCAGGCCCAGTCGGGGAAGCAGCGCAGTGACCACACCGCGTGCTCGCCCAATCGGTCTCGGCCTCGAATGACGATGGGCTCCCCGCCGTCTGTCGTCCACAGTCCACCGCAGCCGTCGGCGGTGAAGAGCAGGTGCCGGGTGAGCCGGTCCTGGCCGCGACAGTTCATGTAGGCGTCCACAATGGCGCGGTTGCGTGCCCGTACCTGTTGGTCTCCTGGCAGGGTATGTATCTCGATGGTTTCTGACATGTCCTACCTCCGATGGTTATCGTGTTGTTTGCCAGCTAGTTCCAATTCGGCGTGCACCACTCTGGCGAACGAGCGGTCGCAGTAGGCCAGCGCGACATCGTCGCCGGTGTGGACGGAGTGCACCTGACCCACGATGATGCTGTGGTCGCCGACGTCGATGACCTGGTACAGCAAGCACGCGAGCCGGGCGCAGGCATAAGGCACACCGGGCAGGCCAAGCTCGCAGGGCTGGGTGTCGCCGGCCGCGAAGCGGTCCAGGCCGCTTCGCGCGAAGCGCAAGGCGACGTCAGACTGTCCCTCCGCCAGCACGTTGACCAGGAAGCTGCTCGCCGTCACGAACGCGGCGTGCGTGCTGGCCGTCTTGTCGAGGCAGACCAGCACCAACGGCGGGCGAAGTGACAGTGAGCTGAACGAACTCGCCGTGAATCCCCACGATCGGCCCGCAGGGTCGATGGTCGTCACTACGGTCACCGGCCCTGGCACCCTGGCCATGGCCCGCGTGAAGTCGTCAATGGGCACGTGCATGAGTGACCTCCTTGAGACTCTGTACGTCCTCGACGATCTGGCTCAGCGGTGGCAGCGCGAACATCTGCCGCTGCAGCCACTTGACGCGCGCGCGTGGCTTCTCGTCGGAGAGCACGTGCTCGACGGCGTTCCGCAGTGTCGCCGCGGTGAGTTCCTCAGGAGAAAGGCCTGGCCCGAGGCCCAGTTCGGCGATCCGTCTCGCGTTGGCGGGCTCCTCGGCGAACAGCGGCAGCGCCACCATCGGCGCCCCGGCCTCGATCCCTTCACGGACGCTGTTGAAGCCCGCGTGGGTGATGAACGCCGCGCAGGCCGGGAGCAGCAGCCGCTGCTGCACGAACGAGGTCAGGTGGACGTTGTCGGCGCGAGCCCCGGACCACTGGCTTGGATCCCGCCCTTCCCCCACGGCTACCACCCCCGTTACCGGGAGCTGCCCGAGCACCTCGATCACGGTATTCAGAACCGACTCGGCGGACTCGACGACCCGGTGAGCGTTAGTACCGATACTGGCCAGGACGAGCGGGCGGTCCGAGGGCAGCGCCGCGATGGCTCCATCGAGCGGCGCCTGGCCGGACTGGGGCGGCGTCCGGTAGTACCGGGCGTTGGGCAACCGGTTGGCCGGGGGGTAGAAGACCTCGGGTACGACGCCCGCCCGAAATGTGGAGAACGGGTGCCATGCGTCGGGCATCGGCGGCAGGCCCAGCGCCTCGCGCTGCCGGTTGAGCTCCTCGAGCACGGCCGGGTGGCCGAAGGGCGCCAGCGGACAGTTGTCCAGTACTCCGTGCGCGATGCCCAGGCGCTCGGCCGCCAGGTAGCCGCCGAACTCGACGGGATCGCGCAGGATCAGGTCAGGCGGGTCGCTGGCGAGGGCGTCCAGCAGGTCGGCTGCGAAGGACGCGCCCATGACCTTCACAAACCCGCGCGCGAACATCTCGGGCGGCGGTGCGGCCGGAACCCGGTCGGGTCGGTCGCCAGGCGCCGAGCCCGGTACGGAGTCTCCTAGCAGGTTCGCGTCAAACATGACCTGGCTGATGGGACGCGCGCTCGGCAACGCCAGCGTGCTGTAGCCATCGCTCGCAAGCCTCGCCGCGAAGTCAGCGCCGGTCGCGATAGTGACCTCGTGACCGGCCCGCCGCAGGAGGTCAGCGACGGGCAGTGCCAAGGGAATCACGTGGGAGTATTTCGGGTGGGCGGTAATTACCACGTGCATCTCGTCTACTCCGTAGTCCGATGTCGGCCGTTAGGGCACGACCAATTGCCATATTGCGTTGCGTGATTGGGATTCTGACCGTTGTGGTCAGCAAGGCTGTCTAGAGCCCTTTGTCATTCCGGCGGGTCAAGCTGAAGTCTTCGCGGAGGCGCCGGGGTTCGCCACAATGGCTGGCAAGATTTGAGGAATGTTCCACCCCGCAGGCAACTATTGCGGGAAGCGTGCATATCAGACCGCACCCCTGATGCGCGTGTTAGCGTCCGGCCATGACCGAACGCGCATTCCCTCTCCTTTTCGCTCGTTGCTTAGCGACGGCGGCCGACTTCTACGCACAGCTGGGATTCATCGAGTACATCCGCCATCCGACCACGGGTGAGCCCACCTACCTGGGGCTGCGCCGTGGCCAGGCGGAGATCGGTCTCGTTCCTTCCAGTTGGCCGGAACAGCAGTACGGGCGGATCAACCGCAACGGCGCGTCCGGCGGCGGGTTCGAGATGTTCGTCTTCGTCGATGACGTGGACCGCATTGTCAGCCGGCTTCGCGGCACGGGTACGCCGGTACTCACCGAGCCCGCCGACGCGCCGTGGGGCGAACGCATCGCGCACGTCATCGACCCGGACGACAACCCGGTCGCGCTGGTTTCACGATCCGCCCCCGGTCCGGGAGAGAGCATCCGCTGAAGCGCCGTCCGGTGGTGGAAAAAATCGACCAATTGGCGCCGCCCGCTGCGGCTCGGACCGCGGGCCGCTACACGCTAGGGCCTGCCAGTGAGTCTGCGCGAAATATTGAGGAGTGGCCATGCCACAGGTTCCGTCCACGCAACGAGAAGTCCGCCTCCGTAAGCGCCCTGACGGGTTACCTACGCTGCAGGACTTCGAGGTCGTCACCGTTCCGCCGCCCGTGCCCCGGGCGGGTGAAGTACTGGTGCGGAACCGGTTCTTCCAGGTCTTCGCCTCCCTGCGGATGATGATCGGCGGCGGAGCGGACGCGGTGGAGGGTGTGCCCTTCCCGGCAATGCGTCCGGGGGACACGCTCCTCGGTGCGGCCGTCGGCGAAGTCGTATCAGCGCCGGGCTCCGACCTGTGCCCCGGCGCGCTGGTATTTCACCGGCGGGGATGGCGCGAGTACGCCGTGGTCCCCGCCGCCGACTGCAGGCTGCTCGACGACAGCCTGCCCGAGCCGGTCTTCCACCTCGGACAGGGTTGGACCGCCTACGCCGCGTTTACCCATGGCGTCGAGGTGCGGCCGGGAGACACGGTGTTCGTTTCCGCGGGCGGTAGTGCCATCGGGTCGATGGCCGGCCAGCTCGCCCGGTTGATGGGCGCCGGACGGGTGGTCGGCAGCACGAGCTCACGCGAAAAGGCGGACCGGCTGTGTGCCGAGGTTGGGTACGACGCCGTGGTCGCCCGCGACGAGGGCTCGTTTGCCGAGCAACTACTGAAGGCGGCGCCGGAGGGCATCGACGTCTTCTTCGACAGCGTCGGCGGCGAACAGTTGCAGGCAGCGGTGCAGGCGGCCCGCACTGGGGCGCGGTTCGTGCTGATCGGCACGCTGGCGGGGCAGCTTTCCCCGCACGGTACCGGCATCGCCGGACCGGTCGAGCTGGATGGCTTCCAGATGGTCATCAAGCGGATTCAGCTGCGCGGGTTCAGCGCCGACGACGTCGACAGCACCGAACGCCAGGAGTGGAACCGGCGCTTCGATGCCTGGCTGCGGTCGGGCGACATCACCTTCCCGCACGTCCGCATCGCCGGCATCGAGCGCGCCCCGCAGGCGCTGCTCGAAGTGATCGCCGGACGACACGTCGGCTCGGTCATCGTCGAGCTGTAAGCCCCTCACCCAACCATGACCCCTATCAAACACGGACCGAAAGGACCCATAGCGATGACTGACCAGATTCCCGATCGTGACGACCTCGTCGGCCGGGCGACCGCCCTGCGCGAGCAACTGTGGACGGACGCGGTCGAAGGCGACCGCGACCGCCGCCTGACCGACCGGGTGTTCTCCGCCGTGACCGATGCCGGGTTAATGCGCCTGATGACTCCGCGCCGGCTCGGTGGTTACGCCGTTGACATGCCCACCTTCCTGGATGTGATAACCGAGCTCGGCCGGGGCTGCTGTTCGGCCGCCTGGGTGACCTCGGTCCTGAACGTCGGGAACTTCGTCGTCTCGCTGTTCCCGGAGGCGGTGCAGGATCAGGTGTGGGCGCAGGCTCCCGACGCCTCCACCGCGCTCGTTCTGGGATCCCCCCGGTCCTGCATCGAGCGGGTCGACGGCGGCGTGCGGGTCAGCGGCGAGTGGCCGTATGCCTCAGGTTCCCAACACTGCGACTGGGTCGCCGTCCGGCTCACCAGTGGCGGGTCAGACTCCGAACGGCCGGTCAGCAACCTGGTACTGCTGCCCGTGCACGAGGTAGACGTCAAGGACACCTGGCATGTCGCCGGCATGCGCGGAACCGGAAGCGGCACGATCGTGATCGACGAAGCGTTTGTTCCCGACGAGCGCGTGCTGCCGCTTCTTCCCTTGCTCAACCGGGAGGCGGACCAGGTCGTCGACACCACCCACCGGTACCGCAACTGCCTCACCGGGGTGTTCGGCCTGTCTCTCGTCGGGCCGCTGATCGGTGGTGCCGACGCCGCACTGGACTACGTTCAGGAGAAGGCGCCCAGCCGTCACATCGCGGCCTCTAAGTACGCCAACTTCACCGAATCACCGGCTTTCCAGCTCGATCTCGCCGCCGCAGCGGTGCTGCTTGACACGGCGAAGCTGCACGCTCGTCGCATCGGCGACACGCTCGAGGAGGAGGCGGACGCGGGCGGGAACCCGGACTGGCCGACTCGGGCCCGCCTCCGGATGGACTCGACCCTGGCCGCCCAGCGTTGCCGGGAGACAATCGACACGCTGCTCACCGCGTACGGTTCGTCGGCGTTCGCCGAAACCAACCCGCTGCAGCGCATCTGGCGCGACATCAATGTCGGTAGCCGGCACGTGGCCTTCGGCCTGGGCATCCCGGAAATGATCTACGGCCGGGTGCTCGTCGGCCGCGATCCTCGCGAAGTCAGCTACCTCGTCTAGGACTTGCGGTGGCGGGGGAGGCTCTGCATGCCGATGGGCAGGGTCTTCCCCGTGTGCCACCACGGTCGGGCCCCGTAGCAGCGGTCATCATACGGCGTGCCGGACAGCGCTCAGCGACGGAGCGCGATAACGGGCCGGCGCCATCGACAGTGAACCTGCTCGCTTCACGGTCTGCGACACCGGGGCCGATTCCACAGACCGTATGCCGTCCAGCTTGCCGACGAAGCGGGTCAGGAAGTGGTGCAGTGCGTCCGGGTCAGGGCACAACACATCTGCGACCAGGCTGCTTCGGCCCGTGGTGGCGGCGACGAAGACGGTTTCCTCGTGTCCGCTCAGTCTCATGGCGACCTGGTCCAGGCGGTCCGGGGCGACCTCCATCCACAGGAACGTTCTCGTGGAGATCCCGAACGCCGCGGGGTCCATGTCGACCTCGAAGTAGAGCGACCCGCTGGCGCGCAGGAACTCAAGCCGGCGCGCGACCGTTGCCGGCGATCGTCCCGTCGCCGCCGCGAGGTCCGCGTAGCTGGCCCGGCCGTCCTCACGCAGCGCGGCCAGCAAACTGACGTCGGTGCCGGTGAGCACCGGCTCGCAGCTCGGTTGGCCGGGGTTGGCCAGCCACCGTGGCCTGAGGCACTTCTGCTGGTGGTCGTCGAGCACGTTGGCATACCCACGCCAGACGGCGGGCCGGCCGAGGTAGAGGTGCAGCAACCGGTGGGCGGAGACGCCCGTCACCCCCGCGGTGCGCGGCACGTCACGAGCGAGTAGCGTCTCCGCACTGGTCGCGGTGATCGGCGCCTGCACGATGGCGACGATCTCGGCTCCGCCCGAGACTAAACTGACCCAGGAGGTGTCGGCGCGACGGCTCAAGGCAAGCGCCACGTCGCGCGACACGCTGGGGCTGACGGTCAGCCGGATCAGCCACTCCGCGCAGTGCGCATGTTGCGGGTGCGGCAGGCCGAGAACCCGCAACGATGCCTTGACGCGAAGGCTCTGGTAACGGCGGGCAACGGTCTGAGTTGACACGCCCAGCGCGGAACCGATCTGGCTGAATGGTGCGCGTGCGTCGACGTACAGGGCATGAATTAATCCGCGGTCGGTCTCGTCAGGCGTCCGGCAGTTTTCCAGGATAGGGCTGAGCATGGAAGTCACCTCTCAGTTCGACCATTAGTGTTCCATGAACAGAGCACTAAAAGCCGGTGTTACCAGTATTGATAGGTCATAGTGGGAGTATTCATTCGGCAGGTAGAAACGCAATGTCATCGCCGAGTTGACGGGGACGAGGCCGAGCTGGCGAAAATAGCCGTCCAGATTGAGTTCTATCGCGTATGAGCCTGCAGGTAGCGATGACTTATTTAAGCTTGAGATACGCCCGTCGTCGTCGGTTAGGTCACGCCACTGCACTTCGAGTTGGCCGCTTACCTCACGGCTGAGGACGACCGACATGGCGGCGGCCGGCCGGCCGTAAACGCCATTAATTACATGTATAGAGATGCTCACGGGTTAGCGCCGCCCTTCCCAGGACCTCGATCGGCTCGTCGGCCGCCGCGCCTACGGCTGGTGACCACGTGCCGACCACGATGCTGATCGTCGACGCTCCCCGGTCGCGCTCTGTCCGCTATCGCGGTGCTGTCACCTCCGAGCTCACGAAAAGAGCGGCGCGAGAGCGCGCCGGGATTTATCCGGCAGCGCCAGCCGGGACAGTGGCATCAGTCGAAACAGTCAGTAGAAAACAGCCAGGCCGGCGTTGACACCGGCGGCCAGCCAGGGAGGTCCGAAATGATGCTCTACCTTCGACGGCACCGCGTGGTCATGGCCGTGCTCTCGGCGCTGATCGCAGCGACAGCCCTGTTCTGCCTGACGGCTGCGTCGGTCGCTGGCGGGCACGGGATCGTTGGCGCAAGCGCGGCGATCGCTACAGCACCGGCTCCGTCAGACTCGACCCCACCGGGGGGACCACCGTGGGGCTAAGACGCGCCGTCTCTAAGTTCGGCCCGGCCTCGGGCGGGGCGGGTGCGCTCTCCAGGGCGGCCCGCAACCGCCGCGAGAGGGCAGTGTCGGCGCCTCCAGCCAACTCAAGGGCCTGGCGGCGGGCTGCCGCAGCGGCTGCTCCATCATTCGCCTGCTCGTCAGCGCGCGCCTTCAGTTCCAGTACCCTGGCCCGCCAGACATTGGTGGGCTCGACCTCGCTGAAGACTGCCAGCGCCTCACCGATGTAGGGGACGGCGGACTCCGGCCCGTCCTTGTCTAGGTACAGCTCCGCAAGTGCCAGCAGAATCCTGCCATTGACAAGATTTCCGCTAGTCATGTGCCGGGAGAGGCTAAGCGCAGCCGACAGGTCGTCCTGAGCCTGCTCGTACCGGCCCTGCAAGGTCCGCACGGTGCCTAGGCCGATCAGGGCGTAGATCTCGCCAACAAGATCCCCTGCGTTCCGCACCATTTCCAGGGCCGAGTGGAAAGAGCGCTCGGCCCGCCACACATCGCCAATGCGCAGGTAATACTCGCCGAAACGGCACTCGACCTGCGCGGCGACACGATGCGCCCCAAGCGACTGTCCCAGCGCGAATGCCTGATCAAGCAGTTCGAGCGCCTGATCGTAGTTCTCCCGGTCCATCTGGATCTGGGCCATGTTGTTCAGGGCGTCCGCCTCGCCAACTCCGTCACCGGCAGCGCGATAGCCGACCAGGGCTAGACCGTAACGCTCCAGAGCACGGTCGCTACGACCATCCTGGCGGTCGGCGAAAGCGAGCGCGGATAATGCGAGGGCGCGCCCGTGTGTGTCGGCGAGCTGTTCGAACGCGCGCAGGGCCGGCTCAAGATAGCGCGGCGCCTCACGAAGGCGGCCGTAGTGCGCGAGGTTGCCGAGCGAGTAGAGCACCGCGGCCTCGCCCCTGACGTTCCCGGCCTGCCGGGTGGCGTGGAGCGCGATCTCATGAGTCTTCTGCCAGTCTTCGACCAGGTGCTCGGACTCGAACAGCGTGACCGCGGTCACCGCGAGATCCCAGCACACCTCGTCGAGGCGTACCTGCGCTGCCTGCGTGACGGCTAGGACCAGTCCGGCCCGCTCAGCCTTGAACCAGCTCAGCGGGCTGGCCAGCAGCTGGTCACAGACCTGGGCGGGAAGTCGCCATAGGTCAGCCGCGCCGTGCAGCACCGCGAAGTCGCCGCCGTAGATGCGGCGATGACCCTCGACTGCCAGCGAGAGCCAGCACCCCAGCAGCCGCTCCAGTGCCGCTGCGCGCTGGTCCGGCGGCTCGTCGGCCGCGAGACGCTCGAGAGCGTAGATTCGAACAAGATCATGGCAGCGGAACCGTGACGAGCCGTCCTCGCTTTCGCGCACCTCTACGAGGCGAGCCTCAACCAGCTCCTCCAGCAGGTCGTTGGCCGTCTCAATGGCGACGTCGAGTAGCGGCGCACTCACCCAGCCAGCGAAGTCGGCAGTCCCCAGCAGGCCAAGCCGGAGAAATAGCCGGCGCGCTGCGACGCTTTGCTCCGAATAGGCCGTCGCGAGCGTGGTTCTGATACCGAGTCCGCTGTAGGCAAGCTCGTCTAGGCGGCGGGATTCATCATTCATACGCTCGATCATGTGGCCGATGCTCCAGTGCCGCCGGGTGGCAAGTCTCGCGGCGACGATCCGGATCGCGAGGGGCAGGTAATCACACAGTCCGACAAGCGTGAGCGCTGCCGCAGGCTCGGCCGCTATCCGATCCGATCCAATGAGCCTGGCCAGGAAGGCAATGCCGGTGTCCTCGTCGAAGTCATTGACCTCGAAGTGCTCCGCGCCAGGCAGGCTGTATAGCTGGTGCACGCTGGTGACGATCACTCCACAGCGCGGGCTGCCCGGAATCAGGGCCAGGACCTGACTGGCGCTGTGGGCGTCGTCCAGCACGATGAGAACCTTCTTCTCGCCCAGCCAGCTTCGATAGATCGCGGTGCGCTCAGGCAGCTCTTCTGGCAGCCGGAGAAGAGGGAGGCCGAGCGAGCGAAGCACGCTGGCCATCAGCTCCATCGCGCTGACAGGCTGACCGTCGGCATCGCGGAGCTGCACGAAAAGCTGGCCGTCCGGGTACAGACCACGAACCGCCTGCGCCGCCTGCAGTGCGAGCGCCGTCTTCCCCACGCCGCCCTTGCCGTTCAAGCTAGCCACCGGCAGGTACTTTCGCCCCTCCGGCTCGGCCGTGGTCAGAATGGCCACTAGGTCGTCGAGAAGCTCCTCGCGACCGGTGAAGTCGGAGATCGCGGCCGGTAGCTGACGCGGGACAACAACCGTCTCAACCCTGAGCGCAGTCAGGCTCGCCGTGGTTTCCGGCGGCGCGTCCAAGGCGGCGTCCTTGGCCAGAATGGCGCTTTGCAAGCTGCGAAGCCGCCCTCCCGGCTCCAGACCGAGCTCGTCCCTGAGGATGCGGCGAATCTGCTGAAAGGACTCGAGCGCCTCCGCCTGCCGTCCCGATCGATAGAGCGCGAGGATGTGCTGGGCGCGAAGCAGCTCGCGGAGCGGGTGCTCTATTACCAGCGCGCTCAGCTCGCCGATGAGATCGTGATGACGCCCAAGCGCGAGTTCTAGCTGGATGCACTCCTCCACGACGCGCACTCGATCCTCGTTGAGCCGAGCCGCCATTGCCTGCACGTCCCGGCTATTCACGTCAGCGGCGGCTGGCCCTCGCCAGAGTTCAAGGGCAGCGCGGAAATCTCGCACCGCGTTCTCGATGTGCTGCTCCGCTGCTACCCGGGCACGGGCCGTCAGTTCCTCGAAGACGGCGATATCCAATGATCCGGGCGGGATATTGATGACGTATCCGACCGAGGTGGTCGATACCAGGTCCCCAGCCCCGAATTCGGCGAATTGGTGCCGGAGGGCGGAAATGCAGGTCTGCACCTGGCCCTTTGCGGTAGTTGGCGGACAGTCGTCCCACAGCGCGTCGACCAAGCGCGTCACCTGCACTACGCGACCTGAGTGCAGCAGCAGGAGGGCCAGGACGACCCGGACACGGTTGCTCCTCAGCTCGATGTTCTTCCCGTCGACGGAGACTTCCAGGGGGCCGAGCAGCCTAAATTCCACTCGCAAAGCATAACAATTCAGCTCGCAAAGAATAATAATTCCACATGCACACGTAAGTATGGTTCGAAGATCACTTTGGCGCCGAGATGACTGGTCAGGCCCGGTCAGGCCTCCTGGATCGCGCGAGCGCCGTTACCGACCCTGTTACCGATTCCTGCCGAACCGCTAGGCAGGGCCTGACGCGGCAAGCTCGGCCTCGTCCTCGGATGTCGGTGCCTCCTGGCGGCGGAAGGCCGGGAGGAGGCGGGCCAGGGCCAGCGCGCCGACGATGCAGGCCACGCCACCCGAGACGACCGACGTCATCGCGCCGAAGGCATTCGCCACCACTCCCGCCTCCACGTCCCCCATCCGCGGTCCGGCGATGACGGCCGCCATCTGCACGCCCATCAGGCGGCCGCGCAGGTCATCGGGCGCGGCAAGCTGGATGATCGTGCTGCGGAAGACGGCTGACAGGACATCGGCCCAGCCCGCCAGGGCGAGCAGCGCGAGCGCGACCGGCAGCGAGCGCACCAGTCCGAAGCAGGCGATCGCGGCACCCCACACGATGACAGCGAGGATGACCGCGCGGCCCTGCCGCCGTACCCGGTCGACCCAGCCGGTCGTGAGCGCGCCAAGCAGGGCCCCCGCACCGAGAGCGGAGTACAGGAACCCGAGCGTGCTCGCCCCGCCGCCGAAGACGGTGGCGGCGAGCGCGGGGAATACGGCCTTGGGCATGCCGAACACCGTGGCGTTGATGTCGATGAGGTAGGCCCCCTGGAGGACCTGACGTCCGCGCAGGTAGCGGAAGCCCTCCGCGATCGAGCGCAGGCCCGGGGCATGACCGCCGGCCGGCGAGCCGGGCTCGCGCCGAGGGCGCTGCGGACCGATTACGGCGGCCGCCACTATGGCCGCGCCCCAGCTGACCACGTCCATCCAGTAGACGAACCTCACCCCGGCACCCGCGAGCAGCAGGCCGGCCACGGCGGGGCCCACCACGCTGCCAAGCTGGAAGATCGCCTGGAACATCGAGTTGACCTTGGAGATCTCCGATTGTTTGACCAGGTTCGGGAGGATCGCCGACATCGCCGCCGAGGTGCCGGTGTTGAACCCGGCGGCCAGGGCGGGCAGGACGAACAGAGGCCACAGCCGCGCTCCGGCATCGGCATTGATGGCCAGGCCAGCGCTGCACAGCGCCATCAGCAGTTCCGCGACCAGCAGCAGCACACGGCGGTCGACGGCGTCGGCCAGCGATCCGCCCAGCAGCGCCCCGGCGATCAGCGGGAAGAACTGCGCGAGCGATACCAGCCCCACATCGAGCGATGAATGCGTCAGCGCGTAGACCTGGAAGGGCACCGCCACCATGGTGAGCGCGCTGCCCAGTTGCGACAGTAACTCCCCGGCGACCAGATAGCGCAGGTCGCGGGATCTGCGCAGCGGCGACACGTCGATCAGCAGGTGCCGCCACGGGCGGTTAGTCCGACTCATGGAGGCAGGCTAACTGATTGACTGACGGTCAGTCAATTACTTAGCATGTCCTCAGCGGAGGTCAACCGCCCCAGTAGAGTTCAGGCTGGACGATGCTGCCGATGAGGAGCCAGTGATGCCCCGGACCAAGCCCGCCGAGGAGCGGCGCGCCGACCTGCTTGAGGCAGGCCGGGCACTGTTCCTCAGCAAGGGCGTTGCCGCCACCTCGCTGGAGGACATCACCAGCCGCGCCGGGGTCTCCAAGGGACTGTTCTACGTGTACTTCCAGTCAAAGGATGACCTGCTGCAGGCGCTGCAGGACCAGTTCTCGGTCGAGCTCGCCGACCGCGTCCGCGCCGCCACGAAATCGGTCGCGGACTGGGGCGCCAGGCTCGACGCATGCGTCGAAGCGATCTCGGGCAGCTACCGGGAGCAGCACGACCTGCATGAGGTCCTGTTCCGGCATGGCGGCCACGTGTCGGCCAGTCACCAGGCCACCCACGCGCTCGTCCTGCAGGCACTCAGCGACCTGCTCGCCAGCGGAGTCGCCGCAGGGGCCTTCGACGTAGATGACCCGGACGCCACCGCGGTCTTGATATGGGCGAGCACCCACGGCTTCGATCCGGAGTTCCTGGGCCATCCCGGCCCGGCCGATGACCGGCTAGTCCGCGCCGCTCAG
>DATNFM010000193.1:0-21853 GCA_035606435.1 Streptosporangiaceae bacterium | reverse complement strand
GGGCGCGGCACCAGTTGAGCGGGGCAAGCAGTCCGGGACCGCTGTTTACTCTCACAGCAATACCGAGAATCAGCCACGGGATAGACGCGGGATGGCAGCCGCCCTCGACAACGCCAGATACGGCCCACCGCAGCTCAGACGCCAACAGCCAACGTCGGCCAATCCCGGTCTTGAAAACCGCTATGGGGCGTGAGCTTCATCGTGGGTTCGAATCCCACACCCTCCGCCAACCATCCCAAACGCGGTCTGACCTGGGCATCTACCCGCTCCCCCGTTTGGCGATCCAGCGGTGCAGTTGCGCGCCACTGAACGCGGCTGTTTTGTCGCTGGTCGCGGGCTACGCGGGATGAGGAACGGGACGTTTGCGCAGGTCGAGCACCTTAGCTCAGCGCTCCGCTGATGCGCTGGTTGGCGATTCCCAGACGCTGAAGGCTGCCGCCTGTGCGGGCGTTCTGGAGGGGCCGACCGGCGGATCCCCTCCTGGATGGCCCGCCGGCGGCAGACGGGTTGCGAGGCTATTTCTTGGGCTTGACCGTGATGGTGACTGTGTTGCTGTGGCTGCGGCGCAGCTGCGGGGTGCTGGCCGTGTCGCCTGCGAACTTGGCCTCGTAATGTGAGGTCCTGGCCGGCGCCGAGATGGTGAAGCTGAATGCGCCGTCCGTTGCGGTGGTCGCGGTCAGGCCGGTGGAGACGAAGCTCTTGTGGCTGCGTGACCAGGTGAACAAGATGACGGTCTCGCCGCTGACGGCCTTGCGGTGAGCTGACAGCGTGCCGGCGATCGTGTCGGTGTGGTGCTTGGCGCGGGCGATGACCTTGTTGTTCAGATGCAGGTGGGTCGCCTCGGCCTTGGCCGGCCCTTTGCCGCTGAGTGCGGCGCTGGCCGCGCCTGCGGTCACCAGCATGCCGCCGGCGGCCAGGACAGTGATTGCTGCCGCCGAACCCATCCGGGCAGCCAGGGATGCGCGCATAATTTGTTCTCCTTCGATGAGCGGATCGGCCCCCGCACTTCAGGGCCAATTACTAGAGCGACGCCAGCCCCGCAGCCGTTACAAGCCCCAAGACCAGCAACACGACCAAGGCCCGGCCGGCCCCTGCGAGCGGTCGTCACCGGTTGCCGGAACGTTGCGCTGGCTGGCGGTGCCGATCGGGTTGGGGTTGGATCAGGGAGTTGAGGGCCCGGGTCAGCCAGCGTTCGTACTGGTCGGAGGTCCAGCCGCGTTCGATCGTCAGGATGCGGTGGACCTCGGGTGACAGGGCGGCGTAGGTGATGTCCTCGGCGTCGGCGATGCTCAGTTCGGGGTCGAGTGCGTTCCTGGCGGCGATGGCTGCGACGATGCGGGACTGGCCGGCGTGACGTTGCCGGCGGATCTCGCTGCTGAGTTCGGCTATTTCAGGATCGACCTGGGCGGCGCTGGAAAGGACGTGGAACATCTCGGCGGAGCGCTCCATGAACAGCCTGCAGATGCGGGCGAACGCGCGCACTATGGCGGCCGGGTCGGGCTCGGCCATCGCCTGTTGCTGTTCGGGCCGGTCTTCGAAGGCGATGGGCTCATCGTCGCCTCCGAAGGAGGTATCCAGGATCGCCTGGAGTAGCGCTCGCTTGGAGCCGAACAGCCGGTAGAGGGTAGGCAGCGCGACCCCTGCGGCGCCCGCGACGGCCTCGAGCGTCGTGCCCGGATAGCCGCGCTCGATGAAGAGGCGCTTGGCCGCCTCGATCACCTCAAGCCGGGTGGCCCGGGCCTGGGCGAGCCGGCGGGAGTTGTCGTATGGCCTCTTGACAGTCCTTGCCACATTGGTGATAGTACTCCTATCTTGGTGAGAGTATCGATATCACGAAAGTCCGGAGCAGCACATGGCGGGAAGCGAGAGCGTCCACGGTGATCGCGCGGCTGGTGATCACGTCGCGCTGGCCGGCGACTGGGCGCTGTGGCAGGACTTCGCGGTCCGCAGCGCCGGGTTTCCTGTTTCTGGCCTCGACGATTTCGGATCCGGCGACGAGGGGGAGCGGCTGAGGAAGGTCGCCGCCGATCCGCTGTTCCGGGAAGCGGTTGCCTGGCAGAACCGTCATGCTCTGGCCACGCAGGTCGACGCGATCGCGCGCGCTGTGCCGCAGAGCGCAAGCAAGCGGCGCCGGCGCGAGGCGGTGATCGCGAACTACTGGCAGCGCTACTGTGCCAAGAACGACATGATCGGCTTCTTCGGTCCTTTGGCCTGGGGTCGCATTCGTGACGAGGGTCCGGCCGTGGCAACCCGGTCTCGCGGCCTGATCGCTGAGCGCGAGGTGCACTTCGAGACCTGGTGCATGGATGCACTGGCCCGGCAGATCGATGCTGCCATCCGCGTTCCGCTTCGGCTCTATCCGGAGCGCGAGGTGCGCACCCAGATCGAGATCCTGGACGACCCAGCGGTTCGGGATCAGGCAATGCAGGCGCTGGACCGGCTCGAAGCGGCCCGGGAGGCGGTGGCAGCGGCGCGCGGGGACGAGCTGGTCTACGCCCTGGACGCGTTCGACGGCACGTTCTTCGAGGTGACCGGGACCGCGCCGGTGCGGCCAGAAGGGGGTGCTGGCGGCCGTACCCCTCTGTTCCTTGACTGCACCAGGGACCTGGCGATGGATGTTGGTCCTGCCCTGGTTGAGGAGCTGGCTTGCTCACTTCCGCCGTTCCTCGACAGTGCCCGCTGGTATTGCGGCCGGAGCTACGCGCTCGGCCGGCGGATAGTTTCCGAAGAGATCGGCTCTGCGCCCGGAGGCCGGCAATTCGCGGCGACGTGCGATCGCGTGATGACCGCGTTGCTGGACCTTCCGCAACTGCTGCGCGCAGACCTCGAAGAGCTGCAGCGACGCTGGGCTGACTTGCTCGCCTATGGCGACACGCCGACGCTGGCGAAACGCGGGGCCGCGGCATTCGCGGACGCTGGGCCGGCGTGGCCTGCGTCTGTGTATCAGAGCCCGGACGTGCAGATCGCGGCCCGCAGCATCGACGACATCGACAGCGGGCAGTTCCTGGCCGTGGTTGGCGATTTTCACCCTGCCAACGCTCTGCTTCAGGGCATGTTTTCCGCGCGGCATCCCGATCCGGACCGGCTGTTCGGCGATGTTCATGCCGATCTTGGGTCGCCGTTGCTGTATGTCATTCCGCGCCGGGCTCCCGGCGTGGCCATCGATGCGCGGATCGTGCCCTCGTTTACCTGGCCCAACGATTTCCACGTCGCGCTGGGTGCCGGTGATCGTGCTCCTGACGGCTACCGAACCGTCTCGCTGAACGAGCTAGTGGTCGACGGCGACGAATGCACGGACCGTGTGGGGAGCTTTCGCGCACCGCTCGCTCACCTCTTCTACATCCCGATGTTTCTCGCGGCCATGCGCACCTTCGATCCGTTTCCGGTCCGAGGGGACCACGGCGAACGGATCACTATCGGGCGGACCGTACTGCGCAGAGAGACGTGGGCTGCGAGCGCCGGATCGATCCCCGCGCAAGCCGGCGACTTCCCGGCATGGGCGCGGGCGCGAGGCCTTCGGCGGCGTATTTTCTGCCGCCCTCCCGGCGAGGCGAAGCCCGTCTATGTCGACCTTGACAGCACGCTGCTCACGACTAGCCTGCACCGGATGCTGCGCCGGGTGGCCGACCGGGATCCTGCGGCCTCGGTCCGGTTCAGCGAGATGCTGCCCGGTCCTGACGAGTGCTGGCTCGAACACGAGGGCGCGCGCTACACCAGCGAGCTGCGTCTCGTCGCGGTCGACCTCAGCAGGCGCGGGGCTGGCCAGGTCACGGTGCTGCCGTGACCGGGGTCTCGCCGATGCTGGCGATCCGAGCCGGAAGCTTGTTCGACGGAGAGCGTGCCCTAGGTCCGGGGACGGTGCTGATACGGGCAGGCCAGATCGCAGGCATCGACACCAGCGGGGCGGCGCTCCCGGCCGATTCGGTCGTCCACGATTTTGGCGACGGGGTGACCGTGATGCCGGGCCTGATCGATTGTCACGTGCACCTGTCGCTCGACGCCAGCCCGAAGGCCATGGCGAATGTCGCAGCCGAGGATGACGACGCGTTGCTGCGACGCATGGCGGGGGCTGCGACAAAGGCGTTGCACGCTGGGATCACGACCGTTCGTGATCTGGGTGACCGGCGCTACCTGTCCCTGGAGCTTCGCGATCATCTGGCGCGCAACGCCATCCCGGCACCGAGGATCGTCGCTGCCGGCCCGCCGGTAACCACGCGCGGAGGCCACCTTGCCGTGCTGGGCGGCGAAGCCGAAGGCGCCGATGAGCTGACGGCGGCCGTCGAGGAGCGGGCGAGACGTGGCTGCGAGGTCGTCAAGGTGGTCGCCAGCGGCGGGGTGACGACGCTGGGAAGCACGCCGCACATCGCTCAGTACGGACCGAAGGATTTGCGCCTTATCGTCGACCGGGCCCGTGAGCGCGGGCTCAGCACGGCAGCTCATGTCCACGCGGTGGCATCGATCGCTGACGCGCTAGCGGCACGGTTCGATTCGCTTGAGCACGTCACCTTCTTCACCGCGGAAGGCATCGCCTCCGACCAGCGCCTGATCGAGCAGATCGCCGAGAGCCGCACCTTCGTCAGCCTGACAGTCGGCTCTGTCCCCGGCTTGGCGAAGCCACCGGCGGCGGTTGCCCAGCGGATGGAACAGATACTGGGCAACGCGGCGCGCCTGTGCAGTGCCGGAGCGAGAGTCGTACTCGGAACCGACGCCGGGCTCAGCCCGGGAAAACCGCATGACGTCCTGCCCTACGCGCTGGACGCACTAGTCGATCTGGGGCTGTCTCCCTTGCGGGCACTACACGCGGTGACGGATGTGGCTGCTGATGCATGTGGACTCCGTGGCATCAAGGGCCGCCTCGCGCGAGGCGCCGACGCGGACCTGATCGCGATCAACGGTGATCCGCTCACCGAGATCAGCGCCATCCACAACGTCGTCGCCGTCTATCGCGATGGGCACTTGGTTGTGGCTCAACGTTCCCCAGAAAGAGATGCCGAAGACAGCTGACTGCCCGCTCTAGGTTGCGTGGGGTGGACCTTTCGCATCTCAGCGCGCCGATCGGTCCGATGATTCGTGTCCACGGCGGGTTCGCCAACCGAATGTACCGACTCGATACCGACCACCTCGATCAGAAGGCCCCGTCGTGCTGACCGCGACATCCAACCGTGGAAGCTGCTCGCTCGAGAGGGTCGGCCGGTGGTGGTCGACTGGCAGCTCTCGGGGACGCTCGACCTATCAAGCGAGCTCGGCTCGACAGCGCTTAGCGAGGTGGAACATCCTCCGCTGCCTCGCCGGCGTTGAGGCCGGCACCGGCCCTGACCTCGCGTTGTCGCACGAGTCCGTGCGCAATGGAGTGCGCGGCCCTCCCCGAACTGGTCGGCCGACTTCCCGAGCTCGAGGCGCTGCTCAGGTCACGGTGACCCGCTTCTGCGCCGGGCGTTAGGCAGCGCGCCGCCGGCGTGTTGCGTTCGCTCAGGGCTTCACCGCGCAGGGGGTGCCAGCGGCGACCGGGCAAGGACGCGTGCGCCGAGATCGAACGGGTTGCCTGGCCGTACTCACGGCACCTGCGACTCGACTACGACCGGGACGGCACCGGCACCCCCGACGAGGAAGACCCGGGCTGGCCCGACCCGGATCCGGAGACCGTCATGTCCAGCGCGGCCCAGGTCCGGCAGGTGTCGCGACTGGACGGCGGCGCGTGCCTGATCCGCCTCGACGGATTCGAGCCGCTGTCCCTCGCCCAGCCCTATCTCGACGGGGCGTTCGCGCTGGCCCGCGGAGCCACGGGGATCCTGCTGGACCTGCGCGCCAACGCAGGGGGCTACCCGGAAACGGTCGCCTACCTCGCCGGGCGGCTTCTCGGCGACCAGGCGGTGAAGCTGTCCGAGGTCACCTACCGCAACCACCAGCGCCACTGGTGGACCCCCGACCTGCCGGCCGGCACCGCCGTGCCGGCCGGGGTGCCGGTGGCGGTGCTGGTCAGCAACCGCACCTTCTCCTCCGGCGAGGCGCTGGCCTACCACCTCCAGGCCCGGGGCCGCGTCGTCGTGGGAGAGCGGACCCCGGGCGCCGCCGATCACATCACCGACATCCGGCTGACGGTAACCGTGACCGGCGAACTGCCGATCGGGTATGTCACCGACTCCGTCACCGGCACCAACTGGGAAGGCCGCGGAGTTGAACCTCAAGTGAAATGCGCTGCGGACGCCGCGGTGGACGCCGCTCTGGCGCATTTCCGGTAGCGGCGATCCAGGACACCGGGTGCGCCGGCTCTAGTTGACATGCAAGTATCTGCTTGCCTATGGTGACGTAGGTGGGTGACGTCTTCAAGGCCTTGGCTGACCCCACGCGGCGAATCATCCTCGACGAGTTGGCTGACCGGAACGGCCAGACGCTCTTCGAGATCTGCGCCCGGTTGATTACCAACCACGGGCTCGGTTCGTCGCGGCAGGCCATCTCGCAGCACCTCGACGTTCTGGAAGACGCAGGCCTGGTCGAGACCAGGCGCGAGGGCCGGTACAAGTTCCACTACATCAACACCACACCGCTCGAACCGATCATCGAGCGGTGGCTCACCAGGCCCGGCAAGGACGTCGGCGAGCTTGACAGCAGCCCCGATACGGATGGGGAAGAGAGACCGGAATGAGAATCCACATCACGAGCGTGTTCGTTGACGATCAGGAAACGGCGCTGCAGTTCTACACCGAGGTGCTGGGCTTCGTGAAGAAGCACGACGTCCCGTTGGGCGAGCACCGGTGGCTGACCGTGGTATCCCCGCAGGATCCGGACGGCACCGAGTTGGTACTTGAACCCGGCAGCCACCCGGCGGTGAAACCGTTCAAGGAGGCGCTGGCCGCCGACGGCATCCCGTACACCCAATTCGCCGTGGAGGACGTCAAGACCGAGTACGACCGGCTCCGCGGCCTGGGGGTGCACTTTACTCAGGAGCCCGCTCAAATGGGCCCGGTGACCACCGCCGTGCTCGACGATACCTGCGGCAACCTGATCCAGATCGCCCGCAAAACCGGCTAGCAGTCTTCCCAGGCTGCTAGCCACTGGCCCGCGGCTGGGTGGACCTGGACGCCCAGCACGCCGGCGAGTTGCTCGTCCGAAAGGGCAAACGCGTCCCACAGGCGGCGGAGCGTGCCCGGGCCCGCCGCGTCGACGACGCTCTTGGCCATCATCGTGAAGCGGAACTGGTACCAGACATAAGTGAGCGCCTCGATGTAGGGATAGAACGCCTCGAAGTAACGAAGGTCGCGGGCGACTGGCTGGAGCAGGTGGTGCTCCAGCGCAACCTGGGGAAGGGTCTCGAACTGCAGACGACGGCCGGGTTCTTCGGCGACCACGAACGCGTAGAGCGCCATGTCGGCGAACAGCTCCGTCAGCCATGACCGCGGGAAGACAAAAGGAACGCCGTCGTGAAAGGCGTGCGCCAACTCGTGGACGACAAGCAGGTCGGCGAACGGCGCCAGGCGGTCGGCACCCGATCCGTAGACCTGATCGAGTTGCCGGGCTGCTGCCGGAGGAGCAGAGCTGACCGCTTCCTCCAGTTGGGCCGTGAGGTCGGAGGGTTCGCCTTGGAGGAAGAGATTGCCAGCGTCGTAGTACGGCATGACATATGCCGGGTTCGAGGCCCGCTCGGACCAGTCGGCCCGGTTGAGCACGAGGAGCGCGCACTGGGGACGGAACGCCAGCAGGTCGCCTAGGTAGGAGTAGGCCCTGGTGCAACGCCCGGCCAGCCGCTCGGCTTGCTCGCGCGTCGAGGAACTGGTCCAGACCTCGAACGGGAATCCCGGCAGCGAGACAAGCCCGTGGTGTTTCGTTACGTCGATCACCGCTCGGCTCGATCCCATCCCGGCATGGTGTCACCCGCAGGAACGCCGATCGACCCATTTAATGGTCAGGCAAGGTCAGCTAGCACGCAAATTTTGCCAGATTGATCTTGATTCCGAGTGCGCTAACCCGGGCTATGTCAGCGCAGCCCGGGCTATGTCGGTGAAGTCGACGTTCTTGGTCTCTACTGTCCCGGCGGTCCGACCGGGCGCCGACTGGTACTTCCAGTACAGGTTCGTGTGGGCGATGACCTGGTCGGGGGGCGGGGCGCCCCATTCGGTGTTGTCCTCGGTCGTGTGGGCGTCACCGACCAGCGTCGCGTCGTAGCCCCGCGCGAACGCGCCGTGAAGCGTCGACCGGATGCAAGCATCTGTCTGCGCGCCCGCGACGATCAGCCGCCCGACCCCAAGCCCCGCCAGCACGCTCTCCAGCGTGGTGTCCTCGAACGAGTCTCCATAGCTCTTCTCGATCAGCGGCTCGGCCGAATCGCGGGTCAGCTCGGGGACGAGCTGCCACTCATCGCTGCCCTTGGCCAGGTCATCATCCGAATGCTGGACCCACACCACCGGGACCTGGGCCTGCCGAGCCTGATCCACCAGGCTGGCAACGTTCGCGACCACCGAGTCGCGCTGGTAGTTTCCGTCGACTACGCCGTTCTGCACGTCGACGACGAGCAGCGCGGTGTGCGGCCTGTTCTTGAGCGTGGTCATGGCATCTCCTCACGGCTGGCGAGTTCGGGCTTCACCATAGACCCGGGCACCGACAGTGCCCGGGTCTATGGCAGCCGGGCGCGGATTAACTTCCGGTTACCCCATCGGCCAGTTCCCGCAGGATGTCGAGGTGGCCGTTGTGCCGAGCCGTCTCCTCGATCAGGTGGAACAGGATCCACCGCAGGGTCACCGGTTCCGAACGCCAGCCCAGCTCGCCCTTAGACGGAGTGTCCAGGTCGAGCCCGGCGATCAGCTCGTCGTGCCGCCGGCAGGCGGCCCGGTACTCCACCAGCAACTCGGTGATCGGCAGGTCGACCGCGATCCGCATTTCCCGGTCGGGGTCTTCCTCGGTCCACGGGCCCAGATCGGGCCCGCCGAGCAACTTGGTTTCCAGCCAGCTGTGCTCGACCCAGCGCAGGTGGCTGACCAGGCCGCAGATCGTCGTCAGCGGCGACCCGGGCAGGAACACCCGGGCCGCGTTCTCCTGCGAGATCCCGGCACATTTGGCGTGGACGGTGTCGCGGGTGTAGTTGAGCATCGTCATCAGGATCGTACGTTCGTCCCAGCTGTCCGGGACGTCGTCGGTGCGCACGAAAGGATCGGACGGTATTGCAGTCATGTGCGATTTCCTCTGCTCAGGCAGAGGCGCGACCGGGACCGGTTAGCTGACGACCCTCGGAGGCGCCTGGGATTCGGTGAACATCGAGCGCCTCCTTCCCCGGTCGCTGTGCTGGCCCAGGGGGACGACCCCCTGGAACCCCCGCAGGGCTGGCCCGCAGCCCCCGCCCTGTGCGGCAGTCGATCCGATCCTAACCAGATACCGCCAGATCCATGCAACCACCCGCCCGTCGTGCCGGTATCTAGAGGTGACAGGCGCCGACGACAAGGAGGCGGAGACACCTAGTGGACCGCGACGAGTTCACCACCTTTTACACCGCCACCTTTCATCGCCTGGTGGGCCAGCTCTACGCGATGACCGGCGATCGCCTCGAAGCCCAGGACGCGGTCCAGGAGGCCTTCGTCCGCGCCTGGGCCCGCCGCACCAAATTCGACCGTGACGGGACGCCCGAGGGCTGGATCCGGGTAACGGCCTGGCGGATCGCGGCAACGCGCTGGCGCCGGGCCAAGGACGGACGGCGCCTGATGGAGCTGGCCGCGCCAGCCGAGCCGGTCGCGGGACCGACCCCGGACCGGGTCGCCTTCGCCGAGGCGCTGCGCAAGCTGCCCGCCGAACAGCGCCGGGCGCTAGTCCTGTACCACCTCTGCGACCTGACCATCGAGCAGATCGCCACCGAGACCGGTGCCCCAGCCGGCACGGTCAAGGCCAGGCTCGCCCGCGGTCGCGCCGCCGTCACCCCGCTCTTGTCCGATACCACCGAGCCCCTCGTCACTCGTTAGCTCAAGGAGGATCCCGTGTTCGATCTCAATGACGAAATGCGGCAACTAGCCGCAGAAGCCTCTCACAACGCGAGGCCCATGGCAGTGACCGAAGTAATCCGCCGAGGCAACCGCAGGCGCACCCGCACGATCGCACAGCGCTCGATCGGCGGCCTGTCCGCCGTCGGCCTGGGCGCGGCCGTGCTATTCACCGGCGGAGCGCATCACCTGGGCGGCGCCAACCCGGCAGCCGCCGGAGCGACCAGCGGCGGCAACACGCTGAGCGTCAGCTCGACGTCTGCGCTTGGCAACATATCCATGCGGGTCAAGTACGTCGATCTGCCGACCGGAAAGGTTCATGTCGTGTCGGTGACCTATTCCGGCGATCTCAAGAAGGCGCCGAAACGCGGTTCCGTGGAAATCGAATTCGGCCCCGGCTTGGCAACTGGCAAGCCGGCCAAGCCGACAGAAGTGTTCTTCGGCATCGATGCTCCGTTGCGCCCCGGTCAGCACCATTTCAGTGGCTCGCTGAGCGGCAAGCGCCTCGCCGGCAAGGGCCGTCTCATCGTGTCGGGAAACAGCTCAGCGGGCATCTCGGTCGAGCCCCCCATCCCCTGGACGCCAGCGGGCAAGAACTCGGGCGATCTCAAGCCCGCTAAGCGCACCCTGACCGCAATAGGGATCTTGACCAGGTAGCCAGTTCGGCCGGCAGAACCGGCGGCAGCACCAAGGGTGCGCCGCCGGTTTTGGCTTCAGTTCCCAAACAAGATCAAACCCATTTTCAGGAGAAACGCATTGCGTCCGTCCGGTCCGGCTTCGGCAGCGCGTACCGAACCGTCCCGCCACTGCCAGTTCCCGGCTTGGTTGAACTGGGCCGCGCTTGTGCCGCGGGCTGGCGTCCCGGACACGGTGCCGGCCCAGGCCGCGCTGTACCGCAGCGGCTGGATCAGCGCAGCGTCCAGCGAGTGGGTGAACCGGTGAAGCCGGCGGTGTCCAGGGCGAAGACCTTGTGCCGCCTTGATCCCGTAACCAGGCATATGAGGCCGGTCGCTGCGCGGGCCGGTCCCGGTCACTGCGACCGCCGCTCCCGGGCCCGGCGCTTGCCCTCGTGCATGGCCTGGACGCGGGCGACCGGGATCGTGTGCCCCTCCTCGATCAGATCCGTCGGCAGCGGCTTGGCGACCGGCATGAGCTCAGCCCACGGATCGGAATCGCCGATGAGCCCGGCCGCGTTCCTGATCGTGAAGTCGGCCGGCGTGACGTTCGGCAGGTCGTCCCAGGAGACGGGAAACGACACTGGCGTTCCGGGCCGGATCCGAGGACTGTACGCGGCGGCGACCGTCGCCCCATGGGCTCGGGTCGAATCCAGGAACACCTTTCCTTGCCGGTCTTCCTTGATGAACGCCGTCGTCGCCAGCTCAGGATCGATCCGCTCGGCCCGGACGGCGATCGCGCGAGTACAAGCCGCCGCGTCTTCGCCGGAATCCTCTCCGGTCAGCGGCACGAAGATATGCAACCCCTTCGCCCCGCTGGTCTTGACGGCCCCGGCCAGATCCAGATCGATCAGCGCCTGGTGCACCAACTGAGCGGCCCGGACGGCCAAACCAAAATCGTCGGGCGCGGGCGGATCGATGTCGAGCACCAGGTAGCTGGGCTTGTCCCAGTGACCGGCCCGGGCAAGAGTCACGTGGTACTCGACCGCGCGCTGGTTCGCGAACCACAGCAGCGTCCGCCGGTCGTTACACAGCCCGTAGGTGACCTCGCGCTTGGACGCATCGGCCCACACCTGGATGGTGTCGATCCAGGACGGGGTGTACTTGGGCAGGTTCTTCTGCATGAACGGGTCCTGGCCGGGCCGAACCCGGATCACCGAGAGCGGCCGGTCCCGCAGGACCGGGACGAAGCGGTCCGACATCGCGTCGAGGTAGTCGACCAGGTCACGCTTGGTTGACTCGCCGCCGTCGAACAGCGGCGAATCGAGGCTGGACAGCGAGACGCCGTCGCGCTCTTCGCCAGTTGCCTTCTTAGGCGCCATAGTCGAAGAGTAGAGCCAGCGCGTCGTCGAGCTTGCGCAGCGTGCCGGCCGACACACGCCCGACCGGATCGGTGCCGAGCCGGTCGCGCCTGACTCGGACCACCGAGTAGGACTCAAGGTGGCCGGAGGCCTGGTCGGCGCTGGTCAGCGGGACGATATACGGAGTCTCGCTGAGATCGGGACGGTCGCTGATCCTGACGACGACCGGATGGCCGGTAACAGCACTGAACCCGTCGTTGGAAACGATCACGACGAAGCTAGCGCGTCCGAGCCCTTTGTGAGTGAAGACATCGCCGCGATTCACGCAGCGCCCTTCTCCGTCCCCGGGAAGTCGCGCTCGCTGTCTTCGGTCCAGGCGACCCAGGCGTGCCCTGTGCCGGCATCGAGTTCGGCGACGCTCACCGCGGCATCGCGCTGCACCTTCTCCTTGGCCGACCTCGACATCCAGACCGACATCGGGAGCCCGGCTCGATCGGCGGCCGCCTTGGCCTGCCGGTAGGTGCGATCGTCCATGCTGATGCTGATGGTTCTTACCGCCACGTCTATAACGTTACCAACAACGTCTTTCGAACGCCCTAGTCTCAGCGGGGGTTTTCATGCGCGCAATCACGATCGAATCGCCAGGCGGGCCTGAGGTATTGCGGGTCAGCGAGGTACCAGACCCGGTTCCAGCGGCTGACGAGGTGCTCATCGATATCGTCGCCGCCGGGCTGAACCGGGCTGACCTGCTGCAACGGCAGGGGTTCTATCCGCCGCCACCGGGTGCACCGCAGTACCCAGGGCTTGAGTGCTCTGGACGCGTCTGCGGCCTCGGCGAGAACGTCACCGGCTTCTCGGTCGGCGACGAGGTCTGCGCCCTGCTGGCCGGGGGCGGCTACGCCGAGAAGGTCGCCGTCCACGCCGGTCAAGTACTCCCAGTGCCAGACGGCACCTCCGTCGTCGACGCGGGCGGCCTGATGGAAGTTGCCTGCACGGTCTACTCCAACGTCGTGCAACTCTCTGGCCTCGCGGCGGGCGAGACGCTGCTGATCCACGGCGGCGCGAGCGGGATCGGGACGTTCGCCATCCAGCTCGGCCGGGCTCTCGGCGCCCGTGTCGCCTGCACGGCCGGCTCGAAGGCCAAGCTCGACCGGTGCACCGAACTCGGCGCCGACCTGGCGATTCCCTACCGCGACCAGGACTTCGTCGAGGCGATCGGCGAGTTCACCGGCGGACGCGGCGCCGACGTGATCCTCGACATCATGGGTGCGGTCTACCTGCCGCGCAACATCGCGGCCCTGGCCACGGGCGGCCGGCTGGCCGTGATCGGCCTTCAGGGCGGCGCGAAGGGCGAACTCGACCTCGGCACCATGCTCCGCAAGCGGGCCACGGTGCGCGCGACCTCGCTGCGGGCCCGGCCCGCGCACGAAAAGACCGAGATCGTCGCCGGGGTCGGTGACCTCGTCTGGCCGCTGGTCGCTGCGGGCCAGGTCAAGCCGGTCATCGACACCGTCCTCCCGCTAGCGCAGGCCGCGCAAGCGCACCGGCTGCTGGAGGCCGACGGGCACATAGGGAAGATTCTGCTCCGAGCGTGACCGTCAGGCCGGAGGATGCGGCTAGGCCACAAGCCCGACGCACTAGGTTAGGGGGCATGAACGACGAGAGCGCGTCTGAACCGCAGACGCCAGCCAAGATCGTGGTCGTTGGCCCGGACGGCGTCGCCATGGAGACGGACGCGGAAGAGGCGACCGGTGGCGAGCGGCCGGTCACCGAGATGGTCGAGCAGCCGGCCAAGGTCATGCGGGTCGGCAGCATGATCCGCCAGCTGCTCGAAGAGGTCAAGGCCGCGCCGCTGGACGAGAAGAGCCGGGCCAGGCTCAGGCAGATCCATACCAGCTCGATCAAGGAACTCGAAGACGGCCTGGCGCCTGAGCTGGTAGACGAGCTTGAGCGGCTGTCGCTGCCGTTCGCCGAGGACGAGATTCCGAGCGAGGGCGAGCTCAGGGTCGCCCAGGCTCAGCTGGTCGGCTGGCTCGAAGGCCTGTTCCACGGCATCCAGACCACGCTGTTCGCGCAGCAGATGGCGGCCAGGGCCCAGCTTGAGCAGATGCGCCGGGCCCTGCCCCCTGGCATGACCCCGCCGCCGTCCGAGGAGTCACAGCAGCGGGCTTCTGGTCCTTACCTGTAGGCCGGTCTTCCCTGGACCGGCCCGGAGCCAGAGCGCGGTTAGCACGATGATCACGAGCAGGGCGGCCGGGGTGATCGCTGTCCTGACGACGGATTCCAGCCAGCCGAGACCGGCCGGAAGGGCGATCCCGCGCGCCGGCAGGTAGCCGATCGCCAGCGCGCCGGTCCTGGCCAGCAGCAGCCAGTCGAGCCTGGACGCGGGCAGCGCCGCGAGCAGCGCCCAGGCTAGGCCGTCGTACCAGGGCAGCACGTAGGGCCAGGCCAGCAGCCAGGCGAAGACGACAATGAAGGCTCCGGCCAGTAGCACTGGACCGGCCGCGTCCCTGATCTGGGTGCCGAAGCCGTTCTCGGGGGTTGGAAGGGGGTCGTCCCCCTTCGAGCCAACAGAGCGCAGCAGCAGGATCAGCAGGGCGAGGGCGAGCAGGATCGAGGCGGCCTTGACGGCGTCTTCGGCCGCGTTCTCGCCGATGAAGGGGTGCAGAGCGCTCCTGACCAGCCGCCAGGGCGACCCGATCGAGGTGAAGCTCCCCGCGCGGAGCGCGGGGACGAACATTCGCGTCCCCCACGGGATCAGCGCGACGACGACGATCGCGACGAAGCCCGCGCCGAGGGCTGCCAACGTCGCAGTGCTAGCCCGGGGGGACGACCCCCCGGAACCCCCCGCAGGAACCGGCCTCGACAACGATCTTGATGAGACCAATAGGCCGATCGCTATCCCTGCGCCGAGCAGGGCCGTGGTGACCTTGATGGCGAAGCCGAGGCCGAGCAATGCGCCGACAGCGACTCCAGCTAGGGCTACTCGCCGAAGACCGGCCTCGGGCCGCAAGGCCGCCGTCGCGACTGCCACGGCGGCTACCCCGAACACGATTGCCTGGGCGTCGACATGGGCCCCGGCGATCAAGACCAGCAACAGCAGCGGGTTCGCCGTCCACAACAAGGCGACCCGCAGCTGGCGAGTACGGTCACCGCGAGTCAGCCAGTGCAGGATCAGCCCGGTCCCGGCGAAAGCGGCCACGTTCAAGGCCGACAGCACGAAGACGATCAGCTTGACCGATGTTCCGCCGATCCACGCGGCCAGCGCCTGCCCGGCCACCGCGACCGGCCCGTACACCGACGGGCTGGTCCGCCAGTCCTGAACGGCCCGCCCGACCGGGTCACCGAGCCGGGCCAGCATTGCCGGAGTCGTCGTGAACGGGTCGTGTCCGGTCACCGCCATGCGCCCGTAGGCCGCGTAGCTCAGGTGATCGGATGAGCCGAAGGGCGGGAGGAAAGCCAGGACGGCGGCTCCCAGGATTCCCGCGAGCATGATCAGCCTGGCGGGACCAGGCCAAGACCGCCGCAATGCGTTCAAGCTAAAAATCAGTCCGGCGATCGCCGTGAGGATCGCTGCGCCTGCCAGCGCGACGATCAGGTACGGCGACGGATGAGCCGACAGTGACCATGGCGGCTGGCCGGCGTGGCCGGGGATGGCCGGCTCCATCAGCGAAGGGCCGAGCAGCGCGACGACGACCGTTAGCGCGAAGCTAGCTGCGGTGAGGGTCAGGCCGGTCCGGCCCAGCCGTCTGGCCGCGAGCGTATCGTTCCGTTCTGCGTCGTCGACCAACGGCGTCGTCGGGGCCGGTCTCGCCGTCACGCGCTTTCTGGCTGTCCGGCGGGCTCTGGGGCTTCGGCCGGTCGCGGAGCGGTCTGCCACGGCTTGCGAACGGCGAGCGCCTTAGCGACATCGGCGAGCTGGTGCGCTCGGTGCAGCTGCGACTGCAGGTCCTTGCCGGTGGCCCGGTGCCTGAGGGGGACCACCACCTCAGTGACCCGCAGGCCGCGACGGAGCAGGTCGATGGTCAGGCCGGTCTCGGCGCCCCAGCCGTCAGCCAGCGGAAGGGCCGCCTCGAACGCCGCCCTGGTCAGGCAGCGCATGCCGTTCAGCGGCTCGGTCGGGCGCCAGCCGGTCGCGCGCTCGATGCCGGACCCGGCCAGGCCAACCACGAGGCCGTGGCCACCACGCTTCTCTTTGCTGGCGAACACCGCGATCGTCATGTCGGCGTCGCCATGCAGGACTGGCTCGGTCAGCGGGGTCGCGTTCGCCGCGGTCTCAGTCAGGTCGGCGTCGAGGAAGAGCAGATGCCTGGACGGCGTCCTGGCCTCACCGGCCTGCCGGGACTCGATGACCTTGACCGCTTCCGCGCCGGTCTCCATCGCCGCGGCCTTGCCCCGGTTCCTGGCGTGCCGCGCTACGACCGCGCCGGCCTGGGCCGCCTGCGCACCCGTGCCGTCGACCGAACCATCGTCGACTACTACGACCAGATCGACGCCGGGGATGGTTGCGGCCGCTTTCACGGTGGCGCTAATGCGCTCCGATTCATTCCTGGCTGCGATAACGACGGCCAGCTCGCCGGTTGCCGACATGGCTGCGAGTGTAGTGGCGCCTTCTAGCTGCCGACGGCGCTCGCGGGATTGTCGGTCACGGTGAAGACCGTTTCGAGGCCGGTCACCTGGAGGATCTTGCGCACCGCGGGCCTGGGGGCGGCCAGTTCGAGGCCGCCGCCCTTCTCGCGGGCCTGGCGATGCGCCGCGAGCAGCACGTTGACGCCCGTCGAGTCGCAGAAGTCCACGCCCGACAAGTCCACGACGAGGCGGACAGAATCGCCGGACGCCAGCGCGTTGGCCAGCTCGCGCTGCAGCCTGGGGACCGTGTACAAGTCGATCTCGCCCTGGACGGACATGACGACGAATTCCCCTTGGGGCCGGGTTGTGACCTTAAGCTCCACGAGCCGCACATTACTCGCCCAGGGTTAGTTGCACCACCGGCACGGGCGGCTAACCTCGGCGGATTCCGCGTACTGTAGAAGCCATGTTGCGCATCATCGCCTTCATCGTGGCGGCAGCGGCGCTGCTGCTTGTGCTGTGGTGGCTGTTCTGGGGGCTGATCCACCTTCTGGTGATCGGGTTCTGGATCGTGCTCGTCGCGCTGGTCGGGCTCGGCCTGTTCAGGGTCACTCGCTGGTCGCGCCGGGCGCGGGACTAGCCGCTGCGCTGGATGGGCTAGCCGCGGAGCGGGGCTAGCCGCGGATCGGGGCTAGCCGCGCCTTGCGGGTCGCTGGCGAGTGAGTCGTCGGCTTGCGGGTCTCTGGCCAGCGGAGCGCACAGGCACCGGGGGCCGCCCCTGACGCCGCCGAGTTCGCCGCACGGAACCGCGATGACCTCGTAACCCGCCGCCGCCAGCCTGGAATTTGTTTCCGTGTTCCGCTCGTCGCAGACGAGTACTCGATCACCGATGGCTAGCGTGTTGGCGCCGTCTTCCCATTGACCGCGGGCGCCGGTCATCGAATCGATCCCGGTCTCGATCATGGTCAGCCGGTCGATGCTCAGTGCGCGGGCGGCCGCCTCCAGGAACGGCTGGGGACGGGAGACGTGCGGCGAGCCTCCGCGCCTGGTGATCGTCAGCGCGGTCAGCGTGAACGCGAGCGCGGGCACCATCAGGATGACTCCGTGATCGAGCACCGTGCAGACGGTGTCGAGTTGGTGCGGCTGCGACATGGGCACGGCCAGCACGGTGTGCGCGGCGCCGGTTTCGAGCAGGTACTTGGCGAGCAGTTCGGCCGCGGCCGGCGAGCTGCGGGCACCTACTCCTACGGCCACGACGCCGGGGCCGAGCAGGAGTATGTCGCCGCCGTCCAGGCGAGTGCCGCCGACTCGATAGGGCAGGCTCAGGCCGTTGAACCTCGGGTGACGGCCGTAGATGACCGCGAGCAGGTCGGCTTCTCTCCGTCGTGGCCCGGACAGCGTCCCCAGCACCACCTGGTCGTTGACCCAGACGCAGGCGTCCCGGCTGAAGGCCAGGTTCGGCAGCGGTTCGAGTATGAAGTCGCGCGGGGTCAGCAGGTCGTAGACCAGGCCCTTGCCCGCACGCAATTCGTCGGTGGTCAGGCCCGCGACCAGGATGGAGGCCAGGTCCTCAGGTGGCCGGGTTTCCAGGTGGCCGCTGACCACGGCTGACAGTTCGTCCCCGAGTTCGGAACCGGCCAGGACGGCGGTGATCGACTCGTCTCTGGCGGCCTGGTATTCGAGCACGTCTTGCAATAGCTCGGCGAGGTAGATCACCTCGACGCCCCGCGTCCTGAGTACCTCGGCCAGAGCGTCGTGCTCCTGCTGGGCCCGCGCGGGCCAGGGAAGTCCGTCGAGCTGAAGCAGGTGCCTGGTTCGCGGCGTGATGCGCTTGAGCTCGAGTCCTGGGCGATGCATGAGCACGGTACGCAGCCGGCCAATCTCGCTGTCAGCCCCAGCCGGCGCGATCAGGCCTAGAGCCGCCTGGCCCATCATGAGCTGGCTAGTTATGGCCTGCCTCGGCACGGCCTGGCCCAGCATGGCCTGGCCCGGCGCAGCCTGGCCCGGCGTGTATTGGCTCGGCGTGTATTGGCTCACGATGCCCCCGCGATGACCCTCGCCGCTTCCCCCGGCACGGCGACCCCGAAGGCAGTATCACCACTTGCTGCCCAATTACGCCTTCGGCGAGGCTAAGGCTCGTCAGGAACTGGCCGCGTTCATGCCCGCCACGGCCTGGACGGGAGGGGTGCGCCCGCGGCCGATGGCCGTTTCTATCGGCTGGTCCATGGTCGCCTGGCTGCTGCCAGGCGCGGGCAGGATCGCCCAGACCGTAAGCCCGACGTCGTCGGTGCGCACGCCCCAGGTCTGGCAGATATGCGCGACGATCGCCAGGCCACGTCCGCTCACAGAGGCCGGAGTCGGATGCCCGGCCTGTGGCATCGTCGCGCTGCCGCCGTCGCTGACCGCGACTTCAACCAAGCCGTCGTCAACGACCCAGGCCACCTTGAGCCGTTCCCCGGGCAGCGGGTAAGCGTGCAAGATAGCGTTGCTCACCAATTCGCTGACTACCAGGGCGGCGTCGCCGACTGCGTGGTCGCAGATTCCGGCCGCCTTCAGCTCGTCAGACAGCACTCGGCGGGCATGCGCCACGCTCGCCGGAGCACAAGGCAGGTGCACCACGCTCGACGTTCTCACCTCCTGGCACCGGCCCGACTCCGACGCTGCGTCAGCACGCCGCCCCGATGACGTGCCCAGGCAGACGGGGCCGGAAACCGGCACGACTTCAGGCGTGCGTCACATCGGCGGCCCAAGATGGTCGCTGACCAGGCCCGCAGACACAGCTAAATCAAGCCGACCAGGGGATTGCGACTTATTGACGAGGTCTTTACTGTGAATCACAGTTGCAGAATCGTTATATGAGTTCGGAGCGTGAGAACGGCATCCCAGCCTGCGCGGCCGTTGTCGGGTACAGTCGGCGCCGTGATGATCGCCCGTCCGTGCAGCCTGCGAAGACTGGCCGCAGCGAGATGAAATCGGCTAAGGCCGGTCCCGCTGGCCAGCTAGTCGAAGGCGCCGCAACCGAGAATTCCTCGCAGGCCGTGTCGCCGGAATCCGAGCCGGCGGCGGAGGACCCGAAACAAGAGCCAACGGAAGCTAACCAAGATCCGATGCTGCCAGACGGCTCGCTGGCCGGACTCGCCGCGCGATACGGACTGACGCCGAGCGCACAACGCGCGCCGATCGGCAAGTACCTGCGTGAACTCGCGAACCGGTGGAGCTTCATCATGGGCTTCGCCACCGCGCGCAACATCGCCATGTACACGGAGGCGAAGCTCGGCCAGCTGTGGCAGGTTCTCGCTCCGCTGCTCAACGCCGGCGTCTACTTCCTGATCTTCGGCGTGATCATTTCCGGCGTGAGCCGAGGGGTGACGCCTTACCTGCCGTTCCTGGTCACCGGCGTGTTCGTTTTCAGCTTCACCCAGCGGACGTTTATCTCCACGTCCAAGGTGATCACCGACAGCCTTCCGCTGATCCGGGCGCTGCAATTCCCGCGAGCTGCGCTGCCGCTCGCCTACGTAATGATCGAACTGCAGCAGATGCTGCTCTCGATGTCCGTGCTCGTCGTGATCATCTTGGTGGTGCCGGGCAACGGACTGTCCTGGTCCTGGATGCTGGCGATCCCCGCCCTGCTATTGCTGACGATCTTCAACGCGGGCATCGGCCTGTTCGCAGCCAGGGTCGGCGCCCGGGTCAACGACTTCGCGCAGTTGCTGCCGTTCCTGATGCGAACCTGGCTCTACGTATCCGGCGTGCTGTACAGCATCCAGCAACTCGTCGCCCAGCACAGCCAGAACTATGGCTGGGCCACGACGTTGCTCCAGCTCAACCCGGCCGCCGTCTATATCACCCTGGTCCGCAACTCGTTGCTCACCTCGCAGCGAACGACGGCCTTCGGTTACTACCCGTACAACCATGCCAAGTGCGCGCTGTGGCAGGGCACCGCCAAGGGCACGATCCCGGAGAGCGCACCGCATTACGCCCAGTACCTGAAGTTCAGCGGCTATTGCCACCCGACGTTCATCTCGAGCCACCTGTGGGAGATAGGTGCCGGCTGGGCCGTGGTCGCGCTGCTGTTCGGCTTCTGGTTCTTCTGGCGCAAGGAGGTGTTCTACGGCCGTGGCTGAACCCACCGTGATCGTCGATGACCTGCACGTCGTCTACCGGGTCTACGGCGCCGGCGGCGACCGTGGCACCGCCTCGACCGCGCTGTTCCGCATCATCGGCCGTAAGACCAGGCCGAGCATCGACCAGGTCCATGCCATCAGGGGCATATCGTTCGTCACCTACAGAGGTGACGCGATCGGCATCATCGGCAGAAACGGTTCAGGCAAGTCAACTCTGCTGCGGGCGATCGCTGGCCTGCTGCCGCCCGAAGCTGGCACCGTCTATACCATCTGCGACGCATCGCTGCTCGGGGTCAATGCGGCACTGCTCGATGACCTCACCGGCGAACGCAACGTCGTGCTCGGATGTCTGGCGATGGGCATGACGAAGAAAGAGATCAAAGTCAAGTACGACGACATCGTCGCCTTCTCCGGCGTTGGCAAGTTCATCAACTATCCGATGAAGACGTATTCGTCTGGCATGGGCTCGCGGCTCCGGTTCGCGATCGCAGCGGCGAAGGACTACGAGATCCTGCTGATCGACGAGGCGCTGGCGACCGGTGACGCCGAGTTCCGGGTCAAGAGCCACGCCAGAATCGACGAACTGAGGAACAAGGCCGGCACCGTGTTCCTGGTCGCGCACGACCTAGAAGAGGTCGAGGAGACCTGCAACCGGGTGATCTGGCTGGACGAGGGCAAGATTGTCGAGCAGGGCGAAGACGTAATCGGCATCATCGACAGGTACATAGAGAGGTCCGGCGGCGAAAAGGTCACCAGAGACCCGGTAACCCGCAAGCGAATCAGCGCCCCCGAGCCCGCATCCACGTAGCCCCCCAGCCGGAGTGCGCCCGTCCAGCCGGAGTGCGCCCGCCCAGCCGGAGTGCGCCCGCCCAGCCGGGAGTGCGCCCGCCCAGCCGGGGTGCGCCCGCCCAGCCAGCGCCATCAAGGCGATAGCAACGACCCTCCACCGGGCGCCGGGCTATGACCTGAGTTGGCGCACTTTAGTGCGGGCCGCGCGGCGGTGTGGGCCTACTGGTGGTCATCGCGGCGGGGTTTTGACGGCGGCCATCGCGGCTTGCCTGCGGTGTCGGCGGCCAGCTGCGGTGGCAGGCCAGCTGCGGTGGCAGGCCAGGGGCGGTGGCGGGCCAGCGCTGTCGCGGCTGCCCGGGACCAGGCAACAGCGCTGACCCGGCGGCGCTGCCAGGACAACGGCCGCGGGTCAGCGCTGTCGCATGTCCCCGGCCAGT
>DATNFM010000192.1:0-22669 GCA_035606435.1 Streptosporangiaceae bacterium | reverse complement strand
GGTCCTGCGCGGGACCGCGCAGGAGATGGCCGACGAACTCCAGCGCCGCCGCGACACGCTCGGCCTGTCCTACGTCTCCGTGAACGCCGCCTTCGCCGACCAGATGGCCCCTGTCGTCGAAATGCTCGCAGGCCGCTGAGGTCAGCCGCCGCCGGTGTCAACTGATTCACCCTGCAGAGGAAGTGTCATTACCAGGAGGACCCGTCTGCGGGGAATACGTTGAGCCAACCGGGGGAAATTCGAAGCGAATTCGGGGGCACAACGCGTGAATAATCTCGCGTCTGCGACTTACCAGGCCGGACGCCTGGACACAACCAGCAGCGCCCCGGGCCCTCGCACCAAACGGTCCAGGTCAGCGGTGAACCATCAGGCGAACCCTCGCCGGCTAGCGGTCGTCGTCGGCACCCGCCCGGAGATCATCAAGCTCGGCCAGGTCGCCCGAGCCCTGGGACCGGCCTGCCAGGTAGTCCACACCGGGCAGCACGAAAGCGCCGAACTGGCGACCGACGTGATCGCCTCGGCCGGCCTGAAGGCAGCCAGGACCCTGACCGGCATCGCCGGACTGCCGCGCCATGCCCAGCTCGGACGCATGGTCGAAAGTCTCGGTGACCTGTTCACCGAGCAGCCGCCGGCCGCCGTGATCGTGCAAGGAGACACGAACAGCGCGGTCTCCGCCGCCCAGGCCGCCAATACGGCCGGAATCCCGCTCATCCACGTCGAGGCGGGCCTTCGCTCGTTCGACCGGGCGATGCCGGAGGAGATCAACCGCTGCGTGATCAGCGTGCTGACCGACGTGCACTGCGCGCCGACGCAAGGAGCCGTCCGGCATCTGCTCAGCGAGGGCGTTCCGGCCGCCAAGATCGAGCTGACCGGGAACACGATCGTCGAGACGACCCTGGCCATGGTCCCGCCCGCCGCCGAGGCAGCGCGGATCGCCGCCCAGGCCGGCGTCGAACCGCATGGCTATGTGCTCGCGACCATCCACCGGGCCGAGAACGCCGACGACCCGGCCCGGCTGGAGGCGATCCTGGATCACCTGACCAAGCTCGGGCTGCCGGTGCTGCTCCCCCTGCATCCCCGGACCAGGCAGTCGATCACGAAGTTCGGCCTGACCGCCGCACTTGACCGGTTGCGCTCGATGCCACCGGTGGATTACCGCACCTTCCTCGGCCTGGCCAGCCTTGCCAGCCTCATCGTGTCCGACTCCGGTGGCATTCAGGAAGAGTGCACCGTGCTCAAGCGCCCGCTGATCGTGGTCCGCAACTCGACCGAGCGCCCCGAGTCGATCGCGGCCGGCTTCGCCTGGCTGGTCCAGCCCGGCGAAGCGATCAGCGAACTCGGTCGCCGGCTGATCGCCGATCCCGCGCTGGCGCCCCGGCTCAGCGCGATCGCCTGTCCGTTCGGCGACGGATCGGCCAGCGACAAGATCGCGGCCATCGCTCGCGGATTCCTATGACGCAGTCTTTGCCAGCTCAGTGCCGACCGCAGAACCAAGCAACAGGAGCAGCAAAGCGCGTGACTGTTACATTGCGCTGTCGATGGATTACTAAATGTAGCAACAGGCGAAAAGCCAACCGACAAGGTCGCTCATCGCCTGTCCGTCCACGGACAAGCTAGAAGACAAGGACGACTGACGCTCATGCGACGATTCACGCTCACTCGTAAACTCAGCTACCTGTTCTCCGGCGCCGTCGTCGCCGGATCCCTGGCCCTGGCTTGCGGTCAGGCCGACCCGGCCCTGGCCGCTACCTGCGGCAGTCCCGTCGCCACCGGGACGGACTGCACGATGACCGGAACGGTCAGCCTCACCGGCGGCACGCTGACGCTGACCTCCCCGTCATCGCTGAGCTGGAGCAGCACGCTCACCGGCGTGGACCAGAGCCTGGTCGACACCACCGCCGCCGACCAGCAGTACACCGTCGACGATGCGACCGGCTCCGGCTCCGGCTGGCACGTCACCATCTCGGCCACCACGTTCGCCAACGGCGCCTCCACGTTCCCGGACTCCGGAACGTTCTCGACCAACGGCAGCACCTCCTCGGCGACCGCGACGACCGCTCCGTCCGCGACCTGCACCACCACCTGCACGCTGCCGCAGAACTCGACCACCTATCCGGTCGCGATCACCACCGCGACCGCCTCGCCAACCTTTTTCACCATCTACGACAACGCCGCGACGGACGGCCTCGGCTCGATCCTGATCGGCGGCAGCACGAACCCCAACCCGGTCGGCTGGTGGGTCCAGGTCCCGGGCAGCGCGATCTCGGGCTCCTACACCTCGACGATCACGATGACGATCATCTCGGGGCCGTGAGCGGAGTCAGATCGCGGGCTCTGCCGTTCGCACTCGCCCTAACAGGGGTCGCCGCGGGACTGCTCTCAGTCGCCATTCCCGCCGCGGCGGCCTCCCTCACCAGCCCCACCTGGACGACCTCCAAGACGGCGACCGGCGCGACCTCCGCGACTTACAAGTACACGTTCACGACCGCATCCTCATCGTCGCTGAGCTCGATCACGATGACGGTCCCGGTCGGGACCGGAGGAACCCCTGCCGTCGCGTCGGTCAGCCCGACGACGATCAGCGGCGGCACCATCGCGCTGGCGAGCAACACGCTGACCTACTCCTTCACGGCCGGGGCGGTCGCCACCGGCACCGCCGTCTCGATCTCGATCGGCGGGCTGACCAACACCGGCACCGCCGGCAGCCCCACCTCGACGATCACCACGAAGGACGGCGGCAGCCCGGTCGACACCGGCACCACCGGGTCGGTGACCTTCACCTCCGGCCAGCTGACCAGCCTCGGCTGGTCCGCGTCGAATACCACGGTCGGCGCCACCGGCGTCAGCTACACCTTCACGTTCACGACCGCGACCACCGCGACCGTACTCAACCCGATCACCTCGTTCACGATGACGGTCCCGCCGGGAACGAGCGGCACCCCCGGCGTCGGATCGACGACCCCGGTTATGCTCCTCGCGACCGCGAGTCTGTCGGGCAACGTGATCACGGTCTCTGGCGTCTCGCTGGCGCTTGTCGGCGGAACCGCCGTCTCTATCCAGGTCACCGGCCTGACCAATACCGGCACGGCCGGGAGTTACACGAGCGAGATCGCCACCAACGTCCTGGGCGGCCCGGTCGACTCCGGCATCGCCGGGCCGGTCAGCTTCACCGGCACCCTTACGCTCACCTCGCCGTCCTCGCTGACCTGGGCAACCACGCTGACCGGCACCGCCCAGAACGTAGTCGACGCGACCCCGGCCGACCGGCAATTCACCGCCAGCGACCAGACCGGCAGCGGCGCCGGCTGGCACATCACGGTCTCGGCAACCACGTTCACCAGCGGCGCCAGGACCCTGCCGAACTCGGGAACCTTCGTGATGACCGGAAGCGCCTCCTCGATCACGGCAACCACCGCCCCGGCCGTCACCTGCAACACGAGCTGCACCCCTGCGATCAACTCCACGACCTATCCGGTCGCGATCACGACGGCGGCGTCCTTGCCCACCCCGGCCACGGTCTTCGACGTCGCGGCCAACAGCGGCCTGGGCCCGATGACGATCGGCGGCAGTTCCGCCGCCAATCCAGTCGGCTGGTGGGTCGTCGTGCCGGGCAGCGCTGTGTCCGGCGCCTACACCTCGACGATTACCGTCGCCGTCGTTTCCGGCCCGTAAGCCCGCCCAAAGGAGCCCCAGATGATCGCCAGCCGCAAGCTCACCCTCGTCCTGGCAGTACTTTCCGCAGCCTTCCCGCTGACCGGAACCGTGTCCGCGCAGGCCAGCCCGGGCGGCGGCTGGCCGTTCGGCCTGATCGCAACCCCGACCCCGGCCGGGACGCCGCGCTCCTACTTCGACCTGACGGTCCGGCCCGGCCAGTCGGCCACGGATCACGCGGTCATCGCCAACCAAGGCGGCAAGACCGAACGACTGCGAATCCTGGTCTCCAAAGGCGTGACGGCAGGCAACTCCGGCTCGGCCTACGAAACCCAGACCGGCCGCTGCGCCGGCACCGGCTGCTGGATCAGCGGCCTGCCGCGCGTGGTTACCCTCCCCGCCGGCGGCCGCAGGCTGCTGACGTTCAGGGTCAACGTCCCGCGCCGCACGACTCCCAGCCAGTACCTGGCCGGAATCACCGCCACCCCGGCTGTCCGGCCGCACGCCGTCCGGGTCGGCCACCGGGGCCGCTCCTCGGCCAAGGCGATCATCATCGACGAGGTCACCGTCGGCGTCGCGATCACGGTCGGCAACCTCCCGGCCCTGCACGGCGCGCTGAAGCTCGGCCCGGTCCTGGCCGGCTGGATCGGATCGACGCCCCGGCTGTACCTGCCGGTCAGCAACACAGGCCGGCGCTTCGAACGCGCAACCGGCCGCATCACCTGCCGAACAGCCGGGTCGCGCCGCACCTACCCAGTGATCATGGAAACGGTCCTGCCCGGCGACCGCGCGGTCCTGCCGGTCAACGCTCGGGGCCTGACCACCGGGTCGCTCCCCTGCACGGCCAGGCTCACGGACGGTCACCGAACCTTCGCGTCCTGGACCGGCACCGTCCGCCTGCTCTCGGCCGTGCGTGCCCGCGTCTACCACCCCGCCAACGGCGTCTACGTGGCACTGCCGAGCCCGACCATGCCGCTGTGGGCAATCGCCCTGCTCGTCGTCGGCGCGCTGATCCTCGCCGCAATGGTGGTCCTGCTGATCAGGACCCGGAGAAAGGCAACTTCCTTCTAGGGAAACGCATCGCTCCGGGTCCTCTTCCGCCCGTCCAGAGGCCGGCCCAGCCAGGGCGACTCAGCCCGCGGGCGCCGACTCCATTTCCAGCGCGGCCTCGCCCTCGGACTGCTCGTCCTTCGGCACCAGGTTGGCGCTAGCCGGAACGACCCGGCCCAGCCACGCCGCCCCGACGGCTCCCGCCCCGCAGATTCCGGCGAGCACCACGAACAACCTGGCGCCCCAGCCCGCCCCGAGCGCGGCCCCGCCGGTGATCGGACCAACGAGGAAACCGACGGTGAAGGCCAGCGCGAGCGACGCGTTGTAGCGTCCGGCCGCCCCGGGCGGCGCAATGTCGTTGACGATCGCCGGCAGCGTCGGCGATAGCAGGCACTCGCCGGCCGAGAAGACGATCGACGCCAGGATGAACCCGGCCAGCGCCGCGCCACCGCCGCCGAGGTGACCCGCGACGGCGACCAGCAGCCAGCTGATCGCCCAGGCCACGGCGGCCAGAGCGATCCCGGAGGTGCGCCGCCGCCCGCCCAGCCCCTTGAGCACGAAGAGCTGGGCCCCGACCACGGTCACGCAGTTGGCCGCCTCCGCTATGGCCAGGCCGTGCGTCCCGATGCCGCCGGGCCTGGCCGCGAACCCCTGGAAGCTGGAGTTGAACTGGCCGAAGCTGACGATCATCAAGATCGCGGCCAGCACCCAGACCCGCACGAACACCGAGTCTCGCAGCACCTGGCGCCAGCCGACCGACTCCTTCCCTGAGGACTCCGGCGCCTCCTCCGCCGGCTCGCCCTCCTCAGGCGACTCGCCCGGAAGGCCAGCCGGCGTGCGCAGCCGCGCCAGGATCGGCAGATAGATCAAGAAGGAGGCCGCGTCAGCGAGGTAAACCGCCATGAACGTACCGGGATTGGAGACGCTGATCACGATCGCCGCCCCCAGCGAACCGATCCCGAGGCCGGCGTTCAGGCACGCATGCCGAACCGAGAACACCGCCGAACGCTCGGCCGGACCAGTCAGGCTGGCCAGCAGCGCGTCCTGGGCCGGCCAGATGATCGAGGCCCCGAGCCCGACTATCGCCGTCGCGCCGAACAACTCCGCCTCGTTTCGGGCGAACGCCAGCGCGACCGCACCGGCGGCGTTGATGACCAGGCCGACCATCAGCGCCCGGCGCGGACTCCACCGGTCGGCCATAGCGCCGCCGATCGGGTTGCCGATGAGCGAGAGCAAGGCGATCGTCGCGACGACAAGCCCAGAGACGCCATAGCTCAGGTCCCTGATCCGGTGCGCGTAGATAAACAGCAACGGCAACGTCAGGCCGCTGCCCACGGCCGAGATGAAGTCGCCGCTGAGCACTACCCAGGCGGGCTTCGGCAGCGCGGGGACGAACCCAGCGCGCCTCAATCTCGTTCCTCCCGGCCGGGTCATGCCTGCTCTCCGAACTTCTCGGCCGCTCTATGCGCCGCCTCTACATGCGGATGACCGGCCGGCAGCCGGGTACTCAAGATCGCCTCAGCCTCGGCGGCAAGCTCGGCCGCCTCGGATCGTCGGCCCTGGCCGGAGACGGCCACGGCCAGGTTCAGCTTCGTCAGCCCGACCTCGGTGTCGTCGGGGCCCAGCACGGCCTCCAGGATCCGCAGCGACCGGCGGTGCAGTTCGGTGGCCGGGCCGAACTCGTCCTGGTCGGCGTACACAACGGCGAGGTTGGCGCAGGTCATCGCGACCTCGAAGTGATCGGACCCGTAATACCGCTCGAAGATCGCCAGTGCCCGCTGGCCGGCCTCACTCGCGTCCTCAAAGCGCCCGGCGAGGTGGTACAGCGCACTGAGCGCGTTCAGGTCGGCGGCAACGTCGGGATGATCGCCGCCCAGCTCTTCCGTCCGCAGCGCGAGCCCGCGCTCGGCAAGCGGAATCCCGGTCGCGGCGTCCCCGCGCGAATGCGCGAGCCCGCCCAGGTTGTGCAGCAAGGCAGCCTCGGTCAGCCGATCCCGGATGTCCAGTTCCTGCGCGGCCGCCATGGCCCGCTGATACGCGGCCGTCGCGGCGTCGAATTCCCCTGTGCTCTTGCACACGACGCCGAGCGCGTTCGCCGCCGCCACCACCGGCATCGACGCCTCGCCGAATTCCCCCGATGCGACTTCCAGTACCCGGGTGAGCCGATCAGAAGCGGCGGCGTACTCGCCGCCGATTCGCTCGAGTCCGGCCCGTCGCTCCTGCGCCTGGCACCACAGCAGAACCGAGTCCGGCTCGTCGGCCGACCGGTCAGGCCCGGAATCCCCGCCCAGCAACTCGATCGCGGCGCCAATCGAGTACCGCGCCGCCTCAAACCGATCAAGCCGCTCTTCAATCTCCGCGACGGCGATCAACAACGCCGCCTCGTCAAGCCCGTCGCGCGGGCCGGTCTCGCTCAGAACAGCGAGCCCCCGCCGGGCCAACTCCAAAGCATTTTGCGGGTTCGCCTCATCGAGCGCCGCCAGCGCCCGATCCCGCCACTCAAGCGCGTCCTGACCAGCCGACACGGGAACGGTCCTCTTTCTGTAGACCTAGCACTGGATCAGTGCTCGGCCCGTTCCCGCTTCTTTGCAGGTCAGCGGGTTCGGGCCGAGCCCGAGTATCCGTTGCTCATTGGATCAGTCCCACCTGGCAGAGAGCTTGAGCACGAACTACTTAATTCATCCGATTATCGGACTTACCTGTACTTAGCTGGCAACCGCCCAGCTCACGGCCCGCGAGTGGTTGCCGGCAACCCGCCGGTCCACGGCCCGTGAGTGGTTCGGAGACAGGCTCCGGCTCACCGCCCGTGAATGGTTCGGAGACAAGCTCCGGCTGGCTGCCCGTGAGTGATTGGACATGATCTTCTCCTCACTTGCTTGCGAACCGCCCATCGGTCCGCTCCACTCCTTTGTAGGTCATCGCGGCGACTGCAAGCGCCCGCGCACGGCACCTTGGCTCGACTAGCTGACGGTAAGGGTCGCGCTCACGGCTCGCGAATGGTTGGCAGCAACCCTGCGGTCCACCGCCCGTCGGTTCGCTCCACTCCTTTGTAGGCCGTGAGCGCGAGTGCTCGGCCACGCATTTCAGAATGGGTTTTATCGAGCGGACGGCCCGGGCCGATTTGGCCGCCCGGCCTGCCCGACGTCACATCTGATTGCCGAGCCTCGTCCTCTCCCGGTGACAGATCAGATCGCACCTGACGTAGCTGGAGGACCTCGTGGCTACTCAACCCCTGGCGGACGTGGCTTCGCGCCCGGCCGCCGCCGACCGGTCCAGAGCCGGGTCACCGATCGCCATCGCAGTGATCGCCGGGGCCCAGCTCATGGTGGCGCTTGATGTCACGATCGTGAACATCGCGCTCCCGCACATCCAGGTCGCCCTCCATTTCTCCCGCCCATCGCTGGCCTGGGTCATCGATTCCTACACACTGGTGTTCGGCGGCCTGATGCTGCTCGGCGGCCGGGCCGCCGACCTGCTTGGCCGCAAGCGAATGTTCATCATCGGCCTGGCATTGTTCTCGGCCGCGAGCCTGGCCGGCGGCTTCGCCAATACCGGCGGCCTGCTGATCGCCGCCCGGGCCGCCCAAGGCGTCGGCGGAGCGATCGCTAGCCCGACCGCGCTGTCACTGGTGACGACCGTGTTCGTCGAGGGCAAGAGCCGCAACCGGGCGCTGGCCGCCTATGCCGCTGCAACCGGCGGCGGCGGAGTGCTCGGCCTGATTCTCGGCGGGCTCTTGACCGATCTGCTGTCGTGGCGATGGGTGCTGTTCGTCAACGTGATCATCGGCGGCCTGCTGATCGCCGCCGCGCCGCGCGTGATCCCGGCGACGCCGCGCACCGCCGGGCGTCCTTCGCTGCTGAGCGCGGTGCTGTCCGTGCTCGGAGCGGGGGCCTTGGTTTACGGCTTCCTGCACGCCGCGTCCGACAGCTGGCGCAACCCGGTCACGATCGGCGCGTTCGCGGTCGCCGCCGTCGGCATCGCCGCATTCGTGGCGGTGCAGGCCCGCTCGGCGGCACCATTGCTCCCGCTGCGGCTGCTGCGGAATCGCAACCGGGTCGGCAGCTACCTCATGGGGATGGCAATTGGCGCGGCGATCTTCTCGATGTTCTACTTCCTCACCCAGTTCGTCCAGGAGATCCTGGGCTACAGCCCGATCAAGGCCGGACTGGCGTTCCTGCCGCTGATGGTGCTGCTCGGCGCGACCGCCCAGCTTGGCGGGCGGTTGATCGGCCGAACCGGCCCCAAGCCGTTGCTGATCTTCGGCGCGACGATGGTGCTGGCGGCCCTGCTCTGGCTGGGCCGGATCGCACCGACGTCGACCTACCCGGGCCGGGTGCTGCCCGCCCTGCTGGTACTCGGTCTCGGGCTGGGCGCGTTCTTCGTGCCGCTGGCCGGAACCGCAGTCGCCGGGGTCACCGACTCCGACGCGGGCATCGCCTCCGCCGCCTACAACATGTTCTTCCAGATCGGCGGCGCGATCGGCCTCGCGGCCCTGACCACGGTCGCCTCCACCGCCATCCGCCACGACCTGCCCAGCTCCCCGCAGGCCGGTCACCCCGCCAGCGCGACCCCGCCGCTCCAGCTACTCATTCACGCACTCGCGCACGGCTGGGGCGTGGCCTTCACCGCTGGCGCAGGCTTCGCCGTCCTGGCGCTGTTCATCGCCCTGGCCGTCATCCGAGTCCGGTCCGGCGAGATCAACCCCGCCCACGTCCACTAACCAGTCAGAGGAGCCCACAGCGGCGGGGGTCGGCCGCGCGGTGTTGCTGTCCTCGCTCACGGTCCGCGACGACGGCGTCCAGCCGTACTCGCTCGGCGTCCACCACAAGGCGCTTGAGGACGCGGTCGCGGCCGCGGCCCCGGAATGGACGTTCCTTCGCTGCGGCGGCTTCGCCGCCAACACGCTTGCCTGGGCCCAGCAGATCCGGTCCGGAGACGTGGTCCGGGTCCCGTACCCCGAGGCGGCCACCGCGCTAATCGCCGAACAAGACGTCGCCGCCGCAGCGGTCACCGCGCTACTCGAAGCTGGTCACGCCGGCGTCAGGTACGTCCTGACCGGCCCGGAGTCGCTGACCCAGGCCGAGCAGATCCGCACGGTCGGAGCCGCGATTGGCCGCGACCTCCGCGTCGAGGAACTGTCGCCAGAGGCGTTCCGCCAGGCCGCCTCCGCCTACCTTCCGGCAGCAGTCATCGACGACCAGCTCCGCTACTACCAGGAGCGCACCGGCGAGCCCGCCGAAGTATCCCGCGATCTGGAAAAGCTAATCGCCCGCCCGCCCATCACCTTCGCTACGTGGGCCAAGTCCCACGCCTCTAAATTCTCCTAACCGCCCCGCCTCGTCGCCTCCGACCTCGGTACCCGCCGGGCTGAGCGGGCGCTAGTCCGGGCTAAGTGCCGCTGGCCGGCGCGGATCGTCCGCGCACGGGGCATCCCGCGACTCGGTTGCGTGACTGACGGGCCGGGCCCGGCCGGCTCCGCAGCCGGGTGAATCCGTATATCCTGATATGTAGTCATTCCAGAATTAAGCTAGTTGGGGGTGTGCCGCCGGGGTTCTCCCCCGATGGGACCGGACCCGGGCAGTGACCTGGCTCAGGGCCCGGGTACCGGGCACCGCCGCGCAGCACCGCCGCGCAGCACCGCTGCGCGGTACCGGACCGGGCCTCGGCGGCAGGCTTCTCATGATCGGGAAGACTTTCCGCCTGGCGAAGAGTTGACCGCGGAAAACCGCGGCAAACTCTTCCCGGCACGGAAACTCTTCCCCAGGAACCGGGCATACCGGACGGAATTTCATGATCAGGGAGAGTTTCCGCCGCCCGCGCGGCAAACTCTTCCCGATCCGGGCCGCAGCCACCCGTACCAGCACCGCAAACCCGCCAGCCGGCCCGCCCCGAATCACCTCATTCCGGAACGACTGCAATCCAGGATGAATCTGCGGATTCATCTGCCCGCACAGCAACCCGGACCGCCCGGCAGCTTCACCGCCAGCCCCGCCGGCCACACCAGCCCCACCGGCCACACCAGCGCCGCCGGCCACATCAGCGCCACCCGCCCCACCGAGCGGTCCCGACCCCGCCCCGCCACCAACGAACGACACGCCCACGAGTCAATAAACGGCAGGCCCGGATGGGAAGTGGCGGAGACGAAATGCCGCGAACGGTAACATTACCGGCAAACCAGCGCCGTGCCCTGCGCGCGATCCGGTCACTGACCAAGATCGCCGCCCGCACCACCACCACCGGCTCACCGCCGGCGACCCCTGCGAGCCTCGCCACGATCAAAAGCGCTGACAGCGGCGCGCACTAGCCTGATCAAAGTCGGGAGCGCCGCCGCGCTTGCCCTCGCGGGCACGGCGGCGCGCCTGCGCCGCCGCCGGAAAAGCGCAAGTGCGCCCCCGCCGTCGTGGCGGGGGCGCACCTCGGGGAACTAGCGGGCGGGGTGGGTCAGGTGGTCTGGACCTGGGCCCGGGTGGCGATCTTGGGCAGGATCTCGGTCTCCGGGGCGGTCTGGCGCAGGTGCCGGTAGCCGAGCAGCGAGAGCAGCAGCATCACCGCGCCGGCGATGAAGGCGATGATGGCGCTCCACAGCATGATCTGGCCCATCTCCCAGTAGCCGTAGGCGTTGAGCAGCAGGCCGCGCAATGTCTCGCCGCGGAAGATGGTCTGGACCTGGGCCTGGAGAGCCGTGTTCTTGGGGTCAGCCAGCGCCTTGCCAGACAGCTGGCTGTAGGTCTGGCCGCCGCCGATCTTGGCCAGGTGAACGGCGATGAAATGGTCGGCCCAGGTTTCGGCCTGCGCGCCTGTGGTCAGCTGCAGGCCGGAATACTTGCTCATCGCGGTTGCGTCGGCCTTGGGCAGCGAGGTGACCTCGGGGCTGTTCTTGGCCGGGAAGAAGATCTTCTGGGCGGCCAGCTGGTTGCGCACCTGGCTGGTCACGAACGAGTGCCCGAAGGCCAGCAACCCACCCGCTATGACCAGCACGGCCGCTATTGCCATTCCCATCGATGCGACGATCGCGTCGAAAGTCCTCCTGCGCATCTCTGCCTCCTAGATTTTCTTGTTAGCCCGCTTGGTTACATCTCCACCATCGCGTGCGGATTGCCGGCAAAGCAGGGCACAGGGACCATTTCCTCAAGGACAAAGGTCCCGTACTTGGCCATGTGACCTTCATCGCGGGTCATGTGACCTTCGTCCCATCATTCGTAAATAGGTACTAGATGAGGCCGTTCGCGAGAGAAACGATCTTGCTGATGCGTCGGTCAGGGCCGGACGGCACCTACCTGACCCCAGGCCCCGTGACCCCCTCTGGCGGTCAGGCGCACCGGAACTGGATCTCGGCGATCGCGTCCTAGGGCACGGTCTAACCCCGGGACTTCATGTCCGGGGATGAAATCAGTGCTCACTTGCCAGCTGCTGCCAGTAACAAGCCTCCCGAACCAGGAATCTCATTCCTCATCCAGGCGACCTGCTAGCCCCCATTAGAGACGCCTAGCCGTGATTACGCGGTCTTAGCCCTGATTACGCGGTCTTAGCCCTGGTTACGGGCCCCGGAACCATGATAAAACCGGCAAAATTTTGCGCTAACCCGGGCTAAGACGTCCTAATCCGGGCTAAGTGGTCCGTAACCCGGGAAAATGTGGGCCGAAAGAGGGGCGATAGCGGTCACTTGTCGTCGGTGGCGACCACGTATCTCAGATTCTGGACCAATTGTCCGATCACGACCGTCCAGTGCTGTTGTAGCCGCCTGCGCGGGGCGCAGGCGATCCTGATGGCCTGCTAGGAGCCATCAAGCGCCTTGCACCGCGACCCGCCGCGCACCGATCACGCCGCTGCCGGCCACGGCAACCGCCGCCACCACGGCCAGCGCCACCAGTCCCCAGGCGTAGGAACCGCTCGCGCCGTAGATAGAGCCCATGACCAGCGGCGGCACGAAGCCGCCGAGTCCTCCGGCCGCGCCGACAATACCGGTGACCGCGCCAACCTGCTGCGCCGGAGCTCGCTGTGCGACCAGTGCGAAGACCGCGCCGGCGGCCGCGCCGAGCGCCGCGGCCAGGGCCAGGAACGCGATCGTCCCGGCCGGAGCAAGCGTTGGGGTCAGCGACTGCCAGGCCGCGCCGGCCACGACAACCGCGAACGCGATGGCCAGCACCCGCGTGGGAGCGATCCGGTCGGACAGCCAGCCGCCGACCGGCCGCATGAGGACGGCCAGCAGCACGAATCCGGCCATCTTGTCTGCGGCGCTGGTCTGACTCAGCGCATAGGCGTTCTTCAGGTACGTCGGAAGGTAGACGCTGAAGGCCACGAACCCGCCGAAGCCGATCGCGTACAAGGCCGACGCCTGCCAGGTGATGCGCAGCTTGAGCACGGACGCCAGCCGGGCTATCGCCGGCTGAGCCGGGACCGGGCGGTCAGGAGCGTCCCGCAGCAGCACGGCCGCGACGACGCCATAGACGGCCAGGGCGCCGACCACGATCAGGAACGGGGCGCCGATGCCCAGGCGCGTGGCCAGGCTCACGGTAGTGAGGGCACTGATCGCGGTGCCGCCCATGCCCATGCCGAACAGGCCGATCGCCAGCCCGCGCCGCTGCGGCGGGAACCACGCGCTGACGAACGGCACCCCGACGGCGAACGAGGTGCCAGCAAGGCCGAGGAAGAACCCGCCGACGAGCAGTCCGGCCAGCGACCGGTATCCAGCCAGGCCGAGGAACAAGACCGGGATGATGGTCGCGAACGCGACGACCGGGAACATGGACCGGCCGCCAAAACGATCGGTGAGCGCGCCAACCGGAATCCGGCCCAGCGCGCCGACAATCACCGGCACGGCCACGACCAGCGCCTGCTGGAAGCTGGTCAGCCCGAGGGCCTCCTTGAAATGGGAGCCCAGCGGGGAAAGCAGCGCCCACGCCCAGAAGGTCAGCGCGAAACCGGCCGCCGCCAGGCCGAGCATGGCGTAGGGGCGGCGAGCCGCCATGTGAGTGCCCGCTACCTTGGTCGGGCTGGCGGCCGTTGTCACTGCTTGACTCGGGTTGCCGGGGGGTTGAAGGGGGGTCGTCCCCCCTCGGCCTGCACGGCATAGACGGCGGCTTGCGTGCGCCGCTCAAGTCCCAGCTTGCTGAACAACACGGACACATAGTTCTTGACCGTCTTCTCGGCCAGGAACATCCGCTCCCCGATCTGCCGGTTCGTCAGCCCTTCGCCGATCAGCTCGAGAATCCGCCGTTCCTGGGGGGTCAGCTCGGCGAGCGGATCTGACCGCACCGCCTGCTCGCGCATCCGCCGCATCACCCTGGTCGCGGCTTCCTGGTCGAGCAGCGAGCCGCCAGCGGCGACCGTACGAACCGCCCCGACCAGGTCGAGCGCACGAATCTGCTTGAGCACGTAACCGGCGGCGCCCGCCATGATCGCGTCGAAAAGCGCCTCGTCGTCCCCGAACGAGGTCAGCATCAGGCACGCGATCTCGGGCAGCTGGGAGCGGATCTCCCGGCACACCGCGACGCCATCTCCATCGGGCAGCCGCACATCCAGGATCGCCACGTCCGGCCGTAGCGCCGGGATCCTGGCCAGCGCCGACTGCGCGGTGCCGGCCTCGCCGATCACGGCGATGTCCGGCTCGGCCTCCAGCAGGTCACGCACCCCGCGCCGCACGATTTCGTGATCGTCGAGCAGGAACACCTTGATGGCGCCCGCGCCCGGCTTCGCCTCTGCTGAACTCGTCATACTCCGAAGTCTCACTTTCGCCGCGGCACTCACGGCAGAGTACTGTGCCCTAGGCTGTCAGGACCTTGGTCCCTAACCGTCCGTAGTTACTTCTCTTCTTATATTGAGAAAATTTTGCGGGGGCCTTTGGCGCAGTTTCGGCAGGAAACTGATCAGCCGGCTTCTCGCTAGAACAGCACCTCGCCGACCGGCCGCCGGACGCTGATCGCCGCCCGGCTCGTGACGCCCAGCCGGACCACCAGTTGCGGGCAGGCTCCGTCGCAGAACTGGCCCTTGATGAACTCGCGCAGCTGCGGGATCTCGAGCGGCTGGCTGTGCAGCGCGGCCGAGACGCCGTAGGTCGCCGCGAACAGCAGCATCCGCTGCAGGGCCTGGCCAGCGGCGACCCAGTCCTCTGGCCGGTCCGCCTCGGTCGTCAGGATCGCTACGGCGCCCGCCGACCACGCCGGCCGGCCGTCACCGGTCGGCGGGAGGCCCCAGCCGTGGCCGTGGGCGAAGTCACGGGCCGAGAAATCCGGCTCGATCCGATCCGGCCGCGCTGGATAGGCGGTCGGGGGAACGCCGTCGCGCCTCGCGCTGCCAGGTGCGGACGCCCACTTGGCGAGCTCGCGGGCTCTCGCCGAGTTGACCCGGGTCGCGTACTCGCCGGCTTCCACGACGCCGGCCAGCGCGGTCCGCCGGGCCTCGTCGCCCAGCATGAGGAGCGTGGCTCCCTGCTTGGCGACCTCGTCCCTCAATGCCGTATGAATCCCTTCCGGCAGCGGCGTGGGATCGAATCCGCCGCGATGGGTCCGGCGACGCGGGATCTCCGCGAAAAGGTCGCGCTCGTATTCGGCCGGCGCGACCACCTCGTCCCAGTTGATCCTGGCGACCAGCGTGCCGATGCCGGCCTCAGGAAACAACCTGACCTTGGGAACGAGGCCGATGTACCGCATCGCCACCCGGGCGGTGAACAGCGCGGCCCCGCAGCTGATCATCATCTCCCGGCCGTCGGGGTCGGCGATTGCCAGCCTGCGCTCATCGTCGGCGTGAATGCCGATCTCATGATCGACGCCGTAGAACCACCACGGCTGGGTGTTATGTACCGACGGCGCGCTCACCGCTGCCTCGACGACAAACTGGGCGATGTCCTCGGCCGAGCTCGAGGCAGCCGGGGGCCGGCCGAAAGTCGTGCCGGACTTGCTCATGGTTCTCCTTAATTCGGCCCGGACCTACCAGGCCCCGTGCCCCAGATCGGCTTCCAGCAGCGAGCTGACGTAGTCGCCGCGCTCGCGAGCCGGATGGCCTTCGGCCAAGGCGGCGGACAGCAGCCCGCGCACCGCCGCCAGATCGGTGAATCCCCGGTGTGACATCCAGTCGGTCAGCCCGTCGAGCAGTACTCGCGCGTGGGCCGGCCCATGCCGGAGCAGCGCCGACGCCGTCATCACGACATCGGCACCGGCGAGCAGGTATTTCACCACGTCACCGGCGCTGTCGACGCCAGTCGAGGCGGCCAGCGAGGCCGTCACCCGGCCGGCGAGCACCGCGATCCACGTACGCGGCAGCCTCGCCTCCGACGGCGCCGACAGCTCGATCCCCGGGGTGACGAGCAGGGTCTCGGCGTCGATGTCGGGCTGCATGAACCGGTTGAACAGGACCAGGCCGTCGGCACCGGCCGCATCGAGGCGGTGCGCGATCTCGGCCATGGAACTGAAGTAGGGGTACAGCTTGATCGCTACCGGCACGCCGACGACGGCCTTCACGGTCGTGAGCAGCTCAAGGTAACGCTGCTCGACGTCGCGGCCGGTCAGGGCCGGATTGCCGAAGGGGTGATAGACGTTCACCTCGATCGCCGCCGCGCCGGCCTTCTCCAGCGTGGTCGCGAAGTCGGTCCAGATGCCGGGCGTGGTCCCGTTGAGGCTCGCGATGATCGGCACGTCCACGGCCGTGGCGGCTTGCTCGACCAAGCTGACGTACCGGCGAACTGCGCCGTCGGCCTCATCGCCCCGCAACTGCTCCTCGACCAGCGAGTACAGCACGATCCCGCCGATGCCGGAGTCGGCGAGCTGCCTGATGCCCGCGATCGTGTTCGACAGCGGCGAAGCCGAGGCGACAAGCGGATTCCGTAGTTCCAGGCCCAGGTAGGTGGTCGTGAGCTCCATAACGCCGACGCTACGCAGGCCCAGGTTCTGCTCTTAGGGTCCAAAGTCCATCGATCCCCCGCCGATAGGCCCGAGCCATCGGACCGTGGAGGCATCTAGCTTGACAACATGATCGACGTTGTCCGGGCCGCGATCGCCGCGCCTTCTCTGCATAACTCGCAGCCGTGGCGGTTGCGGGTAACCGACTCCGGCTCGAGGATCGAGCTCTTCGCCGACCCGGCCAGGATGCTCCCGGTCAGCGATCCGCACGGCCGGGCGGCCTATCTCGCCTGCGGCGCCGCCCTGCTCAACCTGCGCGTGGCGGCCGCGGCCGACGGCCGGCAGGCGCACGTCACGCTGACCCCGGATCCGGACCGCCCCTTGTTCGTAGCGCGGGTCGAGCTGTCCGACGGTCAGCTGGCCACGCGAGCGGACCGCGAGTTGTGCGCGGCCATTCCGCGGCGGCATTCCAATCGCGAGCCCTACAGCGACGAAGTCGTGCCGCCCGACGTGAAGGCGGAGCTCGCCGCCGCGGCGAAGTCCGAGCAAGGGCTGCTGCGGTTCCTCGATGAGAACTCCTCGGCCCGAGTGCGGCACCTTGCCCTCGATGCCGAACGGCAGCTGCTTAAGGATCACGCCTACCGAGCCGAGCTGGCCCAGTGGGTGAGCCGCGACCGCCACGCCGACGGCATTGACGTCCAGGCGCTCGGACCGAGATCCGAGATCGGACGTGACCCGGTGCGTGACTTCGCCCCGACCCGGCCCGCGCCGACCCGCTACGCCGACTTCGAGGATCAGCCTCAGCTCGCCATCTTGTCGGTGCGGGCGGACAACCTGCTCGGCTGGATCGCTGCCGGCCAGTCGCTCGAACGGGCCTGGCTGACCGCGACCTGCCGTGGCATCTCGCTGTGCCCGCTCACCCAGCCGCTCGAAACTCCCGACGCCTGGCTGGTCAGGGACGCGCACCGGGGGTTCGAGTACCCCCAGATGATCATGCGCATCGGCTACGGGCCGCCCGTGGATGCCAGATCGCCGCGGCGGCCGGTCCAGGACGTCGTGACCTGGCTCTAGCCCTGGCTTAGCGCTGTCTTAGGACTGCCGACGCCGTCGGCCGGCGCGGGACGGTAGGGTGACGCCTGTTTGGATTCAGACTTACTTCTCAGAAATGGCGAGCCCGGCCAGCGGGAGAGCGAAGACGATGGGTCGCGAGGTATCACGAAGGCAGTTGCTCGGCCAGGCTGGGTTCGCGGCCGCCGGGCTGGCGGGACTGGGCGGACTGGGCGGACTGGCCGGATGCACGTCCCACAAGACGGCGGCCACCAAAACCCTGCCAAGCGCAAAGGTCGTGGACAGCAGCCGGCTCGTAGACGGCTACCAGTCTTTCGTGACCAGGCCTGACCTGCAGCCGCCGGTGGTCGACATCGTCAGGTCGGCTCCCCCCACGCGAGCCGGGTACTACTTCCTGAACGCCCCGCTCTCTGGACCGGGTCGCGGCGGCGGGCTGATCACGGACCTCGATGGCGGCCTGGTGTTTATGCAGCCGGACACGCCGACCGCGCACGTCATCGACTTCAACACCCAGATCCTTAACGGCAAGTCGGTCCTCACCTGGTTCGAAGGCGTCGAGACCCATGGCTGGGGCCAGGGGGTGGCGGTCGTCGCCAACCGCGCGTACCAGCGCAAGCACGTCATCCACGCGCACACCGGCCCGCACGACGAGGTCAAGCTGCACGTGGACCACCACGAGTTCAACATCACGCCCGAGGGCCACGCGCTGATCTCGGCCTACCGCACATACTCCAACATCGATCTGCGCCCGGTTGGCGGTCCGGCCAGCGGCGTCATGGTGGCCGGCGTCTGCCAGGAGATCGATATCGCCACCGGCAAGCTGATCTTCGAATGGGACAGCTGGCAGAACGGGGTCCCGCTGGAAGAGGGGAACCAGCCGTTCGACTACAACGGCGAGAAGTTCGGGATCGCCGACAACCCCTACGACTACTTCCACATCAACTCGATAGCGCCGACCGCCGACGGCCACCTGCTGATCTCGTCCCGCAACACCTGGACCATCTACAAGGTGAACCGCACTAACGGCAAGATCATCTGGCGGATGAACGGCAAGAAGTCCGACTTCACGATGGGGCCGGGCTCCAATTTTTACTGGCAGCACCACCTGCGCCCGCATCCGGACGGCATCTTCACGGTGTTCGACAACGGCGCCGCGCCGCCCAAGGAAAAGCAGTCCAGGGCGCTGATCCTGGCTGTGGACGAGCAGAAGATGCACGTCACGCTGCGCCACCACTACTCCCATCCGGACCAGGTCCTGCTGGCCCAGGCGATGGGCAGCACCCAGTTGATGCCGGACGGCAACGTGGTCGTCGGCTGGGGCACGAACTACTACTTCTCCGAGTTCTCCCAAGACGGCACGCTGGTCGCGGCAGCGACCATGACCAAGCACAACCCGTCCTACCGGGTCTTCTCGCACAACTTTTACGGGCATCCCTCCGACCCGCCAGACGTCGTCGCCCGGCATCGGCCAGGCGGCGCCACCATCTACGCGAGCTGGAACGGCGCGACGGAACTGGACTCCTGGACGGTCATGTCGGGCCGGTCCCGGTCCTCGGTCAGCGCCGTGGCTACCGCCAAGAAGCACGGCTTCGAGACCGCGATCGAGGTGCCCTCGGCCGGCCCGTACTTCGCGGTCAGAGCCCACGACGCCAGCGGCAGGCAACTCGCGCAGTCGGCCTCGGTCAGGATCAGCTCGCACCACTGATTAGATGTCCAGATGGCCTGCACCGCATTTCTTGCCTGGACCGACCGCCTGATCGGCTACAACTTCGGGCCCTCCCACCCGCTCGCGCCGGTCAGGGTCGAACTGACGATACGGCTGGCCCGCGAACTCGGGGTGCTCGACGCCGAGGGTGTGACGATCAGCGAGCCGGAGCCGGCCACCGACGCCGAGCTTGAACTGGTGCACGAGCGCGACTACATCGAGGTAGTCAAGAAAGCCAGCGGGCCCGACGGCGACCTCATCAGCGGCCGCTACGGGCTCGGCAGTGCCGACAACCCGATCTTCCCCGGCATGCACGACGCGTCCGCCCTCGTCGCGGGCGCGACCCTGGCGGCGGCCCGCGCCGTGTGGGAAGGCCAGGCCGATCACGGCGTGAACATCGCCGGCGGCCTCCACCACGCGATGGCCGACCACGCCAGCGGTTTCTGCATTTACAACGACCCGGCGATCGCCATCGGCTGGCTGCTCAACCAGGGGGCCGAACGCATCGCCTACGTCGACATCGACGTCCACCACGGCGATGGCGTCCAGGCCGCGTTCTACAACGATCCGAGGGTGCTCACCATCAGCCTGCACGAGAATCCGGCGACGCTGTTCCCCGGCACCGGCCGTGCCTCGGAAACAGGCGGTCCGGACGCGCCGGGCTACTCGGTCAACGTCGCGCTGCCCGCCGGCACCAGGGATGACGGCTGGCTGCGCGCGTTCCACGCCGTAGTGCCGCCGCTCCTGCGCGCGTTCGACCCCCAGATCCTGGTCAGCCAGCATGGCTGCGACACCTACTGGCGGGACCCGCTCGCCAACCTGGCCCTCACGATCGACGGCCAGCGCGCCGCGCACGTGGCCCTGCACAACCTCGCCCATGAGGTCGCCGGCGGTCGCTGGCTTCTGACCGGCGGCGGCGGTTACGAGATAGTCTTCGCGGTCCCCAGGACCTGGACCTACCTGCTAGGCGAAGCCTGCGGTCATCCCATCGACCCGGAAACCCCGACCCCCCAGGCCTGGCGCGACTTCGTACTGCAGCGGACCGGCCGAGTTGCCCCAGAATCCATGACCGAGGGCGCCCTGGCGACCTACCCGCCCTTCGAACAGGGCTACGACCCCGGCAACCCAGTAGACCGTGCCATCCTCGCCACCCGCCGAGCCAGCTTCCCCCTCCAGGGCCTCATGCCCTAGGCAGTCGACGGAGCTGGTGCGGGCTTGGGGGCGAGTCTGGCGCCGAGTACGTAGGCGACTACCACCGCGACGATCACCAGCGGCATTACCCGGACGCCGTCTGAGTACAGCAGCAGGGTCGCCAGCAGGACCGAGGTGAGCGGCAGCGTCAGCATGATGGCGGACATCGCGCCCATGCCCATCGCGGCTCCGGTGACCGGGTCGAGTCCCGGCAGGTGCGAGATCAGCAGGCCGATCGCGGCCCCGATGAACAGGGAAGGGAAGATCGGCCCGCCCCGGAAGCTGCTCAGCGAGACGACGTATGCGATCGACTTGCAGGCGATCACGGCGAGCAGCACCAGAGCCGAGTAGCGGACGCTGTGAGTCAGCAGCGGCCCGATCGCGACCTGGCCGGAGAAGAGCACCAGCCGGGCGGACTTGGCGGAGCCGGCGGCGAACGCTACCGCCAGGCCGCCCACCACCAGGCCGGCCACCGGCAGCGCCATCATGGTGTTTCGCGAGCTCACGAACTTTTGCAAGGCCGGGGCTGCCCACCGGATCCCTGAGCCGACCAGGGCGCAGACCAGGCCGATCACCAGGGCCCAGCCGAACTCACCGATCGTCGGACTGCCGACGTGCGGCAGCCCGGGTATGGCCAGCGAGAACGTGCCGAGCCCGGTCCAGTGGCCAAGGCCAACGAAGATCAGGGCGCCGATGCCCGACGCGAGCAGGCCGGGTACCAGGACCAGGATCAGCATCGTTCCGCCCAGCCCGGACGCCTCCATCAGCAAGAACGCCCCGACGATCGGCGAGCCGAGCAGCACGCTGATCGCGGCGAAGCTTCCGCTGGACGCGATAATCTGCACCGCCTGGTCGGGCAGCCCGTGCTGATCCTTTCCGCGCCTGGCCAGCGGCGAGGCATTGAGCAGCCGGGTCGCCGCGACTCCCAACCCGCCGCCAAGCGCGATCAGCGGCCCCTCGGGGCCGAGCACGATGCCGAAGCTCAGTGTCGCCACCGCGGCCAGCACCACACCTGGCAACAGGACCGGCGTCGGCGGCTTGTGCACTTCGAATCCGTGGGCGGGCGACGGGCCGCCATCGCCCGGCAGGTACCTGATCGCCAGTGCCACCGCGACGCCGCCGATCACCAAGATCGGCAGCGGCCACCAGATCGGCGCGGCCGAGTATCCGAGCCCGTGCGGCCAGTGGACGAAGATCTCCTTCTGCAGGTAGCCGACCAGCGCGAGGAAACCGTAGGCAGCGGCCGAGACCGGCATGCCGAGCACAGCCGCGAAGATGAGCAGGATGAGATAGCCACGCGAGCGCAGCAACGCAGCCGGATCGCCCGCGGGCCTTGTCACAGACGGATTGTGTCCGGCACCGCCTCGGCCGAGATCATCCCGAGCGGGTGAGGTTGCTCCAGCGGCCGGCCAGGGGATGGCTCCGTGGGCATCGGGCAAAATGGTCTCATGGCGGAACTGAATACTGCGCGTGCGATTGCCGACCGTTACGTCACCGAACTCGCAGAGCTAGATCCGCTCATCTCCACCAGGCTGGGCCTGCGTCCAGACGAGGACCGGCTCCCGGACTACTCGCCCGGCGGCCACGAGGCACGGATGTCGCTCGTGAGGTCGACCCTGGCCGATCTGGCCGCCGCACCAGCCCCGACCGATCCCGACGACCGGCGGTGCGCCAAGCTGCTGAAGGAACGGCTCGAATCGCTGCTGGCGATCAGCGAGCAGGGCGAGCAACTGCGCGCGATCTCCAACCTGTTCGGCCCGCCGCAGGGCATGCGCAACGTCTTCCTCGACATGCCCGCCGCGACCGCCGACGACTGGGCGGTGATCACCCGCCGCATGACCAGGTTCCCGCAGGCGCTGGCCAGCTACCGGGAGAGCCTCACCGCGGGCATCGACCGCGGCCTGATCGCCGGGCCCCGGGTCGTCAGCACGGTCATCGACCAGCTCGGTGACTGGGCCGCCGCCGGCGACGGCAAAGGCTGGTTCGCCGAATTCGCAACTGCGGGGGGCTCCGGGGGGCCGTCTCCCCGGAGCAGCACTGCCGCCAACGGCCAGCAAGCCGAACTCGACCAGGCCGCACGCTCCGCTATCGAGGCCATCATGGACCTGCGGGACTGGCTGCGGCAGACCTACCTGCCGCTGACCGCCGGCCAGTCTGATGAGGTCGGCGC
>DATNFM010000191.1:0-7540 GCA_035606435.1 Streptosporangiaceae bacterium | reverse complement strand
TGGCCGCTCGCGCGTGGCCGCTCGCGCCTAGCCGGTCCCGGCCGCCGCGGACTTGTCGAGCCAGTGCATGATGCCTGCCACGTTGCCCTCGGTTGCGCCGACCGGCTCGTACTTGACCGCCAGCTCCGGATCGGCATCCGGTGCTCGCATCGCATAACGCGTGGCGGTCCGCTCCGCCACCATCGCGACCGCGTGGTCGAGATCCAGTCCGGCCCGGTGGGCCCGGCTGGTCTCCTCGACCCAGACCGTCAGCTCCTCCGAAGACCGCTCCAGCGCCTGCGAAACCTCCGGCATCGGTCCGTAGTGGCTGAACAGCAGCCGGGTCGGACCCAGGTCCGCGAACAGCCGCAGCGACGCGAGCGCGGTCGCGAGATCGAAGTCCGGCGGGGGAGTGGCGGGCCACTGATCTCCGGTCTCCGGGATGTAGATCCCGGCCGCGTCGCCGACGTACAGGTCTCCGCTGACCGAATCGAGCAGGCCGACGTGGTGTTTGGCGTGCCCGGGAGAGTAATGACTCGCCAACGTCCGGCCGGCTCCCAGGTCGACCGCGCCGGTCTGGTCGACCGTGCGGATCCGCTCGCCCGGCGTCGGCAGCAACTCGCCGAACAGCCCGTCGAGCTTGTCGCCGTAGACCATCCGGGCACTCGCCATCAGCCTGGACGGGTCGGCCAGGTGCCTGGCCCCGCGCTCATGCACGACGATTTCCGCGTTCGGGTACGTCTTGGCGAGGTCGCCGACGCCGCCGGCGTGATCGAGATGGATGTGCGTGACCACGATCGTCGCCAGGTCGGCCGCGCCGACTCCCAGCGAGCTCAGCGCACCGGCCACCACCGGCGCGGATGGCGCGGTGCCGGTCTCGACCAGGCAAGGCCGGTCGGACCTGATCAGGTAGCCGGCGGTGATGCCCTCAAAGCCCGCCATCCGGGTGTCGATCTGGAAGACCTCGTGCCCTAGCTCGGTGATCACATCCGTCATGCGCCTATCGTCCCAGCCTGGCGAGCAGCGCGAAATCGGGCAGCGCGAAATCGGGCAGCGCGAAAGGCAGCCGCGAGCGCACCAGAATTCAGCCCTGAGCGAACATCCGCAGTACCAGCCCGGTTCGCGGCTTGGGCGCGAACGAAGTCGACTTGCGCGGCACCTTCTCACCGCGCGCGGCTACCCCGTACACCTGCGCCGGTGACATCGGGCTGCACAACACCGCCGTTCCGCCCGATGCCTGCGCCGATCGCACCGCAGCGGCGGCGTCGTGGTGCACCACCTTGACCGAGCGGTCGTCGTCGGTCAGCTCCCAGAGCCTGCTGATCAGCAGCTCCTGCAGCACAGCGGCCGGCAGCGCGCGCCACTGCTCGGACTGTCCGACCGGCATCGACGCCTGGGCCTGATCCGGATCGGGCGCAGTAAGCAGGTAAGCAGAGCCGTTCCCGGCCAGGACGAACGCGGGTCCGCCCGCACTGGCGAAGGCGAGTGCGTCCATCGCCGCGGGCAACCCGGCCTCGCCGCCCGGAAGCGGCTGCACGGTGAACGCGCCCGCGGCCAGCTTCGCCGCCTGCTGCGCGTCCAGCCCGGGCACGACCCGGTGAATCGCCCCGATCTGCGGCGCGTACTTGCTTGAGTCCACGAGCAGCGCGAGCCCGTAGTCCCACGGCCCCTCCCCGTCGCCTGCCGCCCGCCGGCGCTCCTGAAGCCGGAGGTAAGCGGCGTACCGGTGGTGCCCGTCGGCGATCAGGGCCTGACGCGGTCCCAGGTCCGAGGCAATCGCGGCCAGCTGGCCAGCATCGGTGATCGCCCAGAGTCGGTGTCGCAGTCCATCCACGGTCCGCGCTTCGAGCAACGGAGTACCCGCCGCGGTCTCGGCCACGATCGCCGACGCCGCGCCCGGATCACTCGGCCCGTCGGCAGCCCCGTCGTAGAGCAGGAAGATCGGCTCCAGGTTGGCCTGCGTGGCCTCCATGAGCTGCAGCCGGCCCGCCACCGGGCCCGGATTGACGTCCTCGTGCGGCAGCACGATGCCCGCCTCGGGCGGCACCAGCCGCAGTCGCCCGATCAGGCCGCGCTGGATCGGGGCGTACCCTGTCCCGGCCCCGTTGATCGACTCGGCCTGTTCGTACAGGTACAACGCCGGTTCCGGGTCGGTCACCAGGATCTGATCGGTCAGCCACTGGCGCAGCAGCACCGCCGCGTCGCTGTACTCTTCGCCTGGCCGGTCAGGAATCGGACGGGGAAGGATAAGCCGGACCACGTTGTGCGGGTCGGCGGCCATCAACTGGTCCTCGTTATCTCGGAAGATGACGTCGTACGGTGGAGAGGTGACGTCGGCGAGCCCGCTCACCCGGTCCTGCGCATAACGGACGCCGCGAAACGGCGCTAGCTCCAGGCCGGCGGTGGGCCGGTCAGCCGACGTTCGATTAGACGGAGGGATCTGCACATATGTCAGAAGGACCAACAGGGGGCAAGGATTCCCGTTCCAGCGGAAAGCCTGAAGAAGAACCGGCTGGAAGCACTTCTGACGGCAGCAGACCCGACGACAACGCCCACAATGGGCGATCCGATGACACCTACTCCCTCTACCGGCGCGGCCTGGACCTCCTCGGGCGCGGCAGCGCCGCCGCGGCCGCCCAGTTGCTCGAGCGCGCGGCGGCAGCCGAACCGGAGTCCCGGAGCATCCTTGAGGCGCTGGCCAGGGCGCAGTTCGACACCAAGCACTACGAGGCGGCCGCGTCCAGCTTCCGCCGCATCGTCGACGCCAGCCCGAGCGACGACTACGCCCAGTTCGGCCTGGGCCTGGCCCTGTCGCGCACCGGTGATCACGGCGGGGCAGCTGAGCACTTGGCGCTGGCCGCCGCCATGCGGCCGGACTTGCGGCACTACACCGAGGCCCTTCGTTCCGTTCGAGCCACCCTCCGAGCCCGGAACGTCACCGAAGGTGAAGAATTTCACTAATGAGATACGGAAAGCATGGCGCGGGTTCTCCTCCGCAGTTGCCTCACCAGCGCCCTCCGGCGACTGAGTACGACGTCGCGCTGCTCGACCTCGATGGTGTGGTCTACACCGGGCAGGGCGCCGTCCCGCAGGCCGTGCCCGCGCTGGCCCGGGCCCGAGAGGAGGGCCAGCGCCTGGCGTTCGTCACCAACAACGCCTCGCGCTCGCCGTCGGCCGTGGCCGCGCACCTGACCAGGCTCGGGGTGCCCGCGACCGACGCCGACGTGGTGACCTCAGCCCAAGCGGCCGCCACCCTGATCGCCGAACGCCTGCCGCCCGGTTCTCCCGTCCTGGTGGTCGGCGCGATGGGCCTGCGGCTCGCGCTCCGCGCCCGCGGCTTGCGGCCGGTCTCGGTCGCGTCAGAACGACCGCTGGCGGTCGTGCAGGGCTACGCGCCGGACCTGAGCTACGGGCTGCTCGCCGAGGGCGGGCTGGCCGTCCGGGCCGGAGCGCTCTTTGTCGGAGCCAACGCCGATCTCACGCTGCCGTCGCCGCACGGGCTGCAGCCAGGGAACGGCTCGATGCTGCAGGTGATCGCGACGGCCACCGGCGTCCGGCCGATCGTCGCCGGAAAGCCGGAACCGCCCCTGCACGCCGAGGCCGTCACGCGGACCGGCGCTCGGCGGCCGCTGGTCGTGGGCGACCGGCTGGATACCGACATCGAAGGCGCGACGCGCGGGGGCGCCGACAGCATGCTGGTGCTGACCGGCGTCAGCACTCCGCGCGAACTCGTGCTGGCCGCGCCGCCCCAGCGGCCCACCTACGTCAGCGCCGACCTGCGCGGCCTGCTCGAACCCCAGCCCGCCGTCGGTCCGCGGCGCGGCGAGGAACCGGCCGATCACGGGAACGAAGTCGCATGCGGCGGCTGGACCGCCCGGCGGGAGACGACGGACGACCGAATCGAACTGAGCGGTGAGGGCGAGCCGATCGACGGCCTCCGGGCCCTGTGCGCGCTGGCCTGGTCCGGTCCGCAGATAACCGCAGATCAGGCCGATTCCGCGGTCAAGCTGCTCGAAGATCGTCTTTGAGGCCAGTCCAGTGCTAGCCCGGGGGGACGACCCCCCGGAACCCCCCGAAGGGCGCGGCGCTTTAGGCGCCGTCTTCCCTCCTCGCTCTGGCGCTTCGCTTTGTCGCTCGTCAGTCCAGACGGCGCCGCGCCGCGCCCCGCGCTGTGCTAGCCCTGGGGACGACCCCCGGACCCCCGAAAGTCAGCCTCAGGTCGTACCAAGACCCGCCCTTTGGCCGACGCGCCCGAGCCCTCTTGTCGGCACACTGATCATGCTGATCCGCGGCATCATGCCGGGCAGGAAGGAATAGGACGATGATCGAGGCACGAGGCCTCACGAAAAAATACGGCGATACGGTCGCCGTTGACAACCTGACGTTTACCGTCGAGCCGGGCAAGATCACCGGATTTCTCGGACCGAATGGCGCGGGCAAGACCACCACGATGCGCTGCATCCTCGGCCTGGACCGGCCCACCGGCGGCACCGTCACGGTGAACGGCAAGCAGCTCAGGCAGCTTGCCTGGCCGATGCGCGAGGTTGGCGCGCTGCTCGACGCCAAGGCGGTACACGGCGGCCGGTCGGCCTACAACCATTTGCTCTGCCTAGCGCAGACCAATAACCTCCCGGTTCGCCGGGTCACTGAGGTGCTCGACCTGGTCGGATTGCACGGGGTCGCCAGGAAGCGGTCCAAGGGCTTCTCACTCGGCATGGGCCAGCGCCTCGGCATCGCCGGCGCGCTGCTCGGCGACCCGAGCATCTTGATGTTTGACGAGCCGGTCAACGGACTCGACCCCGAGGGCATCTTGTGGATCCGCAACCTGATGAAGGCGCTCGCGTCCGAAGGCAGGACCGTGTTTGTCTCCAGTCACCTGATGTCGGAGATGGAGCACACCGCCGATGAGCTGATTGTGATCGGCCGGGGCCGGCTCATCGCTCAGAGCACGGTCGCCGAGTTCATCGCCGCGAACAGCCAGCAGTCGGTCATGGTCAGCACGCCTCAGCGCGACCTGCTGACCGCCGCGGCGGCCGCGGCCGGGGCGACGGTCCGCGATGACGCGGCCGGCAAGCTCGTCATTCTGGGCCTGAGCACCGCCCAGGTCGGCGACCTGGCCTTCGAGAACGGCATCAGGCTGCACGAGCTCGCTCCGGCTCAGGCCTCGCTTGAAGAGGCGTTCATGGAGCTGACCGCGTCCAGCGTCGAGTTCCAGGCCGGGCTGCCCTCAGATCAGCGGGACGCCGTGACTGCGGGAGAGGTGGCCTGACAATGGCATCGGTAACGGCTCACGAAAGGCTGGTCGGCGGCGCGGTCGCGCATAATGCGTCGGGACGGGCCAACTTCTTCGGTGCGGTTCGCTCGGAGTTCACCAAGATCCGGTCGGTCCGCTCGACCTACTGGACGCTGCTGGCGATGTTCATCGTCTGCGTGGGTATCGGCGCGCTGTTCGCCTGGGGCCAGACCGAACGGCTGTCATCGATCGCGAGCGGGACGACCCTGAACGGGCATCCGATCCCGCTGGCCGCGCAGCACAGGATCCTGGCTCAGCGAGAGGCTGACATCAGGTCGGCGGCGGTAGCGATCAGCCTGTTCGGGCTGCTGATCGGCCAGCTGATCATCACCGTGCTCGGGGCGCTGACCATTACCTCGGAGTACTCGACCGGCATGATCAGGACTTCGCTGGCGACCATGCCAAGGCGGGGTACCTGGTTCGCGGCCAAGGGCGTCGTGTTCGGTTTGGTGGCGCTGGTCACCGGCCTGGTCACCAGCTTCACGGCGTTCTTCGTCGGGCAGGCGATCCTGTCGAGCTGGCATGCGAACGTCACGCTGGGCGACCACAACGTGCTGCGATCGGTGATCGGCGGCGGGCTGTTCCTGGCCGCGTGCGGACTGCTGTCGTTCGGCATCGGCGCGATCTTGCGGCACTCGGCCGGAGCCATCTCCTCGGCGATCGGCCTGCTGTTCGTGCTCATAATCTTGTCCAACTTCCTGCCCGGCCCGCCTAGCGGCTGGTTCGGCCAGACCGACATCGACAAGTGGATCCCGTTCTACGCGGGCGCGCACATCTGGCAGAACCAGATGGTCGGGATCCACCCGTTCTCCCCCTGGATCGGCTTCGGCGTCTTCTGCGCCTACGCAGCGGCGGCAATCACCGGCGGCCTGGTCCTGTTCCTGCGCCGCGACGCCTAGCGCGCTACTCGAAACTGCCGGTGCCCGTTCGTCGCGGGCACCGGCAGTTCGCGCTTACCAGACGTAGCGGCCGCCCGGCGGCAGGTAGAACGATGACTTCAGATAGGTGATCCGGCCTGTCCCGAGGTTGATCATGAATGCCTTTGGCTTAGGTATGCCGGCCTGATGGATTCCGATCGCCCGGCTAACCGACGGGTCGGCGGCGAAGCTGGTCATGCCATTTACATGGGCAACAAGCTTGATGGCACTGCGTGGCCAAGTGAACTTCGCGGCGACAGACCTGATCTGCTCGCCAGGATTCGCGTGCCCGGGACCGATGCTTACCAGGAACACGGTGCGTCCGTCGGGGGTGACCGTCGGGAAGGAGACCGAGAAACCGTGATGATGGCCGAGCTCGTCCGCGGTGACCAGCGTCCGGTCTGGGTCATCGAGGCCGCCCCTGGAAGGATCCGTCGTAGGTTTCAGCAGGATCCCTGAGCGCAGGCCGGCGATCGGGCTCCCGCCCACGGCCAGTTGGCCGCCGTTCGCGGTGAGGGAGATCCCGCTGAACGTGGTGTACCTGGGCACCCGCCACTGCCGGTGCAGTCCCGTCTTGAAGTTGACGAAGTAGACATAGCCGTTCCGCTGCTTCGCGAACGGGCAGGTGTGAACGAGGTAGGCGAAGGCATTGCCGTCGGCGCTCAGCGCCAGCTGGGTCACGTCCTGGAGGAGCCGTCCGCCGTCGAACGGGGTGAGCTTGCTAGGCCTTCCGGCCGAGTTCAGGCTGAACTTGTACAGCCGGGCTCCGCAGGCGCCCGGCGGGCTGACCGCAGTCACGTAGGTAATACCGTTTCCGGTCGCGACGGTTCTGAAGATCGCGGGCCGCGACGGCGGGGCGACGGCGGCGATCCGAACCCCGGTCAATGCGTTAATAATGAAAAATGTTTGGGTATTTGGCGTGAACGCGCCGATGAAGCGCTCGCCCATCGCACTGCTGGCCCGGTTGCGTCCTCCCGAGGAGGAGGGCAAGAACGCCGGCAGCGCGGCCGCGATGATGATCGCTAGCGTCGCGACCGCTGCGAGCGGTATCGCCCAGCGGCGGGTCGGTCGCGGTCGGCTGGGTTGCGGCCAGCCGATGAGGACCGACTGCTCGTTGAGCTGGCGGATGTCTTCCGGGTTTACCGTCTCGATCGCCGCCGCGTAGGCGTCTGTCAGACGGTCTTCCAACTGGTTCACTTGTGCTCCTCAAGCTTGCGCGCGAGGGTGGCCAGCGCGCGGGATGCGGTCGATGAGACGGTGGATCGGCTGACGCCGAGTGCGTCCGCGATCTCGCCATCAGGCAGTCCGAGGAAGTAGCGGAAGGCAAGGACTTCGCGGGCCCGCTCGGGCA
>DATNFM010000190.1:0-18019 GCA_035606435.1 Streptosporangiaceae bacterium | reverse complement strand
GTCCAGCGCCTCGGCGGCCCACAGGTCGAACTCCGTCGACCAGCCCGGTGGCGTCGCGTCGTAGCTGAAGTCGCGCAGGAAGGGCAGCCCGTGGGTGAGGAAGCCGCTGCCCATGATCAGCACGCCCTCATCGCGAAGCGGGCTGAGCGCCGCGCCGATCCGCAGCAGCCGCTCCGGATCGAGGTCGGGCATCGAGATCTGCAGCACCGGGATGTCGGCCTGCGGGTACATGACCGTGAGCGGCACGTAGGCGCCGTGATCCAGGCCTCGATCGGGTGCGTCGGCGACCTGCTCGGTCCCCGCCAGCAGGCCTCGTACCCTGGTCGCCAGCGCGGCGGCGCCCGGTGCCCGGTAGGTGGCGTGGTAGTAGCGCTCAGGGAAGCCGTAGAAGTCATAGACCAGCGGCGCGGCGTCGGCGGTCGCGCCGATCGTCAGCGGCGCGGATTCCCAGTGCGCGGAAACCACGAGGATCGCGCTTGGTTTGGGCAGGGCCAGCGCCCAGGCTTCGAGCTGGACCACCCACAGCGGGTCATCGACCAGCGGCGGCGCCCCGTGACCGAGGTAGAGGGCCGGCATCCGGCCCGGGGCGAGGCCCGCGCTGGCGCGGCTGGTCACCTGCTGCGAGGCGCCGGCCGGGACCGGTTCATGTTCTGGTACCTGAGCTTGAAGTCCTTCATCCACTGTCGTCGTCCTCCACCGCTGGCTCATGCCCCGGTACTGCGTCCTTGACAACCACGCTAGCCGGAGTGCGCGGGGTTTGGTCGCTGGTCTTGTCGTGGATCAGCCACATGGTCGCCAGCGGCGGTACGGTCAGCACGGCCGATGCTGGGCGGCCGTGCCAGGGCTTAGCCTCCGCCCGCACCGACCCGAAGTTGCCGACGCCGCTGCCGCCGTACTCGGCGGCGTCGGTGTTGAGAACCTCGCGCCACCGGCCGGTCTTGGGCAGGCCGACCCGATAGTCGTAGTGCGGCTCGCCGGCGAAGTTGACCACACAGGCCAGCGGCGGGGCGTCCTCGTCGAAGCGCAGGAACGAGACCACGTTCCCCATCGCATCGTTGGAGTCGATCCAGCTGAACCCGGACGGCTGGAAATCATCGCGCCACAGGGCCGGATGCCGGCGGTAGGCCGCGTTCAGGTAGTCCACGAGCCGCCGCAAGCCGTTGTGCTGCGGATCATCCAGGGCCGCCCAGTCCAGGCCGTTCTCCTGGGACCACTCGCCGCGCTGCCCGAACTCCGAGCCCATGAACAGCAGTTGCTTGCCCGGATGCGCCCACATGTAGGCGAACAGGGCGCGCAGGGAGGCGAATTTCTTCCAGTCGTCTCCCTGCATCTTGCCGAGCAGCGAGCCCTTGCCGTGCACGACCTCGTCGTGCGAGAGCGGCAGCACGAAGTTCTCGCTGTAGGCGTACATCATCGAGAACGTCAGCTCGTTGTGGTGGTAGCGGCGGAACAGCGGGTCGTGCGCCAGGTAGGCCAGCGTGTCGTGCATCCAGCCGAGATTCCACTTCAGGCCGAAGCCCAGCCCGCCCAGGTGCACCGGCCTGGTCACGCCCGGCCAGGCGGTCGACTCCTCGGCGATCATCACGATCCCGCGGCTGCGCTTGTAGGCGGTCGCGTTGACCTCCTGCAAGAACGAGACCGCGTCCAGGTTCTCCCGGCCGCCGAGGACGTTCGGCGTCCACTGGCCGGGCCGTCGGGAGTAGTCCAGGTACAGCATCGAGGCAACGGCATCGACCCGCAGGCCGTCGATGTGGAACTCTTCCAGCCAGTACAGCGCGTTGGCGACCAGGAAGTTTCGCACCTCCCGACGGCCGTAGTCGAAGATCAGCGTCCCCCAGTCCGGGTGCTCGCCCCGGTGCGGGTCCGGATGCTCGTACAGCGAGGTGCCGTCGAACCGGGCCAGCGCCCAGGAATCCTTCGGGAAGTGGGCGGGCACCCAGTCGACGAACACGCCGATCCCGGCCTGGTGCAGCTGGTCCACCAGGTACCTGAAGTCGTCGGGGTTCCCGAACCGGGCCGAGGGCGCGTAGTAAGACGTGACCTGGTACCCCCAGGAACCACCGAACGGGTGCTCGGCCACCGGCATGAACTCGACATGGGTGAAACCGCGATCTTTTACGTAAGAAACAAGGTCTTCGGCCAGGTCCCGGTACGACAGGCCAGGCTGCCACGAGCCGATGTGGACCTCGTACACGCTCATCGGCTGCCGCAGCGGATCGGTTTCGGCTCTGGCTGACATCCAGGCCTGGTCGGCCCATTCGTAGCGGGAGTCGAACACCACCGAGGCCGTGGCCGGAGGAACCTCGGCGTAGGTCGCCATCGGGTCGGCCTTGCGGTGCCAGGAGCCGTCCGGGGCGCAGATCTCGAACTTGTACTTCTCGCCGCTGACCAGGCCCGGCACGAACAACTCCCACACTCCTGAGCTGCCGAGCGAGCGCATCGGGTGGGCGCGGCCGTCCCAGTGGTTGAAGTCCCCGATCACGCGGACGCCGCGGGCGTTGGGTGCCCAGACCGAGAACGAGGTGCCGCCGAGCTCGGTGCTGGGCCGGGCGCCGAGCGCGCGCCACAGTTCCTCGTGCCGGCCCTCGGCGATCAGGTGCAGGTCCATCTCGCCGAGCGTGGGCAGATGCCGGTACGGGTCATCGCCGATCAGCTCTGGTCCACCTGAGTAGTCGACCGCGAGCCGGTAGTCCCCGGCCACGTCGGGCTCGATGGTCGCCGAGAAGACGCCCTGGTGCAGATGCCGCATCGGAACCTTGCTGCCGTCGTCCAGCACCAGGCTGACCGACTTGGCGAGCGGGCGCAGCGCCCTGACCACGGTCCCGTCGGGACCTGGGTGAGCACCGAGGATCGCGTGCGGGTCGTGGTGCAGGCCGGCGAGCAGCGCGTCGATCTCGTGCTGGCTAACTGGGTCGGGGGCCATTTCACCTGTGGGTTTCATCTAGCGCCTCCGCGATCGGCCTGTGCTCCTGCTACCGCCGCGTCGATCGCCTGCAGCGGGATCGGCAGCCAGCCCGGTCGGTGCCTGGTTTCGTAGACAGCCTCGTAGACCGCCTTGCTCAGCGTCAGTGCTCGCAGCAACGGGCCACTGGCGCGGGGGTCGGTACCTGATGCTGCCCCGTATCCGGTGCAAAACGCGTCCTGGCAGCGACCTACCCAGTCCCGCGCGACAGACGCCAGTTGCTCGTTGCCAGGATCGGCCAGCAGCTGGTGCCTGGCCGCGTAGTCGAAAGAACGCAGCATGCCGGCGACGTCCCGCAGCGCGGGCGCGAACGCCCGGCGCTGGGCCAGCGGAACCAGCGGTTCACCTTCGAAGTCGAGGATCACCCAGCCGGCCTCGACTCGGAGTACCTGGCCGAGGTGATAGTCGCCGTGTATCCGCTGGATCTGGAGTCGATCGGTTGACGCGGCGAGGTCCATGTAGCAGTCGCCGATGGCGGACTTGTAGTCGGCGAGTTCGGGCACGATCTCGATCGCTCTCGCCAGGTCCGCGGCCAGCTGGCCGGTGAGCCGGTCCACGTCGGCCTGCGCCATCGTGTCGGTGCCGAATGCGGCCGCCAGTTCGGCGTGCAGCCGGGCCGTGGCCTCACCGAGCAGTTCGGCGTCGGAGGTGAAATCCGGATCGGCCGCGTGCAGGCGGGCGGTGGCCAGCGACCAGCCGTCGGTCGAGTTCGGGTAGAACGTCGAGAGGATCGCGAGCACGGTCGAGTCGTGATCGTCGGCCCGGCGCAGCTCCATCCAGCCGAGCGGTGCGGCGATCAGCTGCGAGCCCTCCCTGGCCAGGGTGGCCGGGATCTCCAGGTCCGGGTGACCGCCCAGCGAAGGACGCCGCAGCAGTTTCAGTATCGCCCGGTTGCCGAACACGACCCCGGTGTTGCTCTGCAGCGCCGGCAGCGTCCGCCCGACCGCGTCAACGTCGATCCCGGCGCCGTCCTCGGCCGCGAACCTGATCGGCCCGGCCTGCCGCTGGTCCGCGATGCCGCGCAGCAGCACCGAGGTGAGCTGGGGATCCAGAGCGCCGTCGTAGGCAGTCCGGCCATCGGCCAGCGTCCCGATCCTGCCTCGGGCTAGTTCGGGCGCGAGTTCGCTGGTCAGCCCGGTTAGCACCTGATAGCTAGAGGTCTCGCCGGACACGGTGACGTCGACGACGAGGTGCCGAAGTTCAGGATCGCCCTCCGCCAGCCGGACGTCCGAGCTGATGACAAGGTCATCGATGGTGGCACCGCCTCCGGCGAACCATCGCTGGGACGGCAGCCAGTCGGCCAGCAGGTCTGCGAGCGGACCGTTGCTCATCGCACGAGTCAAGCATCCCAACCAGAAGGTCCTGATTGCCGGGGTACCGGGGTATCGGGCTGGTAATCGGGCTGCCACGGGCCGTACTCAGATCGGCATGGTGTTGACCGGCTTTGGCTGCTACTAGACGACCATCGCAAATTTTTCTCACATAATGACAAATTTTTGCCACGGAAATGTCTCGCCGTTACAAAATGCGTATCTCTGTTGAATTGGGTATTGCTCGGGGCAAAGCCTACCATTAGGCTCCGCGAGTAAAGCTACTGGCCAGTAGGGCAGTAGCTAGGTACGACTGACATTCGGTCAGAGAGGATGACAATGCGCAAGCAACTCGCCAGGACGTTCTTAGTCGCAGGAACAGCCATAGCGGCCATGGGCCTCGCCGTACCCGCGGCACTGGCCGCAGGCACGTGGACGGTCACCGGCGGCCCGAGCTTCACCTCGTCAGGCACCGGCACCTTTACCCTGACGGACACCACTCACTCCGCCACCTTCACGTGCCACGTGGGAGCTGCTGCCGGCACGGTCACTGACCAGACCAGTGGCCCCAGCCCCTTCGGCTCGGTTACCAGTTCCAGTTTCGGCAACTCGTCCAACAAGTGCAGCGGTCCGCTCGGCAGCACCGGTACGAGCAACCAGAAGGCCGGTACGACCGCCCACATCAACGGCACCTCGTTCGCTGGTGGCGTGACCACCGGCACGATCACCGGCGTCGACCACAAGTTCACGGCCAGTGCTTTTGGCATCAACTGCACCGCTGAAATCACGGGAACCGCCGGCGTCACGTACAACAACGGCACCCATGTGCTGACGTTCACCACCGCGGGCGACAACCTCACGGTGATAAGCGCCAGTGGCTGCCTCGGAATCATCCAGGTCAACGACAAGGTGACCTTCACCGGCAGCGAGACCGTCACCGGCAGCCCGACCAACCCGATCCAGATCAGCTCGCCATAACTGGCAACCGATCCAGCCGTGCTGGATCAGGGCCTGGCCGCGACGGACCAACGATGAACCGCGAATTGGCCAGGACCCCGCTGCGATCGGCTCGGCGATTGCTCGGCCTTGATAGCCGACACTCGACCTTGACCGGCTAACGACTAGGTGCTCCCCGGCGGCTGTCACTCCTGCGCGCCGGGGAGTACCGACACGTTTCCGCGGCGCCGCCGGGGGTGGCGGCCGGCTCTGGCTGCACGGGCTCCGTCCACTCCGGCTCCGTCCACTCCGGCTCCGTCCACTCCGGCTACGCGCGGGATCGCGTCGCGCCCGCAGTCGCCCAACTCTTACCGGATTAGGGCGGACTTTTACCGGGTTAGGGATCACTCTTCCCGGGTTGTGCGCTCTTTTACCGAGTTAGGGCAGAAAATTATCCCGTTTAGGCCAATTATCGAGTACGTAACCCGGTAAAAGACGTCCGGACCCGGTAAAAGAAGTCCCTAATCCGGGGAAAGCCAGATCCGCCTGGCGGCGGTCGCGGTGCGTGAAATTTTCTGCGGGCGCGGAAGGTTCTCAGGCGGCCTATTTCCGGTCAGGCGGCCTATTTCCGGTCAGGCGGCCGGGGCCCAGCCTTGGGTGCGCTTCCGGCCGGCTCGGGTGAGGTCAGGTGATCTTGAGGGTTAGGGGCTGGGTGGCGGGCTTGCCGACGCCGTTGGTGGCGGTGATCGTGACCTTGAAGGTGTGGCCCTTGTCGGAGGCGGCCGGGGTGCCGGACAAGACGGCGGTGCCCGCTGTGGCCGTGCCCTTTTTGCCGAAGGTGAGCTTCAGGCCCTTGGGCAGCTTGCCGGACTCCTTCAGGCTGGGGGCGGGGAAGCCGGCGGTCTTGATCGTGAAGCTGGCGTGCTTGCCGTGCTTGAAGGTGACCTTGGCCGCCGAGGTGAACCGGACCGCTCGGCCCTTGACGAGGTTCACGGCGAAGACGGACTCGACCGGCGAGTTAAAGGTCTTGGTCACGCTGTTGGAGATCTTCAGGACGAACTGGATGGGGGAGTGCGCGCCCTTCGGCGGCGTTCCGGAGAGCAGGCCGGATGCGCTGAGGGTCAGTCCCTTAGGCAGGCCGATGCCCGCGAACTTCGGGGCCGGGGTGCCGGTCGCCTTGAGCTGCAGAGCGTTGTTGCCGGTGCTGGCGAACGTGGCGGAGGTCGTGGCCAGGACCGGATCGGCGCCGACGTTCGCGGTGAAGGCCTGGTGAGCGGCCGCGCCGACGCCGTCGGAGGCGGTAATGGTGAGCTTGAAGGCGCCGAACTTCGACCTCTTGGTCAGCTTGGCGGTCAGGATGCCGGTCTGCTTGTCGATGGTGAGCCAACTCGGTGCGCCGCTGATCGAGAACCTGGGCAGCGGGAAACCGCCGGTCCGCACCGAGAACGTGTTCTGCGTCGAGTTGTTGCTGGCGAACCAGGTCAGCTTCGGTGAGGTGATCGTCGTGGCGCTCGCCGCGAACGGGATCAGGTTGTCGAACCTGCCCTGGCTGGTGATGTTCTCGGTCGCCCACAATTGGTCGCTGCCCGGATCCAGGGCCAGGCCGTCGACCTCGTTGGGCAGGGCCAGGCTGCCAGCCGACGCTGGCGAAGCGGTATCGGTGACCCCGTAGATCGCGCCGTTCTGGGTGCCGACCCAGATGAGCTTCCGCGCCTTGTCGGGAGCGAAGGCCAACGCGTTGCTGCCCAGCGTGACCTCGTGGACCGTGGCCGGCGTGGCTTCGGCGAACTCGGAGATCGAGCTGTCCGAGTTGCCGACCCAGACGGTCCTGGTCGACGGGTCGACGGCGATGACACCGGGGTTGTTGCCGACGTCGACCGGGTTGCCGACCACGGCGCCGGCTGACTCGGTGAACGCGAACGCGGCGTTGCCGGAGGAGTTCAGGATCCAGATCGTGTTGGTTCCGTGGTCGATCGCTAGGCCGGACGCCGAGGTGAGCCCGCTGGCAAAGAAGACGGTCGGCGCGGCGGCCGGGGTGGCCTCGTTGATCGTGAAGACGTCGCCGTCCAGGTCAAGGATGTAGACCTTCCCAGTGGCCGGGTCGACGGCCAGGCCGGTGAGCGCGGAGGTGGCCGGGACGCTTGCCGCGTGGGGCGAGTTGTCCGACTCCCTGATGAAGCTGACCGTGTGGGCGCTGCCGTTGCTGCCGTTGCCGATCGTCCACACCAGGCCTCGGATGGGATCGGCCGCGATCGCGCTGACGCCAGACGTCACCTTGACGGTCTTGACCGCATGACCGGTCTCGCTGACCCTGCTGACGACGTCCTTCGGCTGGCCCGTGCTGAACGCGGCGACCCAGAAACTCTTCGTGGTCGGGTCGGCCGCGATCCCGACCGGCTGCCCGCCCACCATCACGCCCGGTGCTGTGCGCGGCTCCTGAACGGCGGATGCCGGGGAGATCACCACGGCCGTACCGAGCCAGCTGGCCAGGCATCCGACTAGGGCGAAGGCCGTGAGCGAGCGACGACGTTGTTGCTTTTCGCGCATATGCAACTCCCGAAGCTGGCACGAAGGGCCATTTAGCGACCTCTAGGCATCAAAATGGACGTTGGCGTTAGGAGCCAATGACATTTTGTAAGGATAAAGGTCGTGTCGCCAGGGGAACGGGAGCAGTTAGACGGCGGAGTGGGCTGGCGGCTCCAGCACGAACCAGTAGAAACCATGTCCGGGAAGCGTCAGCAGGTAGCTGAGTTCGCCGACCGGCGGGAACGCGACACCACCCATGCATTCGACGGGGGAGTATCCGCTGTACCGGCTCAGGTCGAGTTCCACCGGCTGGGGGAACTTGGACAGGTTGTTGACGCACAAGATCGGGTTCCCGACCAGGCCCGGCGCGGATGAGTCGTCGTACTCGCGGACGAACGCCAGGACGGCGGGGTTCGAGCTGGTCAGCTCGATGCAGCTGCCGAGGCCGAACACGAGATGGCGCTTGCGGATCTCGATCATGCGCCTGGTCCAGTGCAGCAGCGACCCGGTGTTGCGCTCCTGCGCCTCGACGTTGAGCGCCTGGTAACCGTAGATCGGGTCGGTATTGGGCTGCAGGTACAGGCGCTGCGGGTCGCAGATCGAGAAGCCGCCGTTGCGGTCTGGCGTCCACTGCATCGGGGTACGGACGCCGTCGCGGTCGCCGAGCCAGATGTTGTCGCCCATGCCGATCTCGTCGCCGTAGTACATGACCGGCGAACCCGGCAGCGACAGCAGCAGCGCGGTGAACAGCTCAAGCTGGTTGCGGTCGTTGTCGAGCAGGGGCGCGAGGCGGCGCCTGATCCCGATGTTCGCCTTCATCCTCGGGTCCTTGGCGTACTCGGCGTACATGTAGTCGCGCTCGTCGTCGGTGACCATCTCGAGGGTCAGCTCATCGTGATTGCGCAGGAAGATGCCCCACTGGCAGCCGGACGGGATCTGCGGGGTCTGGGCCAGGATTTCCGAGATCGGATAGCGCTGCTCGCGCCGGACGGCCATGAAGATGCGCGGCATCAGCGGGAAATGGAACGCCATGTGGCACTCGTCGCCGCCGACGGTCGGGTCACCGAAGTACTCGACCACGTCGGCGGGCCACTGGTTCGCCTCGGCGAGCAGCACCCGGTCCGGGTACAGCCGGTCGATCTCGGTCCGCACCCGCCGCAGGTACTCGTGCGTTTCCTTGAGGTTCTCGCAGTTGGTGCCCTCGCGCTCGTACAGGTACGGCACGGCATCGAGCCGGAACCCGTCGATGCCGAGGTCCAGCCAGAACCGCAGCACCTCGAGCATCGCGTCCTGGACCCTGGGGTTCTCGTAGTTCAGGTCGGGCTGGTGGTTGAAGAACCGGTGCCAGAAGTACTGGCCGCGCACGGGGTCGAACGTCCAGTTGGACTGCTCGGTGTCGACGAAGATGATCCGCGCCTCGGTGTACCGGTCATCGCTGTCCGACCACACGTAAAAGTCGCCGAAGGGCCCGTCTGGATCGCCGCGTGAGGCCTGGAACCAGGGATGGGCGTCGCTGGTGTGGTTCATCACCAGGTCGGCGATCACCCGGATGCCGCGCGCGTGCGCCGCCTCGACGAGCTCGACGAAGTCTCCGATGGTGCCGAACTCCGGCAGGATCGCCATGAAGTCCGCGATGTCGTAGCCGCCGTCCTTCAGCGGGGAGGCGTAGATCGGCAGCAGCCAGATGCAGTCGATGCCGAGCCACTCCAGATAGTCGAGCCGGGAGATCAGGCCGCGCAGGTCGCCGGTGCCATCGCCGTTGGAGTCGTGGAATCCGCGTACGAGCACCTCGTAGAAGACTGCGTGCTTGAACCACTGCGGATCACGGGGCTTGTCAAAGGAGAAAGAGTTCGGAACCGGTTCGTTGGGGGCAGCCGAACTGGACCGGAACATGCTCACGGGAGTGACGGGGGTGGCCGAACTCCCCTGCGACGCTGATTCATGCGGTGTCGCCACTGCGGTATCTCCTGGGTTCTGACGTGAATTGTGACGTGCCAAGCCGATCGGGTGTGCTGGCTGGCCGCGATCTCGTCGAAGCGGACGGTGGGGTGGCTCCGAGGGCGTACACGCCTATCGGTCCGCAGAGTCCGTCCGTCGTGTGGTTGTCGCCGGATTGTGCCTAAACGCCGTAGTTCAGTGCACAATAGCCGGCTAGCCCCTGCCGCCTGGCTGGTCGGCGGAGACAGTGAAGATATGTGCTGGAGCGCTGCCTGGGTCCAGGCGAACGTAGTTAGCCTCGCCCCATTGATAAGACGCACCAGTTAGCTCATCGGTTACCGTGAACCCCGCGCCGGCGTCGATGCCGAGCGCGGCCCCGTCCAGCCAGATCGTGGCTTCGCGTGGATGGTGCGGGTCGAGGTTGACGACGACGAGAACCGTATCGCTGGCCGACACGTCGGTCTTCGGCGCACCCACTCTCTTAGAAAAGCACAGAATCTCGGGCTGGTCCGCAAAATGAAAGCGCAGGTTACGGAGCTGCCATAGGGCGGGGTGTGATCGCCTGATCGCATTGAGTTGCGAGATAAACGGCGAGATCGTAAGGTTCGCATCGGCGGCTGCCACCCAGTCTCGGGGCTTGTATTGGTACTTCTCCGAGTCCAGATACTCTTCGCTACCGGGACGAAACGGCGTGTTCTCGCCCAGTTCGAACCCTGCGTAGACGCCCCAGGACGGCGACAGCATGGCGGCAAGCACCGCCCGCACTTTGAAAGCCGCCTGGCCGGCGTGCTGAAGGTATCCGCACAAAATGTCGGGGGTATTGACAAAAAAGTTCGGGCGCATATATGCCGACGCAGGACCCGAGAGCTCAGTGAGGTACTCGATAAACTCCTGGGCCGTGTTGCGCCAGGTGAAATACGTATAGGACTGGTGAAAGCCGATAGCGGCCAGCGCGTGCATCATCGCCGGCCTGGTAAAGGCCTCAGCCAGGAAGATCACGTCCGGGTCCGTCTTGGCGATGTCGGCGAGCAGCCGCTCCCAGAACGGCAGCGGCTTGGTGTGCGGGTTATCGACCCGGAACACGGTCACGCCGTGCCCGATCCAGTACCTGACCAGCCGCAAGATCTCGGCGTAGATGCCCTCGGGGTCGTTGTCGAAGTTCAGCGGGTAGATGTCCTGGTACTTCTTCGGCGGGTTCTCGGCATAGGCGATCGTGCCGTCGGCCCGCGTGGTGAACCACTCCGGATGCTTGCTGACCCACGGATGATCGGGCGAGGCCTGCAGCGCCAGGTCGATCGCGACCTCAAGGTCGAGCGCCTGGGCGCGGCTAACGAACGCGTCGAAGTCGGCGACCGTGCCGAGGTCAGGATGGACGGTGTCGTGCCCGCCGGCGGGCGAGCCGATCGCCCAGGGCGAGCCAGGATCGTCTGGCCCGGCCACCAGCGAGTTGTTCCTGCCCTTGCGCGCCGTCGTCCCGATCGGGTGGATCGGCGGCAGGTAGACCACGTCGAAGCCCATCTCGGCGATCGCGTCGAGCCGCCCGGCCGCGGTCTGGAAGGTTCCCGACACCGGGTCGCGGAGGCCGTAGGGGTCGATCTTCGCGCCCTCTGACCGGGGGAAGAACTCATACCAGGAACTAAAAAGCGCGCGTTGCCTGTGCACGATCAGCGGATGCCACGCGGAGCTGGTCACCAGCACGCGCACCGGGAACTCCGCCAGCGCCTGGGTGATCTCGGGTGTAAACGCGGCCCCGAGCCGGCCGGTGAGCCCGGCATCTTCGTCCCGCATGGTCTCGGCGGCGGACTCGAAGAGCCTGCGCGCGGCTTTGGCCCGGCGCTTGGCCGCGTCGCTCGTCGCCTTCGCCGCGGCCTTCGCCGCATGCCGAGCCGCCCGGTCGAACAACTGCGCGCCCTCGGCGAGCATGAGCTCAACGTCCTGACCGATCGGCACCTTGATCGCGGCGTCATGCCGCCAGTGCGCGAACGGATCGCCCCATGCCTGCACCTTGAAGTGCCACAGCCCCTGGGAGTCCGGCGTCACCTCGGCTCCGTACCGGTCCGAGCCGTCCGCGATTTCCCGCATGATCCGCAGCGGCGCGGCCGTACCGGACGGATCTCTGAGCACTACGCCGGTGCCCAGCATCTCGTGTCCTTCGCGGAACACGGTCGCTGTCACCTGGAACGATTCGCCGACCGTCGCCTTAGCGGGGCGGCGACCACAGTCGACTTGGGGCTGGACGTCAAGTATCGGGATCCTGCCGATCACCTGGGAAAGCTACCCTGACCGACTCCACTACATGCAGCCGGCCCGGGCTTTGCTTCAAGAAGGCCTGAGATATCTGCCTTCCGGGGCAGCCACCCGCTACGCCCCCCGCCCTCCGCCCTTCCCCGGGCTGGTTAATGTGATCAAGGCCATGTCTCGGTAGCCGAGTAGGGGTCGCTGGTGCCTCTCTCACGCATTAGTGTCACTCTGCGTGAGAGCAATCCGTCGATTCACCATCCACCCCGCCCTGCCAGCACCGCTCGCGTCGCTGCGCACCCTGATGCTCAACCTGCGCTGGTCGTGGCACGCCCCGACCAGGGCATTGTTCGCCGAGATAGACCAGGCCGCGTGGGACGCGAGCGGCCACGACCCGGTCGCGCTGCTCGCACTCGTCTCGTCGCAGCGGCTCAACGCTCTGGCCGAGGACCAGGACTTCCTGCGGCGGCTCTCCGCTGCGGTCGATGAGTTGAATGGCTACCTCACCGGACCACGCTGGTATCAGTCGACTGGCCAGTCGGCAGCCGGGCCGCAAGCCATCGCATATTTTTCTCCCGAATATGGCATTACCGCAGCATTGCCGCAGTATTCGGGTGGCCTTGGCATCCTTGCCGGAGATCACCTGAAGTCGGCCAGCGACCTCGGCGTGCCGCTCATCGGCGTCGGATTGCTCTACCGGCATGGCTACTTCACCCAGTCGCTGTCGGCCGAAGGCTGGCAAACCGAGCGGTACCCCGCCTCTGACCCGGCCGGCCTGCCGATCGGCCTGCTGCGGACCGAGACCGGGGCCCCGGCCAAGGTCGTCGTCGGCCTGCACGGCGGCGCCGAGATGGCCGCCCAGATCTGGGTCGCCGACGTCGGCCGGATCCCGCTGCTGCTGCTCGATACCTACATCGAGGACAATGACTCGCTGCTGCGCGAGGTAACCGACCGGCTCTACGGCGGGGCCAGCGATCACCGGCTGCGGCAGGAACTGCTGCTTGGCATCGGCGGCGTCCGTGCCGTCCGGCTGTATTGCGAGATCACCGGCCACCGCCAGCCCGAGGTGTTCCACACCAACGAGGGCCACGCCGGCTTCCTCGGCGTCGAGCGGATCAGGGAGTACATCGCCGCCGGGGCATCGTTCGACGAGGCGGTCGCGCTCACCAGGGCCGGCACCGTGTTCACCACGCATACGCCGGTGCCGGCCGGGATCGACCGGTTCAGCAAGGAGCTGATCGGGTGGCAGTTCGGACCGGACAGCGGCGAGGCCGGCCTTCCGGTCGAGGAGTTGGTCGCTCTCGGCGCCGAGACCTATCCGGGCGGTGATCCTGAGGTCTTCAACATGGCCGTGATGGGCATGCGGCTGGCCCAGCGGGTCAATGGGGTCAGCAAGCTGCACGGGCAGGTCAGCCGGAAGATGTTCACCGGGCTGTGGCCCGGGTTCGACACCAGCGAGGTGCCGATCGGCTCGGTCACCAACGGCGTGCACGCGCCGACGTGGGTCGCCACCGAGGTCCTGGACATCGCGCAGAACGGGCACGGAGCCGGAGACGCGCAGTGGCTGGCCGACGACGAGCTGGCCTGGGAAGCGGTCGCGGCCGACCCGGTGCGCATCTTCGAGATCCGCAGGATGCTGCGGGCGAGGCTGGTCCGGCACGCCAGGAACCAGTTGCGGGCCTCCTGGCGGCAGCGGGGCGCGTCCGACGCCGAGCTGGCCTGGATCGGCAGCGCGCTCGACGAGAACATCCTGACGATCGGGTTCGCTCGAAGGGTGCCCTCCTACAAGCGGCTCACGATGATGCTGCACGACCCCGAGCGGCTCACCGCGCTGCTGCTCGACAAGGACCGTCCGCTGCAGATCGTGATCGCCGGCAAGGCCCACCCGGCCGACGACGGCGGCAAGGCCCTGATTCAGCAGATGGTGCGGTTCGCCGATGATCCGGCGGTGCGGCAGCGGCTGGTGTTCCTCCCCGACTACGACATGGCGCTCGCACGGGTCCTGGTCCAGGGCTGCGATGTCTGGCTCAACAACCCGCTGCGTCCGCTGGAGGCCTGCGGCACCTCGGGCATGAAGGCGGCGCTGAACGGCGCGCTCAACGTGTCGATCCTGGACGGGTGGTGGGACGAATGGTTCGACGGCGAGAACGGCTGGGCCATTCCGTCCGCTGACTCGGTCACCGACCAGAACCGGCGCGATGCCGTCGAGTCGACCGCCCTCTATGACCTGCTCGCGGAGTCGGTCGCGCCGATGTTCTACGACAAGGGCGCCGATGGCTTGCCGCGACGCTGGCTGGAAATGGTCGCGCACACGCTGCGCACGCTCGGGCCCAAGACGCAGGCGACCAGGATGGTCAGGCAGTACACCACCGACCTGTACCTGCCGGCCGCGCGCTCGTCTCGGGCGCTGCTCGGCCGGGAGGCCGGGCAGTTCGCCGGGGCGGCCGAGCTCACCGCCTGGAAGCAGCGCGTCCAGCAGGCCTGGCCCTCGGTGCGGATCGAACTGGTGGAAAGTGACGACAGCGAGCAGTCCCCGGGCGCCAAGCTCGCGGTGCGCGCGGGCGTCGCGCTCGGCGGGCTGGCCCCCGACGATGTGTGCGTGGAGGTCATCTACGGCAAGGCCGGCAGCGACGACGAGATCATCGACCCGGCCGCCTCCGAGCTGATGCTTGAGTCCAAGCCCGGCCCCGACGCGGTCGCCTGGTACTGCGGCGAGGCGATCTTGGGACAGCCGGGACCGTTCGGCTACACGGTGCGAGTGCTGCCGCGGCATCCGCTGCTGTCGGCTCCGGCCGAACTCGGGCTGGTCCGGCTGCCGGTGGCGCCAGCTGGCCTGGTGAGTGGCGACTTGCGGTAGCCGGATGGTTGCGCGCTGGTAGCGGCCTGGCCTGGCAAAGGGCGTTATACCAGGTCAGGAGTGGCCGGGGCGTTCCATTTGCGTGCGTGGACAGGTACACTCAATGTGATCGACAAGTCACCCAACGGAGTAAACCGTTACGCCTCCGTTCACGTCCTTCTCACAACGACATCGGGATTGGCCGGTGAAATTCTTCGCCTAGCCGGTTAGAACGCCAGCAAAGCCGAGCCACATGTGACATCCTGTGATTCAACGACTTCAAGGAGTAGTGCCAACAACGGTCACTGTAAGTCACCAGGTCACTACCTAGGTAGCAACGAGAGGATCTGCGCAGTGAGAACTCAGATCAAGCCCGACAACAGGCTCCTCACCCCCGCGGAGGTCGCCGCGATGCTCAGGGTCGACCCCAAGACCGTGACTCGCTGGGCCCGTGGCGGCAAGCTGTCCTCGATCCGCACCCCCGGCGGACACCGCAGGTACAGCGAGTCGGAGGTGCGCGGATTCCTGAACAGCTGGCAGGGCGTCAACCTGCCGCGCGCCGTCGGTGAGTAGTTGTCGGTGAGTAGTTGTCGGTGAGTACCTGTCGGTGGGTAGTTCCCGGCAGCAGAACGGCGAATGACGGTCCTGAGGGCCTGCCCAGTCCCCGCTGGGCAGGCCCTCAGGCTTAAAATCGGCGCCGTCAGGTGGTCGGCGACCGGAGGGTTTGCGCTATGGGCGAGTTCGTGCGAGTCGAAGTCGAAGAAGCGATCGCTACGATCCGGCTGGACCGTCCCCCGATGAACGCGCTGAACGCCCAGGTCCAGTCCGAGATCGCGCAGGCCGCCCGGCAGGTCAGCGAGGACGACCAGGTCAGGGCCGTCGTGCTCTACGGCGGCGAGAAGGTGTTCGCGGCCGGCGCCGACATCAAGGAGATGGCCGACGCCAGCTACGCGAACATGGCGGCCGGCAGCAGGCGGCTGCAGGACTCGTTCACTGCCGTGGCCAAGATCGGCAAGCCGGTCGTAGCGGCCATCACCGGCTACGCCCTTGGCGGCGGACTCGAACTCGCGCTCTGCGCGGACTTCCGGGTCGCCGGTGAGAGCGCCAGGGTCGGGCAGCCCGAGATCCTGCTGGGCGTGATCCCCGGCGCGGGCGGCACCCAGCGACTGCCGCGCCTGATCGGCCCGGCCAGGGCCAAGGACATCGTGTTCACCGGCCGGTTCGTGGCGGCCAGCGAAGCGCTCGCCATCGGCCTGGTCGACAAGACTGTGCCGGACGCCGAGGTGTACCAGGCCGCGATCGACCTGGTCGCCCGGTACCGGACCGGCCCGGCGGTCGCGCTGAGGTCCGCCAAGCAGGCGATCGACGAAGGCCTGGAGGTGGATCTGGACACCGGTCTTGAGATCGAGCGGCTGCATTTCTCCGGCTTGTTCGCGACCGAGGACCAGCGCACGGGAATGCGTAGCTTCGTGGAAAATGGACCTGGCAAGGCGAAGTTCGCCGGACGGTAACATGCAGGCGGGAGCACCGACGGCGGAGTATTGGCAGCGGGGAAGCGACGATGACAGACGGCAGTGACAACTCGGTCGTCCCGGCCGATGACGGCCTCTCGCTTGAGATGGTGATGGGCGCGCTGCGCGCCGACAGTTCGGACATCGCCATCTACGCCAAGGTGCTGACCGAGACGCTCGGCGACTCGCTTCCGCCGGGCTGCGTGACCGTCGAGCGCAACCGCTCCATGGCCGACCGGATGCAAAATCGCCCTGGCACCGTGACGAAGGTCTCGGTCAGACTCGGCGAGAAAAGCATGACTCTCGGTCTGCACCGGGGCGCTCCGGTCGCGGAGATCTGCCATGAGGTTCGCGGCATCGTGCTGTCGCGTAACGCGGTGCCGATCGCCGAGTGGGCGGCTGAGCTGGCCAAAGGCCTGGTAGCGCAGGCTGAGCAGAACGCGCAGACCGCGATCGCCCTGCGGCGCCTGGTAGCCGGAACCTGACCGGGGCGGGGCGACTTCCGAATCCCCAAGACCAAACCAGAGTTCCGGGGAGTGTTTGCCGCGGATTTCCGCGGTCAACGCTCCACCACGCGGAAATCACCACGATCCTGACCCGGCCGCCGTCGTGACACCCGCAAGGGCGACTTCCCCTGGGCACGCTCCCCCCGGTCGGGCGCACTTGCCACCGGTTCGGGCGCACTTGCCACCCATTGCGCCGACTTCCCATCGGTTGTGCTGTAATTTTGTCGGTTTCATGGGGATTTACGGCCGCGCAATCAGTGGGTAGTCAGCGCAACCAAGGGGTAGTCAGCGCAACCAAGGGGGCAACCACGGGGAAGCCAGCCGCAACCATGAGGAAGTCAGCCCGGCCGGCGGCGCGAGCAGTCGGGCGGACGACCAGCAGGGATCGCGCTTTGTCGCCAGCGGTGTGCGGCTTCCTGGGCGCGGACACGGCCTGAGGCGGACGCCGGACTGGCCTGTGGAATCTTGGTCCAGACGATCGCAAATTTTTATAGATAGAAAATATGGTGGGGGTTTTTCGCATTTGCGGCGCTAGCCGGCCTGGATCGGAGGTCAGGCTGGGGCCCCGGGTTGCCGGTGAGCAGGGCCAGATAGGAACCCGGTGCGCCGATCGGTGCCGTCGACGGATCACGTCCAGGCCCAGGTCGAGCACGGATGAAACGCTCGCGATTAGTTGCCGCATCGTCTCGCTCAGGTACAGGTTCCGGAACCATCTGGCATCGCGGGGGGTTTCTGGCGCCAGCAATACGTAAGCTGGTCGCCATGAGGGTTCAGGACCGCACGCCAGAGCGGCTTGGGCCCTATCACGTTGTCAGGCAACTCGGCCAGGGCGGCATGGGGGTCGTGTACCTCGCCACCGACGACAGCGGCCAGCAGGTAGCGGTCAAGGCCCTGCATCCTCAGATGGCGCAGGACGAGAACGCGAGGCGCCGCCTGGCCCGCGAGGTCGACACCATGCAGCGGGTGCGCAGCCAGAACGTGGCCGAGGTGCTCGGAGCCGACCTGGAAGGCGACACCCCCTACATCGTGACCAGGTACGTGCCTGGCCTCGCGCTCGACGCGGTGGTGTCCGCGGGCGGGCCGCTGACCGGAGCGGCATTGCGCAGGCTTGCCTACGGCCTGGCCAAGGCACTCGGCGCGGTCCATGCCGCCGGGGTCGTGCACCGCGACCTCAAGCCAGGCAACGTGATGGTGTCCGACGGCGAGCCCGTCGTCATCGACTTCGGCATCGCCCAGCTGGCCGAGACCACCAGGCT
>DATNFM010000189.1:0-5200 GCA_035606435.1 Streptosporangiaceae bacterium | reverse complement strand
TGTGATCGTTTTCGCAGAGCGCGAGCCTGGCCCGAGTCATGATCGCCAAGGACCAGAGGACCGGCCCGGCGCAGCCGTGGTTGCCGGCGTTCTCGGCGCACTGGTCGAGCAGTCGCCTGGCGGTTGCCGTCTCATCCCTGGCCAGATGCAGGCAGGCGCTAGCCAGGTCGGCCAGCACGCCCGGCAGCGGGTCGGCTTCGGCGACTTCGTCCAGTGTCGGGTCGGAGAGCAGATCATCGGCCGCGCGCAAGTCGCCGTACATCGCTTCGGCAACGGCCCGCCAGGCGATGGTGCGAGCAGTGAATTCGCGCCGGAAGCCGTCGCTCGGGCCGCTCGGGCCGCTCGGCAGATAGTGGCCCGCCTGCGCGAACGCATCGCGGGCCTCAGTGATCCGCAGATTCGCGAGGGCGGCGATTCCAGCCGCGGTCCAGAGCAGGGCCAGCGCGTGGTGCTCGCCCCGGCCCGACGTTGTCGGTGCGATCGTGCCGGCCATGCCGGTGGCTTGCCTGATCAACTCGGTGTCGGCCGCGCCGCGCGCGGTCGACTGCATCAGGGTCAGTGCCTTCAGCCAGGTGGCGATGACCGCGCGCTGCTGGTCAGGACACTGCTCCAGGGCCGCTTCGGCGTTCTTGAGGTGCAGTTCGGTCGCGTAGCTATCGCCGGTCCGCAGCCCGGCAGCGGCGAGGGCGCCGGCTACGGCCGCGTCGGCCGTGTACCGGCTCGCCGGGAACGTCGCGAGAATCGGTTCGAGAATGGCCGCCTGGCCGGGAAGCAGCAGCTCAGGTCCGACCTGCGCCAGTACGGTCGCGGCGAAATCCCAGTCTCCGGCCATGACCGCGTTCTTCAGCGCCGGCACCGGCCGGTGGTTCCTGGCCTGCCATCTCGCTGCCTTGCCGGTCAGGTCGGTCACCTGTCCAGGGAACTCGCGGCGAAGCTCGGCGCGGAGAAGGTCCAGGAGCAGCGGGTGATATTCGTAGTCGCTGCGGGCGCCTCCGCCGCCGTCGACCCGGCGCACCAGCACGTTTTCCCGGCACAAGTGGTCCAGGATGACCGCGCCGTCCTGGCCGCCGGTCAGCGTGTCGGCAAGGTCGCCGCAGATCCGGTCGACGACACACGTCCGCAGCAGGAAATGCCGCCGGTCGGCCGGCAGCGTCGTCATGATCTCGTCGCGGAGGTAGTCGGCCACCAGCGGTTCGTCACCGCTGATTCGCCAGGGCGCCACGGGCTCACGAGCTGTCTCGCTGCGCAGGGCGGCCAGGCGCAGTCCGGTGATCCAGCCCTGCGTGCGGCCCAGCAGCTCGTCGAGCTGGTCCGGCGGTAGCTCGACGCCAAGCATCTCGAAGTACGCCTGCGTCTCGGCCGGAGTGCAGGCCAGTTCGTCGGCCCCGATCTCGGCCAGTTCGCCGTCGACCCGCAGCTTCGCCACGCCCAGCCCGGCCAGGTGCCGGCCGGCCAGCACGAGGCGCAGATTCGGCGGTCCGTGCCTGACCAGCAAGTCAAGCTCGGCCAGCGGCTCGCTTCCAGCGAGTTCCTGGACGTCATCGAGCACCAGGGTGACGGGCTGATCGAGCTGTTCGGCCACGTCGGCGAGCCGCAGGCCGAACCCGCGTTCGGCCGGCTCGGCGAACGCGTCAGCCAGGTCGTCGGGCATCGCTTCGGTCCCGGCGAGCGCGGCACCGACATGCGCCCACAGCCGGCCGGCCTGACGGTCGCCGGGATCCAGGCTGACCCAGGCCACGTTGCCGGTCGAATGAGTGCGCGCTGCCCACATCGCGCAGGCGACCGTCTTGCCCGAGCCGGTCGGACCGCAGACTAGCGTCACCCGGCCTGCGGTCGCGCCTTGGATCAGGTCGCTTACCCGATGGCGGTGCAACAGCGGCACGCTCGGGCAAGGCACCGTGAGCTTGTCGCTGGCATGCCGCCCGAGACCTTGGTGCGGCGAACCCCCCCGCTGTCTAGTCGGCCGGTTGGCTGGCCGTATCGCACGCCCGTCGCGGCCGATGACCGGCTCGCTGATCGCGGTTGTCATTAGTCCCCCGACGGGCGCGAGCACCACCTCACCGCAATTTACGTCAGGCCCCGTCCTGACGGGTGAACGCGCAGCTCATAGCCCGATACCGACATTACCCCCGCACGACCGGCATCAACCTTGGGAGACCGAGCCTTAGCGCTTTACTCCTCGCTGAAGGCTTCGCGGAGCTTGGCTTCCTGGTCGCTGGACAGGTTGGTGCTGATGAGTTCTGCGTCGGTACCGCTGAACGTCTCGGCGACCCGGTCGATGACCGCATCCGAGCTGAGCACGAACAGGGCCGAGGTGCCTGGGGTCACCTTCTCGCGCACGTCGCGGATGAACGAGTCGCTGATCCCGACGTCTGCCATCGAGCCGATCAGCGCGCCGGTCGCGGCCCCGATGGCCAGGCCGAGGATCGGGATGAAGAAGATCAGGCCGAACAGCAGGCCCCAGAAGCCGCCGCCGAGAGCGCCCGCCCGCTTCGCGTCGCGCAGTTCGCGGGTCCTCGGCTTCTTCCTGCCTTCCTCCCAGCTCACCGTTGCCGCATCGAGCACCTGGATGAGCTGCTGGCGCTGCAATTCCATCAGCTCGTCGAGCGCGTTGGTGGCACCGTAGGGTGACTTGAACTTCCAGACGGTCAGCGATGACATTTCCGCTCCCTGAGGTGTGAATTCAGCGGCCCAGATGGCGCCACGATCCGCCTTGCCCATCGGCCGCGCATCACCCCCCGCGAGTGAAAGCACCGGCGCGCGTGACCAGCCAGAACCAGCCAGAACTTCACCCAGCCAGGATGACGCACGCTGCCGGCAGCGGCGTTGACTTGGTGTGCATGACCACTACGCAGAAGCAGGGGCGATCGGCGGGGGTCCCGGCCCAGCGCAAGCGGACGACCGCGCAGGCCAAGAGCCGGGCCGGGGCCAGCGCGCCGAGCCGCCGCTATCAGCTCGACACGGATATCAAGGACCTCACGCCCGCCGAGCGAGCGGAGCGGGGCAGGCAGATCAGGGCCGACGTGCCTCGGAGCAGTCACGCGGAGTTCGACGCGTCCGCGCGGAACTTCGATCCGGTGGACGTGCTGATGGAGCAGTCCGCCAACCGGGTGCCGGACCTGGTACCGATCAGGTACGGCCGGATGCTGGCCTCGCCGTTCGCCTACTTCAGGGGCGCGGCCCTTCCGATGGCCAACGACCTGGCCACGACGCCGGTTACCGGCCTGGCCGTGCAAGCCTGCGGTGACGCCCATGTGAGTAACTTCGGCATGTTCGGATCGGCCGAGCGGCGGCTGATCTTCGACATCAACGATTTCGACGAGACCCTGCCCGGGCCGTGGGAATGGGACGTGAAGCGGCTGGCCGCGAGCCTGGAAGTAGCGGCCAGAGACAACGGCATTAAGCCAGCGATGCGCAAGTCGATCGTCGAGGCGGCGGTGCGAAGGTACCGGCTGGCCATGGCGGGCTTCGCGAGCCAGCCCAACCTGGCCGTCTGGTACGCCAGCGCCGATATCGACCAAATCAGGCAGCGCCTCGCGCAGCGGATCACGGCTCAGCAGAGCAAGCGGCTGGCCAAGGGCGAGGCCAAGGCCCGGACCAAAGACAGCATGAGCGCGCTCGGCAAGCTGACCAGGATCGTCAACGGCAAGCCGCGGATCGTTGCCGACCCGCCGCTGGTGGTCCCGCTGTCCAGCCTGGTGCCCAAGGACATGGATCCCAGCGGCATGGAAGCGCAACTGGTCCATCTCGTGGACAAGTACCGCCGGACGCTGGCGGGGGACCGCAGGTACCTGCTCGACCAGTACCAGTATCAGCTGTCCGACATCGCCCGCAAGGTCGTAGGCGTCGGCAGCGTCGGCACCCGCTGCTGGATCCTGCTCATGCTCGGCAAGGACTCGACCGATCCGCTGTTCCTGCAGATCAAGGAGGCCGGCCCGGCCGTCCTGTCGGAGTTCGCCGGCGCCAGCAAGTACGACAACCAGGGTCAGCGCGTGGTCGAGGGCCAGCGACTGATGCAGGCGGCAAGCGACATCTTCCTGGGCTGGCTCAGGGCGAGCCCGGCACCTGACGGCGTGGACAGGGACTTCTACGTCCGGCAGCTCAGGGACTGGAAGTTCTCGTTCGACACCCAGACGATGGTGCCCGCAGGCCTGTCCGACTATGGCGAGGTCTGTGGCTGGACGCTTGCGCGCGCGCACGCTCGATCCGGCGACCGGATCGCGATCTCCGCCTACCTGGGCAGGTCAGACACCTTCGACAAGGCAATCGCCGAGTTCGCGTCGAGCTATGCCGACACGAACGAACTCGACCTGGCCGCGCTCGATGAGGCGGCTAAGTCAGGTCGGGTTCTTGCCGAACGCGGAGTGTGATCGGCAAGTGATGCACGCCGTGGCGGCCGTGCGGCCAGCTGGACCGCACGGCCCCAGGCGACCTAACGGGCTTTCATGAAAGCCGGTCTGTCGTTAGAGCGGACGGACCTGCTCGGCCTGCGGGCCCTTCTGGCCCTGTCCGGCCGTGAACTCGACCCGCTGGTTCTCCTCGAGATTGCGGAAGCCATCGGCCAGGATGGCGGTGTGGTGCACGAAGACGTCGGCGCCTCCGTCATCTGGTGCGATGAATCCGTAACCCTTGCTCGAGTTGAACCACTTAACGGTGCCCTGAGGCATGTACTTCTCCTAATTAGCGATCTTCGGGACCCGGATAACGGGGCCCGGGCTGTGCGACCGCCTGCCCACTCCCGGAGGCTCTACCTCGGACTGTCAGGACGCCCGCTGTCTCGTTTCGCAGGCGCTGTGACACGTGCACGAAATCTTCGACGACAACCAGAACCATCTAACACCATCGTTGGCAGCTGATGTTCCATGACGAGCAGTAACGATGGTCTCGAACTTCAGCGCAGGCGCTCAGCGAACATGGCATCAACCCGGTAAGGAATCCCTACTGTGGCCTTTTGTCGGGTTTGTGGGTGTTCGGAGAGGATGTTTCTGATCTCGTCGAGTACGCCGCGTTGGCTCGGTGGCGGCAGCGCGGCGATGTGGCTCACGCTCCTCATCCGATCGATGACGTCGTCGTGAGTGCTGTACTGGACGTGGAAGAACGTGCCCTCGGTCCACGGCGACCAGTTCGCGTCGTTCGGACCGGCCAGGTACCGCTCGCTCTGACGCGAGGATCCATCGGACGGGGCCGGCTCGTCCCGCCC
>DATNFM010000188.1:0-21867 GCA_035606435.1 Streptosporangiaceae bacterium | reverse complement strand
GAAGCCGGTCAAGCGAGACCGGCCCGCCCGCACCGCGAGCGGCAGCAGCAGCGAACTCGTGCGCCAGCGCCTCCCCGATGCTGACCGAATCGAAGTAATGCCCCAGCGTGAAGTCGAGCCGCGCCCGGCCAAGCAGATCAGCCGCGAGCAGCCGGTAAAGCGGCCGGTTCTCGAACAGCGCGGGCCGGTCCAGCGCCTCAATAGCCTGCGCGTACGTCGCGAACCGCTCACCGGTCTCGTCGAGCGGGCGAACCAACGCGGTCTCGACACCGGACCCGACCACCGCCGGAGCGGCGGCGCCGGCCAGAAAGGAGAGTTCGGGCGCGCTGAGTTCGACCGGCTGGGTGGGCAGCCATTCCGGGCGGGCGAGCAACCCCGTGCCCTCGACCCTGAGTTGCCCCGGATAGAGCGTCCCGGCCGCCAAGGCAAAATCGTGGCGCAAATTTTTCATCCAAAGACGAAGAGCACGCCATTGTTCCTGGCTCTCCGCGCTGCCACCGGCGCGCCGCATGCGCACAGGGTAGCCGCAGCGCCCGCTCCCGACTGCTCCGACGCTGGCCCCGGCGGCGCGGTGGCGGCGGTAAAGTGCGCTTATGGCTGGTGATACGCGGGATGGGACCATTGCCGACGATAGCGGCGTGAGCCTGCCCGAGATCGACACGACCGTGGCGCATCCGGCCCGGGTGTACAACTATCTGCTCGGCGGAAAGGACAATTTCGCCGCCGATCGCAAGGCCGCCGAGCACTTTCTCGCGGGCGGGGCGAAGATCATGGTCGGCGTCCGGTCGAACCGGGCGTTCCTCGGCCGCGCGGTCCGCTTCCTGGCCGGTGAGTGCGGGATCCGCCAGTTCCTGGACATCGGGACGGGCCTGCCGTCGGCGGACAACACCCACGAGGTCGCGCAGGCGATCGCGCCCGAATCCCGGATCGCCTACGTCGACAACGACCCGATCGTGCTCAGCCACGCCAACGCCCTGATGAGGAGCGCTCCCGGCGGCGTGTGCCAGTACATCCAGGCCGACATCCGCGAGCCGGGCCGGATCTTGAAGGAAGCGGCCGCGACGCTGGACTTCGGCAAGCCGGTCGCCATCATGATCTTGATGACGCTGCAGTACATCCCGGATGCCGACCACCCGCACCAGATCGTGGAGACCCTGCTGGACGCCGTGCCCTCGGGCAGCTACCTGGCGCTTTCTGATGTGGCCCTGGACATCGAGGCCGATGCCAACGTCAAGGCGTCCACGGACAACCTCAACAAGGAGATGAAGGGAACCCGCCAGAACCTGCGCAGCCTGGAGCAACTCGGCGCGTTCTTCAGCGGCCTGGACATGGTGGAACCCGGGCTGGTCCAGCTGCCCCGGTGGCGGCCAGACGAGCACGGCAACGACCCGGCCCGCAATCACACCCTCTCGGCCTACTGCGGCATCGGCCGCAAGCCCTGACCGGCGCATCCAGCCCGCTGACGTGGAAGAACTCCTCTCTCGCGGCGCGACAGTCGTCGTGCTCTCTCAAGGCATGGACAGCAAACTGCACGTCGACCCGGCCACGTTGACGTATCTGGAGGAGCGTTCCGTCACGGTCCACGTCGCCGAAACGCGCGCGGCCGCCGAGCTGTATAACAAGCTCGCCGAGGACACCGCGGTCGGCGGGCTGTTCCACTCGACCTGCTGAGCGGAAAAGCTAACACCCTTTTTAGGCATAAAAATTTGCGAAGGCTTCTGACGTAGTCGGTAAGTAACTCACCCTCAGCAACCGGGAACGACCGGCCGGGGGTTGCTCTTGCGGCGGCTGCGAGTCGGCGCCGCTGCCGTCGGCGCCGCTGCCGTCGGCCGGGGCCGACCGACCAGGCGGCGAGCCAGCGCATCGGCGTTGGAACGGTCGCGGGTCAACGCTGCTGCAGCCGACCGGAGCGGTACAACAGCGCTGACCTGCTGGCGCTGCTCTGGCAACGGCCGCAGGTCAACGCTGCTGTAGCCGACCGGAGTGGTACAACAGCGCTGACCCGCTGGCGGCGTCCGTCCCAGGCTCAGCCTGGTTACCAGGGCGGGGCGGCTAGGCGTTGCTGGCAGATGCGGCGTTCCTCGGGGTTCTCGACGGCGTCGGTGAGGCGCTGGGCCTCGGCTTTGAGCTGGCCGGCGTCGCTGCGGCCCGCGCGTGAGGCGATGCGGGCGAGGGCCTCGGCGCAGAACGCACGGTCCCAGTCGGCGAACGCGGCCGGATGGGCATCGATGAGCTCGGCGTAGCGGTCGGCGTGCCGCTGGGCGACGTCGAGTTGGCCGATGGCGACGGCCACGGCGGCGACGCAACTCTCGGCGCGGCCGTGATTGGCGACCGTGCCGGCCTGCAGCCAGTGGTAGGCGGCCGCGTAGGCGCCGTACAGCGCCAGTTCTTGCTCGTCGCGGGGGCTGAGCTCGGACAGTCCGTTGTCGATCAGGTCCCACGTGCCGTTGTTGAGCTCGACGGCGAACCAGCGGTCCAGGTCCCGGCCACCGCTCTGCTGGGCGACAACGGCAGCCGACAGGTCACGCCAGCCTTCGAAGCCGTGCTCGCGGGCGACTACGAACTGGGCGTCCCTGAGCGTGATCTCGGCGGCCGAGTCGGGCAGGGCCGCGCGCACTCGGGCTACGACGGCCGGGCTTCCTCCGGCGAAGGCGCGCCGGAGTTCCTTGGCCTGGGCCCGCAGCTGAGCCAGGTCGGCGTTCGTGGGCAGAGAAGTGACGTCCATGCGATCCTCCATCGCCGGCCGGGTCCGCTGCAGCCGGCCGCGACAGGGATGCGACGCGTAACCATACGGTGCAAGAGGATCCAGGTGCACTCGGTGCTTGCCGCGGACGGGAGGCGCCCTGGTACGCGCTGGCACCATCATAACTACATCGGCGCTTAACGTTTCGATATGCTGATGTCGGCAGTCACGCCTGCCTGATCCGATGCTGTGCCAGCCCGGCGCTGGTCGTAGCACCTGAGGACAAGAGCGGCCCAGCCCTCGCGTGCGTTCTGTCATCCATCGTGATCGCTCTCGCGGTGGTCTTTCGCCGGGAAAGGACCACCGGATCGAGGTTCGCGATGTCGCACGACAAGATCAAGAAAGCAGCGCGCGAGCGCATGGCCAGGACCGGCGAGTCGTATGCCGCCGCCCGCCGAGCGGTCATCGGCCAGTTCCAGGCGATCGGCGGCACCGGTCGATCTCCGGACACCCCTGGCACCGGCTGGTTCGCGATCAGCTACAGCGACACCTGGACGGGCAAGCTTTCTAACTCGCTGGACCGGATACTGTTCCGGTCTGGCCGCGGCGTATCTCGTGTTGAGGTCGACGAGAGGCAGATCCGGGTCCGGATGGGCTCGTTCAAGCTGGACTTGCCGCGCGCCTCCGTTCGGTCCGTCCGGCGGTCCGCGGCGAAGGTCGGGGGGACGTCCGGCGTGCACGGCCGCCGGGGCCGGTGGCTGGTGAACGGGTCCGCCGATGGCCTGGTGGAGCTGGAGATCGATCCGCCCGGCCGCATCTCCCTCAGCCTTGACACGCTATACGGCCTCGTCCCGTCGCTGGTCAGTCAGCTCACCGTCAGCCTCGAAGATCCCGACGGTTTCATCGCGGCTACGGTCGGTCACCACCGCACGGAATGAGTGCTAGTCCGGCGTGGAATTAGGTAATCGCTACTCAGGCGCGGGTACTGAGCGTGACCGTACAACTGTGCCCAGGGTCCGCTGACGACCCGCGATGCGCCTGGAGGGTGATTCACCGTGCTGAACAGATGGCTGGATCCGGATGGTTACAAGCTGCCACGGCTCGCCGAACTCGGGCAGGCCTCGCTGCGGGCTAGTCCCGGCAGGCCTCGCTGCGGGCCGGTCTAGCCGTCCAGGTTCGCGCGCCCCGACCGCAGCGCGGCCCCCTGACTGTCGTCCGGAGGCCGCGCGGCCGGCGTTGGCCGACCCAGGACCTGGCCGAGCTCGTCGCGGCTGGTCAGGCCGAGCTTGGCGTACACGTTCTGCAGGTGATTGTCGACGGTCCGCACCGACAGCACGAGCCGGGCGGCTATCTCACGGCTGGCGATCCCGGCCGCGGCCATGGTGGCGATCTCCAGCTCACGAGCGGTCAGCCTCGCGGCCAGGGCGTCAGAGGTCAGCCCGGGCGTCTGGACGTCTCCGCACCTGGCGATGAGGGCGGCGGCCCGCGAGGTCGCGGCGGCGGCGGGGCGGGCCAGTCCGTCCGACCGGTAACTCGCCGCCGCGGCCAGGAACGCCTCGGCGGCCAGCAGCGCCGCGCCGAGCGATTCCAGGCGCTGCCCGGCCGCGTCGATCTCGGACGCCTTCCCGCTGACCAGGGCGGCGGCGTGCGCGGCCAGCGCGGGCACCAGTTCGCCGTCGACCTCGGCCGCGAGTTCGGCCAGGCGCGGTGCGGCCTGGCCAGGATGACCAAGGCGCGCGATGTCGTGCCTCAGGCGAGCCTCGCCGACCCGCAGGCCAGCTTCGGCTGCCCGCTGGCCCGCTCCGAGATGGCCGAAAAAGGCGCCGATCGGCTGAGCCTCGGGAAGCTGGGGATGCCCGGTCGCGCGGCGATGAGCCTCCAGGCCGGCGTAGGCGATGGCCAGCGCGTCCTCGGTCCGGCCGGTCAGCGCCAGCGCGATCGACGAGACGTAGGACCCCCGGCTGACCACGGCGCTGTCGTCGCTGGCCAGCAGCGGCTGGGCCGACACCACGGCGCCGGAAAGGTCCAGCTCGAAGAGCTTGATCATGGCCAGCCGGCCGAGCAGTTCGAAGTGCGGCGCGGTCGCCGTGATGATCATGAGCGCCTGATCGAGCACCGCCGCCGCCGCGCCCGCGTCGCCGAGGTTGGTGTAGAGGTTGTACGCGCGGGCGCTGGCGATCCTGGCCACCTCGCCGTCGGTCCGGCACAGCGCGGCCGTCTCCGCGAGCACCGACTCGGCCTCGGTGTACTGACCGGACCGGAACCTGGTTTCGCCGAGCACCAGGCCGGCCTCCGGGGTACCCCCGGCGTCCATCGCCGCCTGGGCCAGCCGCTCGGCCAGGCGCAGATCGAATACCTCGCTGGCGCGGCGGGCGGCCCGGCTCAGCAGGGCGGGCTTCCCTGGCCGCCCGGAGTCCAGCTGCCAGCGGCCCAGGCGCAGCAGGTCATCCCGGCGCCGGGCACCGGAGGTCCCCATCGACTCTGCGAGTGCCGCCGACAACCGTCGCAGCCGGGAACGCGGCATGCTCTGCCTGAGCACCTCGCCGTAGACCGGGTGGCTCAGCCTGGCCACCGTCCGGCGTCCGTCTTGCTCGATCCGCACGAGCCCTTGCGCCTCGGCGTCTTCCAGTCCCTCCAGGCTGGTGATCGTCTCCACGACCGTGATGCCCAGTGGCTCGCCCACGGCCAGCGTCTCGACCACGGTGACGGTCTCGTGCGGCAGCCCGGCCAGCCTGGCTGCCACCAGCTCGATCAGCCGGCCGGCCGGCGCCAGCGGACGGTGCAGCGCCCAGATCCCGGCTGACTCGGTGAGCGACTCAGAACCGACCGCGCCGATCAGGAGTTCACGCAGGTACAGGGCGTTGCCCTCGCTGACCTCCCAGAGCCTGCGCACGGTCTCGCCGGCCACCGGCCCGCCCAGGAACGCCGAGACGACCGCCGTGGTTTCGGCTTCCGCCCACGCGGACAACTCGATCCGCTCCGCCAGTCCGTCCTTCCACAGCGCCGTCACCAGGTCCGGAGCCGCGCCGGGCGTGCGCAGGCTGACCAGCAGGCTGCAGGTCTTCTCCAGCGCGAGCTGGTGAACCAGCGCGGCCGAACCCGCGTCGAGGAACTGCGCGTCGTCGACGACCAGCAACAGCCTGCGGCCGTCGCCGGCCAGCGCCATCATCGCTTCGCCGGCCTGGCGAAGCAGTCCGGTCAGGTCTCCTGGTGCGAGGCCGGCCTCAGGCAGGAACCGTGCGAACGGTCCGAACGGTATGGCCGACGCGGTGCGCGACGCCACGGCGCGCACGGCGACGAATCCGAGCTTGGGCGCCGATCTGGCGATCTCGGCGGCCAGCCGGGTCTTGCCCACTCCTTCTGGTCCGGCCAGCACGAACGCGGCCGGCTCCGGGCTTTGCAGACCCAGGATGATCCGGCCCATTTCTTCATCGCGTGACATCAATCCGATGTCGCCGGCGGGCCCTGTCTTCACTGCCAATAGCCTCGCACCACGCGAGACACGCTGCCAGGTTCAGGAAGGAGATCGTCCGGAAACGGCACTACTATGCGGTCCATGACAGCAGCTAAGGATCCGGAGGCGCAGTTCGGGCCGCACCGGTTCTACGCGGGTGAGGGAGGCGGCTCCACTCAGTTCCGGGGGGCCAGGTTCGATGTGGCCGACCTGCGCGGAGCGCGGTTTACCGACTGTGACCTGACTGGCGTCACGATCTCCGATGGCTGGCTGGTAGACGTCAGCATCTCCGGATTCCTCAGCAACGTCACGGTCAACGGGGTCGACGTGACCGACGTCGTAGGGGCCGAACTGGATCGCCGGCACCCCGAGCGGGTGCAGTTCCGGGCGGGCGAGTCGGCCGACGACGTCCGGGCGATGTGGGACACCATCGAGCGGTTGTGGACCGGCGCGGTCGAACGGGCCGGGCGGCTGCCCGCGGAGGCGCTGAATCAGCAGGTCGACGGGGAGTGGTCGTTCGCGCAGACCCTGCGCCACCTGGTCTTCATCACCGACGCCTGGGCCAGCCGGACGGTGCTGGATACCGAACGGCCCTATCACCGGCTCGGCCTTCCCCAGAGCTGGTATCCGCCGGCCGACGCGGCCGCGCTCGGCATCGACCTGGCCGCTCAGCCCAGTTACGCCGAGATCCTGGCCGCCCGCGCCGACCGGTTGGCCGTGATGCGCCGCATCGTGACGGACCTGACCGATGACGGCCTGAGTCGACAATGCCGGCGCTCGCCCGCCCCCGGATACCCGGACGAGGCACTAACCGTCATCGAGTGCGTCAGCGTGGTGATGGAGGAGGAAATCGACCACTATCGCTACGCCATCCGGGACCTGACCGTACTTGAATCGGCGACTCGCGTATAGGTTGGGAACAGGCGCGAAATTAACTGGCCGACGGCGAGGTGTTTCCCGATGATCGGTGACAATTCCGAGAACCGGCAAGCATTGAACGAGATTGACGTTACGGTCCCGCATTCGGCCAGGATCTCTTCGATGGCCTCGATCTCGTCGACCCGGGAATCGTGGCATCGGCAACCTGGCGGCCAGCCTCGCCGGGGGCGGCCAGCTTCAGCGGCGGCGGGCTGGCCGGCGTCGCCCGCAAGCGATGACTGACCACGACGACAGCCGCTTAGGCGCGATGTTAGATGGCCACATCACCACCCAGCTGATCGCCGCCGCGGTCCGGTTCGGGATCCCTGACTTACTCACCGAGGCCGCGACCGAAGAGCGGTTGAGCACCGCGACCGGGATCAGCCCCGGACGGCTCCGGCGGTTTCTCTCCGCCTTGAGCAAGATAGGGCTGGTAGAGCCCATCGGCGAAGGCCATTACCGAAATACGCCGATGGCACGGCATCTCCTCAAGGAGACCGGAGCGCTGTACGGTCACGCGCTCATGGCCGGAAATATCTACTACGAGGCCTGGGAGAACCTCGATTCCGCCCTGCTGACCGGCCAGTCCGCGTTCGAACTCTCGCACGGCGACAGCCTGTGGGCTTATCTCGACCGCGATGCCGAAACGGCGGCGGCCTTTACCAGAACGCAGGGCTGGAACACCGAACGCCTCATCACCGAAATCATCGACCTGTATCCGTTTCCCGATTCCGGTGTGCTCGCCGATCTCGGGGCGGGCGACGGCACGCTGGTAGCGGCGCTTCTCGAGCGCTTTCCTGGCCTGCGGGCGATCGTGTTCGAGCAGCCTGCCGTCCTTGAGAACACCCGTCGCTCGCTCCGCGAGCATGAGGTGGACGAGCGCTGCACGTTCAGTTCGGGGAACTTCCTGGAGGAGGTACCGGAAGGAGGCGATCTCTACATGCTCAAGTCGGTCATCCACAATTGGGACGACGATTCCGCGCTGCGCATCTTGCGTAACTGCCGGGAGGCGATGGCCGACCATTCCCGGTTGCTGCTCATCGAGCGCGCGACCGACGAAACCGATCCGGTCAGCTCGGCCGTGCCGGACATGACGATGCTCGTCCTGTTCGGCAGCCGTAACCGCACGGTCGGCGACTACGAACGGCTCCTGGGTCGCGGCGGCTTTGCCGTCAGCCGAACCTGGTCGGGTTCGGTCGGCCTGCGCATACTGCAGGCAAGGCCGGCGTAATCTCACGACCGGTGGCATTCAGGCCACTGGTGGCCATTCTGTCCCTTGACGGAATTCGCCAGGCGCAGATTAATTGAGTCAGTTCGCACGACACCGAACCACCACCTCACGAACGTGAATTAGGCGGAGCATTTTCGCATTCCGCCAAAGCGGCTACAGACGTATGCGAGGAAGTGATGACAGGTGCCGTCTGCCCGGCATGGAATGCGTCGTTTCATCGGCAGGTGGACCGCGACCACGGCTCTCGTGCTGGCGGGTGCCCTCGGGCTCGCCGCCTGCTCGGCCTCCAACAAGCCGACGGTCAAGCACGCGGGCTTCGGCTCGGTGCCTCCCCCGGCTTCATCGCGGGTCAGCGGCGGTACCGTCTCCTACGGCATGCTGCCCGGCCAGACGCCCGGGTTCATCTTCCCGGTCACCCCCGCGGCGAAGAGTTCGGCATTCACGATCTACGACTTCCAGTACTTGATGTGGCGGCCGCTGTACTGGCCGAGGATCGGCACCGAGCCGGCCATCAACTACGGGCTGAGCCTCGCGACCGCTCCGGTCTTCTCGAACGGCGACAAGACCGTGACCGTCAAGCTCACCGGCCGCTACCGGTGGTCGAACGGGCAGCCGGTGACGGCCAAGGACGTCATTTTCAGCATTGACCTGATCAAGGCCGCCGTCGGAGAATCCTCGGCCAACTGGGGCAATTACACTCCGGGCTTCTTCCCGAGCAATGTGGTGAGCGTCAGCTCTCCGGACGCGCGCACCGTGGTGATGCAGCTGAACCGGCCGTACAACCCCGGCTGGTTCGATCTGGACCAGTTGAGCCTCATCGTGCCGCTGCCGTCCGCGGCCTGGGCGCGGACCACGCCGAGCGGGCCCGCAGTGGACTTCACGGTCCCGGCGAACGCCAAGCGGATCTACGACTTCCTGACGGCACAGGCGAACCTGCTGGGCAGCTATGCGACGAACCCGCTCTGGCAGACCGTCGACGGACCGTTCAAGCTGGTCTCGTTCAGCGCCAGCACCGGCGGCAACGCGCTGGTGCCGAATCCCGCCTATTCCGGCGCCAAGGCGAGCATCGCCCGCCTGGAAGAGGTCGCTTACACCTCGAACATCGCTGAGGTCGATGCGCTGCTCAGCCACCAGCTCACGGTCGGGACGATTCCTGGCCAGGATGTCCCTCAGGTACACCGGCTCAGCAAGGCCGGCTACAACTTCTTTGGCTACCCGAACTTCGGCTGGTCTTACCTGCCGTTCAATTTCAAGAACACTACCGGCCACTGGAATAGCCTCGTCGCCCAGCTCTACATCCGGCAGGCTCTGGCGCACCTGATAGACCAAGGCGCCTATATCAAGGGCATCTACTCGGGTGCGGCCGAGCCCGCTTACGGGCCGGTGCCGTCCCTGCCGGTGAGCCAGTTCACGCCAGCGGATGCGAAGACTGACCCCTACCCCTACAGCGTCGCGGCGGCGAAATCCCTGCTGACACGCCACGGCTGGCATGTCGTTCCGTCGGGCACCGACACGTGCGCGCGGCCGGGTACCGGAGCCAGCCAGTGCGGGGCGGGAATCCCGGCCGGGACCAAGCTTTCGTTCAACCTGATGTACGACAGCCAGGACTCAAGCATCTCGGCGGAAGATACCGCTTTCGCGTCGGCCGCCCGCGACGCGGGAATTCAGGTCAATCTGGCCGGGAAGGCCTTCAACACGATCATCGAGACCTATAACAATCCCTCGGCCCCGGCCAACGTGAACGCCTGGGCGATGGAGGATTTCGGCGGCATCGGCCTGCCGCTGTACCCGACGACCAACGGGATATTCAACAGCACGGGCTCATTCAATTTCGGCAGCTACGCCAGCGCCAAGGCCGACGCACTGATCCACGCCTCGGTCTACGGCGCCAACCCGAGCGCGGTGAGCGCCGAGGCCGCCTTCCTCACCCGCGACCTGCCGGCCTTGTTCTTGCCCGATAGCGACACGGTCGTGGCCTGGTCGAAGAAGCTGAGCGGATCGCCGGACTCGTTCTCCGGCCTGACCCAGTCCTCGTTTACCCCAGAGTCGTGGTACTTCACCAAATAACCGACCCTAGGACCCGCTCGGGTGCGCGCGCCAATGCCCGAAATGGGCGCTCTAGCCCGTCCGCCGACGTTGCCGGACCGCGGATTGCACGCGACTTAGCCCGGGTTACGACGTCTTAGCCCTGGTTAGCGCGAAATTTTGCCTGGTTTATGCCGGTTCCGGCTGCTGTAAACCGGGCTAAGGCGGCGTAACCAGGGCTAAGGCAGCGTAACCAGGGCTAAGGCATCCGAAGCCCGGGCTAAGTCCGCGTCACCCAGGGGCAGGTGGCCTCAGCAGGAACAGGCGCGCTCGCGGCCGCGCCGCCAGGGACGGGCTCAGCTCCCGGCTAGTGCGCACGCCTTGCCTCACGCAAGAAGAGGCACGCAGGTCAGGGGGCCGCGATCACGGAGACTCCAGGTCAGGGGGCCGCGATCACGGAGACTCCATGATCTGATCATGACTCAGGTCAGAAGACGTTCCATGGCACCGGCCGGCACAGCAGCCGGTGCGGGAGCGTGACCGCATGGTCTCCGATCCGCAGTAAGAGCCGGCCTAGGACCAGGTCCCGGTGGGCCCCGTCGGTGTCGCTGCCGGTATCGGCCGCCGGTCCTGGCACCAGGTAGCGAGTGAACAGGTCCAGTTGAGGCTGCGTGTTCAGTACCACCTGACGCGGCGGCGTGCCTGGCCTGCGGTCGCTGACCTGGATAAAGCCGGGGCCAATCCGGTAATAGCAGAGCCCGGCCTCGTGACCGGCCCGCCAGGCGGAATCGGACGAGGGCGGCGGCAGGTGGTACAGCTGCCCGGCGTCCAGGTCTGAGTCGATCACGCCCGACCAGCTGACCCAGACGCCGACCGAGGTTGCCTCGCGCAGAAACCGGACGAATGACAGCGCCGCCAGACCGCGATCGGCGGCCAGGATTACCTCACCAGTGACGACGACGTGATGTACGCCAGACTCCCGCAGCCGGGCCGCGGGCAGTCCATCGAAAAGACTCGCCGCCTCGGCTTCGTTCAGCTCGATGCCGGTGGCGCCTCGCGTGCTGACTATCGTCATCGGAAGCTCGCCCCGGCGCCGTGATCTTCGTCTAGCACCTCTTCGCCTAGCACCTCTTCGCCTCGCACCTCTTCGCCTAGCAGCGACAGCGGCGCCCGCACCGGCAGCCGGTCGGTCGCCAGCGCGACGATCCGCCCGCCGTCGGTGAAGACCAGCCCGGCGGCGCGCGCCCAGGACAGCCAGTCGCGGATCTCCTGCTCGTCGGCCGCGATCCCCTGGTCGGCCAGGCGCCGGATGAGGCCGGGAACGGTGCGCGGCGTCATCAGCAGCAGGTAGGCGGCTGCCAACTCCGGATCGCCGATCGTGATCCGCCGGTGTGGCCAGCCCGCCCGCGCGTCGTAGATGTGCACGGCATCCTCGGTCCGCACCTGCACCAGGCTGCTGCCCGGGTAGTTGTCGTTCCACCAGGCGACCCGGGCCCGGAGAGCTTCCTCGGTGGTCCCGGTGATGCCATGCGCGGGAGTGCGGAACTGATATCCGATATCGAAGATCTCTTTCGGCGGCAGGTCGTAGAGGTACTGGTAGAACTCGGCCGCGTGCCGCTCGGCGAATCCGAGCTCGGGGCGTTCGAAGTACGGACTGAACCGTTCCAGGATGATCCTCGTGGCGCCGGCCGGTGGTTGCAGGTGGACCAGCGCGGGAATTTGCTCGATCACCGTGAGGTAGTCGGCATCGTCTTCGCCAGGGAAGCCGTAGAGGAAATTCCAGTCGACCGTGAGCTGGTTGCGTTCGCAGTCGCGAAGCACCTGAATGTTCTGGGTGGCGTGCACGCCCTTATCCATCAGGGCCAGCACCCGGGTGCTTAGGCTCTCGATCCCCGGCTGGATGTGGCTGACCCCGGCGTCGCTGAACAAGGCCAGCTGATCATCGCGCAGGTTAGCCTTGACCTCGTAGTACAGGCGCAGGTCCCATCCGGCGTCCTTGATCCTGGGCAGCAATTCCCTGGCGTGGCGCTTGTCCATGATGTTCTCGACCATCACGATGTCAAGGACCTGATGGCGGGTCACCAGTTCCGCGAGCGCGTCCCAGACGGCATCGGCGGACTTCGCCCGGAACTTCATCGTGCTGCCGTTCAGTCCGCAGAAGGTGCACTGGTGCTTTTCTCCCCACCAGCAGCCCCGCGCCGCCTCGAATAGCAATTTCGGCTGAACGTGGTCCCGCACCGGGCTGCGCCGGAGCGCGCCGAACCATCCCGAGTAATCGGGGCTGGGCACCTCGTCGACCGGCACCATCCCGGCCGGGCCGTTGAAGACGCTGCCGCCATCTGGCCCGCGCCAGGTCAGCCCGGGAACGCCGGTGACCTCCCGCTCTCCGGCCAGCGAGTCGAGCAGCGCGACAAACGCGATTTCCGCCTCGCCGCTCACCACGTAGTCGATGAACGAGAAGTTACGATGCAGCGCCGGCCCCATCGGGAGTTCGCAGTTTCCGCCGCCGAATAAGATAGGCAGGCTCGGCTGCTCGCGCTTCAGTTGCTGGGCCAGAGCCAGCGAGGGAACATTCTGCTGGAATGTGGAGCTGAAACCGACTAAGTCGGGCTCATTCGCGAGGATCTCCTCGGCGGCCTGGACGATAAAGTCGGCCGCGTAGCCGCGCATGACCGCCGATTTCCCTGGGTCTGCCCGCCGCCGGGCCAGATAGTGCGGGTAGTCGTCGGAATGGAACTCCGGCCGTCCGGTCAGCACGCCGGCGAAAACCCAGTCACCCATGCCGTGCCAGACGCCCCAGTTCGCGATGTAGGAGTAATCCTGCGGGGTGATCGTGCCTGCGGACCGATCCAGGAGGAACTCGGCCCAGCGCAGGTTGCCGTAGTAGTCGATGACTGCCGGTGCCTGCTCGCAGGCCTGGGCTCTGGCTCGCAGCAGGCCAAGCGGCAGCGAGGGCGTTTCGAGCAGATTCCACGGCATGGAAACAAGGACCATCTTCATGTAAGCCTCGCCCCCTCCGCGGCCCACCCCACCGCGTACGCCAGAGCGCGCGTCGTCAGGTCCAGCGCCACCGGGCTGATGTTGTGCACCGAGTCGGCGGCCTGATGGTAGCCGGGGTCATACAACTGGCCCGCGGTCCCTCGATACCGTTCCTGCTCGGCTGGCGTCTTGATGCCCACCGACCCGCAATGCAGGCCGCCGACGGGTATCCCGGCATCGCGGAACGGATGGTGATCAGATCCGATCGCGGTCACGTCGACGTATTCGTAGCCGATCTGGCGGGCCTGAAAATAGGTATCGAAAGGCACCGTGACCGTACCGGTGCCCCGCATGACATACGGGACGTAGTTCGGTGAGCCGATCATCTCCGCGTTGAGGTAGAGGACTATCGTCTCCCGCTCCGCCTCGGCGAGTTGGCTGACGTAGTAGGTCGATCCGACGTTGACCAGTTCCTCGGCCGCCCACAGCGCGAATCTGACGCGATTGGTGATCGATCCGCGGGCGGAGGCGAGCCGGATGGCCGTCTGCAGCACGGCGGCCACCCCTGAGCCGTTGTCATTGATGCCTGGCGCCTCCGGCACGCTGTCCAGGTGAGCGCCCACGACAACGCCGGCGTCGCCCCGGGCACCAGCGCGTCCATTGCCGCCAGTGCTGGCGTCGGCGAAGACGTTCTGATTGATCCCGCCCTGGTTACGGCCCCGCCAGTCCAGCCGCACCTCCACTGACGGTGTGTCAGCGGCCAGCGCGGCCAGCCGTGCGGCGTCATCCTGCGAGATCGACGCCACCGGGACCGGGGGCGGGTCGGCGCCGAACCAGTGCAGCCGGTAGATGTTCGCCGGGCACGGAGTGTCGGTATAGAACAGCACGGCTACGGCGCCGGCTTCGCTCGCCGCTATCACCTGCCTGGCGTAACCGCCGGGGATGCGGGCGAGGAGCACCACCGCGCCCCTGAGGTCCACCCGAGCCTCAAGTAGCTGCTCAATCCCGTCAAGAACGACCATCCGGGCGACCGTGTCGGGCAACGGCGGGGAGTCGTCCATCAGCAGGGTCTGCGGGGACCAGCCAGCTTCGGTTAACCGGGTGCTTTCCGAGATCACGACGAACCTGGTGTAGGGGACATCCTGCGTGGTCACCCGGTAGCCGGCGGCCGCAAGCACCTCGGTGGCGTACGCCACGGAGGCCGCGTAGCCGGCCGTGCCCGAGGCGCGATTGCCGTCGTGCGCGTCCGCGATGCGCTGCAGTTCGTGCAAGTGCGCCAGCGCGTCCGCCCCGGAGACCGCATCCGCCAGTTCGTCGCCGAGCCCGCTCATCACGTCCCGTCCTTGCGTGCCACGACTACCCCGGGATCCTCGGCGTGCTTGATTTCCGCCGCCGGGACCTGGCCCTGCACCGGGATCAGCCCGGCGGCAGCGAGGTCAGCCAGGACCGGGCCGGGCCGGTGCATGTGATGGAACCTGGTCACCACGTCGGTGGCGATCAACTCGTCCCGGCAGAAGGTGCGGTAGGTGATGTGCAGCCGGGAGAGATCGGGCCCGAGCGGCTCAGCTCGCATCGAATGAACGTAGCGGCATTCGCCGAGCCGCACTTCGGCCAGTTCGCGCTCTGGCATATCCGGTGCCGGTTCGGTGAGCACCATGTCCATGGCCGCCGTCCCGCCGGGCACCAGATGCTCGGCGATCACCGCGAATAGCTTCGCGCGGTCGGCGTGCGGGATGTGCTCTAGCACGCCGGCCAAGTACACGTAGTCGAATCGCTGGCCGAACTGGAAGGACTGCGCGCTGCCCGGCAGGACCGTGACCCGGTCCCAGAGGTCGGGCCGTTGCGCCAGCTTGGTCAGCAGCACCGCCCGCATCGTCGGCGATCGTTCCACGCACCAGAGCCTGGCGACGCGCTCGGCGACCGCGAGCGTGATCCGGCCGGTACCCGAGCCAAGCTCAAGCGCCGAGCCGGCCGTGGGCGCCAGGCTGGCGAAGATCCCGACCGAAGGCAGCGCGCGCTCACCCTCCGTGGCGCGGAACAGGTCGTAGTAGCCCGGGTTCACGCTGTAGGGATCGGGATCGGGCACAGTCCGCTTCTCTCTAGGGGGCAGTCGATTCCCACCAGCAGGCGAGTGCATCGATCAGGCTGGTGATTTCCCGTGCTCGCGGCGCCAGGCTGTAGGTCACGCGCTGGCAGCCTTGCGATTCACGCAGTACCAGGTTGTCGGCTTGGAGCCGGCGCAGCGTCCTGGCCAGCGTCTTGTGGTCCGTGCCTACCGCGCGGGCAAGCTCGTTGTAGTTCTTCGGGCTTTCCGTAAGCTCGCTCAGCACGGGAACCGTCCATTTTCCCGACACCAGCGAGATCGCCTGACCAGCCGCCTGCCAGTCGGTCACCACGCCTACCTCGACGGCACGCGCGGGGCGAACCGGGCACTAGGGGCAGTCACCGACCCGGGCAACCGTAGCCGCGGTAAGCGCGGTTGTGGGAGATCAAGCATTTGTGACATATCGCAAGCCTAGACGCGTGACGATTTTCACGCAATCAGCCCATCAAATTCGTCGGACTCGGGGACATGGAGGTCTATAAGGTTGCAACCGGACGTCAGGGCACTTCGAAGTATAACGCGCCGCTAAACACGCACGCCTACCGCCCGGTCGACACCTGAGCCTGATTCATGATTGGATCTATGCAAGTCCCGTCCTTAGCTATCCGCATAAGGAAATAAGCATGGGAAACTCGCCAGGCCCGCTCGGACGCTTGGCCAGCAAGCTCACCGGAGTCCTGGGGAAGCCCGGGCGTCCGGACGCTCCGATGAGAAACCGCAGCTTCCGGTTACTGTTCTTCGGGCAGACCCTGTCAACCCTTGGCGACCGGGCGCTTATCATCGCCTTCGGGGTATGGGTCAAGGAACTTACCGGCAGCAACGCCGCCGCGGGCGTATCGTTCTTCTTTGTCGCGCTGCCCTATCTATTTGCCCCGTTCGCCGGCGTGCTCATCGACCGCCTGCCCAGGCGCCTGGTTTTTATCGTCGCCAATCTGGCGATGGCGGCAATACTGCTGGTGACCTTGCTGGTGCACAACGCCGGCCAGGTGTGGCTGCTCTACCTCATAACTCTGTGCTACGGCATTTCCGGTATCGTAATCAACCCCACCCAGTCGGTCCTTGTCACCGGCATTGTCGAAAAAGATGATCTGGCGAGCGCGAATGGCCTGCTGCAAGCCTCAAGCGACGGGGTGAAGCTGCTGGCGCCCCTGATTGGTGCCGCGCTCTTCGTCCTTATCGGCGGCCACGATGTTGCCTTGATCGACGCCGGGACGTTCGTCGTGGCGGCCGGATGCGTCTGGCTGATGAGGGTCCCGGGCGACGAGCGCCGGCCGGCCGGCCGCGACCAGCCCCCGGAAGGCGGCGAGCCCCTTCGAGCGGAAGCCGTCTCGCTGCGCGAGGAAATGCTGGCCGGGTTGCGGCACGTGTCAGCGACACCAGCGCTTCGCGCCCTGGTGATCGCGCTCGGCTCCGCCCTGCTGGTCACCGGCTTCACCCAGACACTGAACTTCGCGATCGTCAGCAACGGACTGCACCGCACGCCCGCATTTGTCGGTTTCCTGGTCAGCGCGCAGGGAGTGGGCGCGATCGTCGCCGGCCTGTCGGCAGGAAGAGCGACCAAGCGGCTAGGCGACGCACGGGTCGTGACGATCGGCATTGCCGCCGTCGCACTCGCGGCGGTGATCTATCTCGCTCCCTTCGTCGCCACCGTGATTGTGGCCGCCCTCTTGTTCGGCGCCGGAATCTGCTGGGGGACGGTGGGCATGGTGACCATGGTGCAGCGGAGGACGCCGGCCGGGCTCCAGGGCCGGGCGCTGACGGCGACGATGGGAATCGTGAGTGCCCCGCAAACCATCTCGATCGCGCTGGGCGCGGCATTGTCGCTGGTCGTGGACTACCGGATCCTGCTCGGCCTTGTCGCCGTCGTGAATGGCCTGAGCGCATTCTGGCTGGCCAGAAAGCTCGCCAGCGATCAGGCCGACAATCAGCCGGCCACCGCTTCCGCTGCGTCCCAGATGGAGTCGGCGGAATCGTCGTCAGGCCCGCAGGCTTCTTGATCTCCGGCACCGATTCTCCGGCACCGACCGGAATAGTCCGATCGACGACTCTATGATAATGTACGCATATGCGAGTTATCGGCGTAGGCTTAAATCGTACCGGCACGACCTCGCTCGCCCTGGCTCTCGATGAGCTGGGTTTCGGTCCTTGCTATAATTTACGGACCCTTAATTCCGAGCCGCCTCGCGCGGCCGACTGGATCACCGCCGAAACCGATCCCGCACTAGCCGACTGGCCGCGGATATTCCGCGGATTCGAATCGGCGGTAGGCTCTCCGACTAGTGCCTTCTGGCGCGAGATCGCGGCGGCGTTCGATTCGGCGAAGGTAATCCTGACGGTCAGGCCCGCCGACGGCTGGTACGAGAGCGTCGGCGCGACGCTGACAGAGGCGCTCGCACCGCAACCAGCCGCGCTACGTCTGCTCACCTGGCAGCGGCAAGGTCATGATGATGCGCGGGCCAAGGCGAACGACGAATTCCAGGAGCGAATCTGGGAACGCGAAATCGGCGGTGATTTCAGCGATCGGGACCGCACCATCGAGACATTCGAGAAGCACATCGCCGACGTCCAGGCGAATATCCCGGCCGACCGGCTGCTGGTCTATTCAGTGCGGGACGGGTGGGGCCCGCTGTGCGAGTTCCTTGGCGTGCCCGAGCCTGCGCGGCCCTTCCCCCGCGAGAACGACCGGGAGACGTTCCGCCGCCGCCTGCGAGGGGCACGCAATCAGGTCCTGGTCCCCCGCGTGCTCGCCCTGGCAGGCATCGCGGCCGGAGTCGCCCTGGCGGCCTGGCTGCGCCGGCAACTGACTCGCCGGTCGAGCCCGTCGAGCCGGTAGAGCCGGTCGAGCCGGTCGAGTTAGCGGGGTCACCGAACCAGACGAATCCATTCCTGAAACTGCCGGCCGTTACGGACGCGGAACCTCACGGGTCCGCCGGTCCCGGCGACGATGGTGCGCTCCTCGGTCCAGCCGGTCAGGCGGAACTCACCGAGCCCGAGATGGACGAGGCTGAACGCGGGTTCACCGTCCACGGTCAGCACGAGACGGTCATCGCGGACCTCAATCGCGCCGTCGGCGTCCGGTCCGGGGTCGGTCTCCTCCTCCGACCACTGCGGGAACTCGGCGGGAACCGGGAAACGGCAGCGGAACTGGCCCAGTTCGGCCAGCGTCAGCGGGACCGGGCGCCGCGCGATCATCACGTCACCAAGCGGAAGCAGGTCGCGGAAATCCGGCGGGAAAAGCCCGATGAGCTCCCGGCTGACCAGGCAGTCGATCACCATGTGCACGCGGACGCGGTCCCCGTTATTAACTACGTAGTGGCGACGGCCGAAATCTCCGAACCACAGCCGGCCGGCGTCCCAGAACCGCGATTTGCCGTCGATGACCACGATGCTGCCCGAGTTGGTCAGGACGGGGATGTGCAGCCTCAGCACCCCGCACGAGAATCCGTACTTGCCATCGCAGTGCTCGTGCACGGCCGCGCCGGGCCCGAGCGCCATGAGGCGCACGCCGCGTACCGGCGCGGGAATGCTGGCGAGGATCTCGCCGAAGTAGGGTGTCTTGGCCAGCCACGGAGTGTCGGCGAAGTCGTCCAGGCCGGCGCCGCCGGGGTCGGTGCGCGCCGGGTCGCCCCCGATGCTCCGTAGCGGGAGAATCCGCCAGTCGATGTCAGTTTCCTGGCGGGAACCGTCCTGCCCGTAAGACCGCTGGGCGCCCCACTGCTCATGCCGCACCGCGTCCAGGTCGGTATTCAGCCGATCCACATCAAAGCGCATGCCCAGTTGCGCCGATTCTGGATACTCCGCCATCGGGGCCTCCGCCCAGCCCGGGATGCTGCCGTTGCCCGGAAATGGGCAACGGCAGCATCCGAGAACTGTTAAGCACTCATTTCAATCATCTAGTGCACGTAACGCATCGATATCACCTCATCCTCTAGTTAAGACAGATCTCGTAGGTGGCTATCCCGCGCAGCGTGAGGTTGCGCCGGTAGACCGGTTCGCATACGGCCTGAATGCGCGGGTACTCCGCCGCGATCGTGGTGAAGGCAATCCGTGCTTGCAGGACGGCCAGTGGCTGCCCGAGACAGGAATGGGCGCCGCGGCCGAATCCGAGATGGGGGTTGGGATGACGGGAGAAATCCAGTTCATCTGGCCGGGTGAATCTGGCTGGATCGCGGTTGGCGGCGCCAAGCAATACCGTCACAGGATCGCCGGGTGCAATGACGTACTCTCCCAGTCGCGTCTGCGCGACGCAGGCCCGGCCGTCACCCTGCACCGGTGCCGCAAAGCGCACGATCTCCTCCATCGCCGGACCTGGATCACTGCTCGCCAGCTTCGCCAGCGCGGCTGGCTCTGCTAAGAGAGCGGCGAGCCCGAGCCCGAGCAGCCTGCCCGCGGACTCGAAGCCAGCGTGCAGGACCGCGCGAAGGCTGTTGAGCAGGACCGGACGGGTGACGCCGCCGGTCGCGGCCATGGTCGCGACATGGCCGATCAGGCCCTGCGACTTCGGGCCGCTCAGCCAGGTACCGGTCAGCTCGGCGAGCTCGGCTCGCGCCGACACGGCCGGCTCGCCCGTCTCCGGCCAGATCCCCGCGTCCATTCCGTCGACGATGCGCTGGGACAGCGGTAAGAACCACTCGGGATCGATGGACGGGCAGCCAAGCACGGTGGTGATCGTCTTCAGCGCGAGAGGCGCCGCGAACTCGGTGATGTAGTCGAAGGGGCCCGCCTCGCGCAGCCTTGCGAGCCGAGCGCGGACTTCGGCGGAAATCTCGGCTTCTAAGGCGCGGTAATCAAGCAGGCGCACCGCGTCGATCAGTAGCCGCCGGATGCCCGTGTGCTCAGGGGGGTCGAGGGACTGAATGCTCAGCATCGGCTCGGGAATGTTCTCGCCGATGCGCCGCCAATCCGAGCCGAAGCTGGCCGAATCGCGCAGGACGGCGGAGCAATCCTCGTAACGGGTCAGTACCCAAGAGTCGATGCGATCGCTCCAGCACACCGGGCTGGTTTCCCGTAAGCGGGCATAGAGCGGATAGGGATCGCGTGGAGCCGACAGTTCCGCCAAGACCGAGATCGGGTCAGGGACCATGGTGCCGGTCACAACACCCCCTTAGCCAGATTCCACTATCGCATGAACTTTCAGCGAAATGCAATTGTAAATTTTCATCATTTCATTGCAGGAACTGGTCACCATGGCTATCTGACCATAATTAAGAAATAAATTCACTCCATGGCACAGGCCCGGGCGCAAGTTACATCACGCACGTAAGTGGATTCGTGTCAGTGGTTACCAAATAACGCCAATTGCGGCACTGGCCAGGCCATAACACCAGTCGCGCCGCTCCACCGCCGGCAAGCCTCGCGATCGCTCCTGCGATCACCTACCGCGCGGAAGGGCCTGAGCGTGCCTCTTTGTCGTATATTAGATAATCTCGGACAAACGTGCGCACCCGCCTAAATCGCTCATTACCCTTGCGGCGGAGTGATGCGAAATACCGGATACTCACGCGCGATGGCCTCGAACTCACCAAGTGGTGCGTGACGATCGACCCGGATGTGCGGGCGGCCCCCTGGAACCTGGTCAAGGTACCGCTTGATGATCGGCGCGCGGTCTTCTGGTGGTACCTCGACCAGGTGACATGCCTTGGCTCGACCATGCCACAGGACGGCGTTGCCGCCGTTAGCGCGCACGTTCTTCACCCAGTTGCATCCCTCACCAAGCATCGAGACGAGATACCACTGCCCGTCGAGGTCGGCCATTCCCAGCGGAAATCTGGTGGGCTGGCCAGTTCGGCGGCCAGGAACCTCCAGCGTCACCCAGCGCTTCGGCTGCAATCCCCAGCCGAAGACCTTCGACCACAGGCGCGCGAATCTCCGGGCCGTCGCGTTCGCCTTGCGGCCTTCGTACATGGCCCGCAGCCCGTCCGCCGAAAAAGGCCAGCTGCTCATATCGGCCGCCGCACTGAACTGTTGGCTGACTTAGTCATCTAAAATTCATTCCTTCTTTTTCTGGAAAAATTGCCCGTGGCTTTGGACGAAGCTTCCTGAGGCCGGTACCCCTCAGCATTGCCGAGCCGAAGGAGCCACGGCAGGGCCGAATGTTGTCCTTCGCGAGGGACCTTCGGCCCGACGGACCCCGCGAGCCGACGGCGGCTGGCGGTGCTGACGAGGACGAAGCCATGGACGGCATCCACCAGCGCGGGGTCACCTTTTCAGCCGATCACCGTCGTCAGTGCACAACACGCAGCCCTGGCAATTCAGGCTTAACGGAGTCAAAATCGAGCTGTTCGCCGATCCGACCCGTAGGCTCCGGGACGACGCGGTCGGCCGGGAAGTGCTTCGGCGATCGGCGGCTCCACTGGCTGTACGCCGGCCAGGCGCTCCAGCGGCTCCTGCTGCACGCGGCCAGCAGTTCGGTGCATGCCAGCATCTATACCCAGCCGCTTGAGGTGGCCGCCTACCGGACTCAGGTGGCCAGG
>DATNFM010000187.1:0-7854 GCA_035606435.1 Streptosporangiaceae bacterium | reverse complement strand
TTCGTCGATGGCGAAGGCCGGGACACCGATTTCGGCAGCCCACCGCTCTGCCTCAGGCAGGGTGTTTGTCGGGAAAGCGTTCAGGTGCGGGAAGATCGAGAAGTCGACGACTCCCAGCGTGCGGTCGTCCGGCGCGGGCGGCCACTCGACGAAGTACGCACCGATCCGGGGCGTCATCACCATGCTTCCGGCACTCACCCCCACCCAGACCGTGTCGGGCAGCGACGGCAGCAGATCGGCCAGCCCGGACTCCCGCATCCAGTGGCACAGGTAGGTCGCGTCGCCGCCGTCGACCAGGAGCACGTCGGCCTTCCGGATCCAGGGGATCCATCGCTCCGCGCCGATGGTGGGCAGTGCCGTGAGCTCGAGAACACCAAGCGACGCCCAGCCCAAGCCGGACAGGTGCTGCCACTCGGGCTCGGCGGCTACGAAGCCCCGCACCGATGTCGGACCGCCCATCGGGTGACCCCATTGTGCCGTCGGGATGCAGAGGGCGTGGCACTCGGCGATCGGCTTGCGCAGAAGCTGTACGAGCGTCGAGTGGATGCTTGGGTTCGTGACGCCTCCGGACGTGAGAAGAAGCCTCACGCTTGCCTCCTGTACGTAGCGGTCATGACGCACTCCGCGAGATCGGGTGCTGGGAATACAGACGGGACACCCTAGCGAAGCTCATCGCAGTTGCGGTTGGGAAAGCTGCACGCGTCAGAGTGGCCGAATCCCGCCCGGGCTGTTGGGTGGTTCTTCCGAGGTTGGACAGGCCGCCACCGAGGCCCTTCGACGAGTTGCCGGCCACCGTGGAATGGCCGCTATCATCGCCGCCCCGGCCAGCGTGGCAGCCGCCAGACCGCCGGATAGCCGCGTCAATTAACCCATAAATATCCCCGTATATCCCTGTCTGCGAGCTAGATTAATCACCTTACTCTGAAGAGACAATAGAGGAGAGGGCAATTTTTTAACCTGCGAAAAGACATGAGAGGCGATTAATTCTGATCGCCCAAATACATTCGCCTAAACGAGGGGAACCTATTTCAGAGATGGGCTGGCGCACGGCACCAGGATGGGCTGGCGCGCGGTGCCCGCGGCAGCAGCGCTGGCCCGCAGCCGCTGTAACTGGCCGGGGACATGCGGCAGCGCTGACCCGCGGCCGTTGTCCTGGCAGCGCCGCCGGGTCAGCGCTGTTGCCTGGTCCCGGGCAGCCGCGGCGGATAACCTGCGCTCAGAGTCCGCAGATCAGCAGTTCCCAGCTCGCCGGTTTTTCGGCGCGTATCTGGCGTAAGCACCGACGGTCTCATAGGCAGTCGAGAACCCTCGCCACCGCACCCTCGCACTCCGCCCAGTCGAAGCCTTCGATCAGCTCCTCGGCGTGAACTCGCGCCCGTCCGGCCAGGGAGGAGTTCGCGATGCCGGTCGCCTCCAGTGCGGGCGGCGGCACCGGCGGCCGCGCCGGAGGAAAGCCGCTTGCAATCAGTAATTCACCGAGCGAGGGCCCATCAGATCAGGCAGGCATTTCTCCAGCGTCGACTGGGCATTAGCTCCACAGCAAAAGCGGGACGACCATACCCAGCAGCAGGCCAAGGTAACCAAGTATATAGCCGGTCCTGGCTATCCAGAGGTCACCTTGTCCCGCGAGGCGTATCTCGCGTACGGCAAAGTGACCAAGCACAATGGCAACGACTGCCGCTGGCGGAAGGACGAACTGTATTATCCCTGACGCCAGGGCAGCCTTAGCCAGCCTGCTGTCTCGTTCTGGCCGCCTGGCCACGGCACCTTGGCCGCTAAGCTCCATGACAGCACGTCCTCACGAAGAACCCAGAGTAATCCAGGCGCAGCAGCTTACCCAGTCAATATAACTATTGGTTGCCGCACCGGCGTGTCATTAATACTCGGCTGGGGTTGGCGCCATTTACTAGTTGGATACCAGGTAGATGCTTTGATGCTCCAGTACCAGCTAACGTCGCGATCGGATACCGGCGGGCGTCCCTGGTGGCAGAAGATGGCGAGCGTGAGAACTTCCATCGTGCGCCGCCAGCTTGGGCGTACGCAGCCAGCGAGGTGTCGACCGGTCGGGCCCGGTACCGGCGCGTGGTCCGCCTGCCCGCCAGCCACGACGTCCAGGCCCCGCACGATGAGCTACCGCGCCGAAGGAACGTGCCGCCAGAAAGGCATCCCCGAAGACGCAGAACTAATGGGTACGCCGAACCGCGCCGGCCTTACTGCCGCCACGGAGATCTCGCTATGTATTCTTCTTGCGGCTAGACGCGCGATTTGGCCATAGAGGAGCCGCAATGTCCCGCGCACGAGTTCGTGCACGCGTACTTTACGTGGCCATGTCGCTCAGTCTCGCGACCGCCGCCACGCTGATGACGGGGATCCAGCCGGCGCTGGCGGCGGACTGCCCGACCGTCAGCCCGTCCGGGACGGTGACCCCGGCACCTGGCCCAGGCGTTCAATGGTCCGGTTGCGATCTCACCGGCGCCGACCTAGCGGGCGCCAACATGTCCGACGGCAATCTGAGCAGTGCCACGCTGGCCAGCGCCAACTTGACCGGGGCCACGCTGACCGGCCTCGATCTCAACTCGGCCGACCTGACGGACGCGAACCTGACCAACGCGAAGCTCATGCAGGCGAACCTGTCAAGCGCGACCCTGACCGGAGCAACGCTGACCGGCGTCTCGTCCGGGCTGGTCGTGGCTGGCCCCGCGCCGACCCTGCCGGCCAACTGGTCCGTCATCGGGGGCTACCTGATCGGGCCGGGGGCCGATTTGCAGTTCGCGAACCTCACCTCCGACGATCTGACCGACGCGGACCTGGCAGGCGCGAACCTCGCCAGCGCCGAGTTGAGCCACGACACGCTCGCGGGGACGATCCTGGCCGGTTCGACACTGACCGGCGTCTCCTCCGGCAACATCACCGGAGCGCCCGCCTCGCTGCCGACGAACTGGATCACGGCCGGAGGCTACCTGGTCGGACCTCGCGCCAATCTGTCGAGCGCAGCCCTGGGCAACCTTGACCTGTCCGGTCAGGTACTCACCTCCGCCAACCTGAACTCGGCCGACCTGAGCGATTCGGATCTCAGCGACGCTGACCTAGCCGACACGATCCTGACCGGCGTGAACTTCACCGGTACGAACCTGGGCGGCGCGAACCTGGCCGGGGAGCAGTCGGGTGAGGTCACCGGAACGCCGGCATCACTGCCGACCGGATGGTCCGTTGTCGGCGGCGACCTTGTCGGGCCGGGCGCGGACCTGCACGATTCCGACCTGGCTACGTTCACGCTCAACGGCGTCGATCTGTACGGAGCCGACCTCAGCGGCGCCGACCTAGTGCAGGTCACCCTAACCGGCGCCAACCTGAGCCACGCGAACCTCACGGGCGCGTCACTGGGCAACGCCAACCTGGCTGACGCCCGGCTGGTCAAGGCGAACCTGACCAGCGCGACGCTGGACCTGGACAACCTGACCGGAACCGTGCTGACCAGCGCGAACCTGACCGACGCCAGCCTCTCTGACGCGACCGTGACGGGCGCCAAGCTGAGCGGGGCGACGCTGACCGGAGCCGCCGGGGTGGCGATCACCGGGCACGCGGCCTCGCTGCCGGCCAACTGGAGCATCGACGGCGGGTTCCTGATCGGCCCGGGCGCCGGCACGATCCTGACTAACGCCTACCTGGGGCACCTCAACCTGGCTCACGTCGACTTCGGCGGACTTGACCTGCTCGGCGCTTCGTTCACGCACTCCAACCTGACTTCGGCCAACCTCACGAAGGCCAACCTGGTCGGTGCCGACTTCACCGGTTCCAACCTGACCAAGGCCAACTTGGACGGAGCCACGGTCAGCAGCACGGTCTTCGCCGGCACGATCTGGAGCGACACGATCTGCCCGGACGGAAGCAAATCCGGCAGTCACCCCCACGGCGAATGCTTCCCGCCGCCGGTTTCGTCGGGATTTACCAGCCACCAGCTTCCAGTGCCGACTGGCGGCAGTGGCCCCAACAGCCTGCAACCGCTGGCCGTCTCGTGCGCGTCGGCGACCCGGTGCTACGGCGACGGCGCCTTCACGGGACCCCGAGTAGGCCGGGCGCCCGCCTGGTTCTACTGGACCGGCGGCCGGTGGTTCTCCGCGGCCGCGCCCACGCCGAGCGGCGCGGACAGCGGCCCGCAGACCAACGCGACCATGACCAGCATTTCCTGCCCGTCGCTGAGCACCTGCATGGCCGGCGGCGGCTACAACGGCAAGACCGGCAGTCAGGCGATGCTGCTGAAGTGGAACGGCACCCACTGGACGGCGACGCAAGCACCGCTGCCCGCCGGTGCCGGGCCGAATCCAGATGCGACCGTCACCGGCATCTCGTGCCCGTCCACCACGACGTGCACGGCCGTCGGCTATTACAGCGACGCCGACACCAACCTAGATGGGCTGCTGCTGCGCTGGTCGGCCGGCAAGTGGAAAGCGGCCACCGCCCCGATCGCCACCGGCGTCCTCGAGACCGTCTCCTGCCCGACGGCGCCTGTGTGCTACGCCGGCGGCTGGCAGCACCACGGCTCGCTCCGGCAAGAACCGCTCATCCTGCGGTGGTCGGCAGGTCAGTGGACAACGGTCAAGGTCTCGCTGCCGAAGGGCGCGGCGACCGATCCGCAGGCAGACATCACCGGGATCTCTTGTCCGTTGGCCAGCCAGTGCGTCGCCTCGGGTAACTACACAGACTCACGCGGCCATCAGCGCGGCCTACTGCTCGTCCTGTCCGGTGGCACCTGGACTGCGGTCAAGGCGCCGCTGCCGGCGGAAGCGGGCAGCAATCCAGGTACCACCTTGAACGCGGTCTCCTGCCCGGCCGCACATCACTGCGTAGTCGGCGGCGGATACGAGAACTCGGCCAGCCAGGAAGTCGGCCTGCTGCTGTTCTGGTCGGGGACGACCTGGAAGGCTATCCAGGCACCCACCCGCGTATCGACGTTGCGCGCCATCTCGTGCCCGACCGCTTCCAGGTGCGTGGCGGTCGGCGGCGGCACCGCTCATCCCGTGGCGCTGATCGGGCCGTAGCCCGATCAGCGGAAGTGGACCACCTCGGGATTGACGGCCTGGCCGGCGGCTGGCGCCGTCAGGAAGCCGGTCCCGAGATTTTCCGTCACGGTAATCAGATAGCGGCGGGACTTGCCGGTCTTGATGCCGGACGGCGTGTCGATCTGGCAACGGAAACCGTGCGCGCCCGCCGTCCATCCGCAGTAGGCGACCGCCGTCGTGATGCCGGGTCCGCGCAGGCTGACGCGGATCTTGTGGTGACTAGCGAGACGAATGGCCGTCGTGCTGGTAATCGGCTGACCGGCCGGGTTAACGAGACCGAACCGCACCTTTATAGTGCGCGCGCCGGCCGGCAGCGTGCTGTCCGGCAAGGGCGAGCTAAAGCCGCCGAAGCCGTACAGGCGCCGGCTCAGGCAGCCGGCGGTGTACAGGTCGCTGTTAGTGCCGTCCGGGCAGGTGGTGTCCGACCAGATCGTCCCTGACAGCAACGCGCCGCTCAGGCTGGCCTGATCCAGGTTTGCCTTGGTCAGGTTCGCGCCGTCCAGATTGACGCCGGCCAGGCTCGCCCCGGCGAGGTCGGCGCGAGTCAGGTTGGAGTCGGCCAGGAACGCGCCGGTGAGGTCGGCGCCGGCCAGGTCTGTGCGGTCTAGGTCAGCGCCGGTCAGCGAGGCGTCGCGGAGCACCGCGCCCGGACCGATCAGGCAGTGGTCTCGCAGCGCCCAGTGCGCGGGCAGCGACGCCGGCTTCCCGGTCAGTCCCCAGCCGGCGACGCCATCGAGGTCCGCGCGCGCGAATTCGGCGCCGGTCACGTTGGCAGTGCCGAGCATGACCTTGCTGAGGTCGGCACCGGTCAGGTTCGCGTCGGTCAGGTTGGCACCGTACAAGCTGCCGTGGATGACTGCACCGGTCAGGTTCGCGCCCGTGAGGTTGGCCCCGGGCAGCCCGGTGGCGGTGGCACCGGCCAGGTCGGCGCCAGCCAGATCCACGCTGCCGAAGTTGACCTCGATCAGGTCATCGCCGGCCAAGTTGGCGCCAGGGCCGGCCAGGAATCCGCCCTGAGTCCGCGAGGTCGCCAGTATCCAGTCGGAGGGCAGCGTCTCCGGCGTGCCGGTGATGCCGCCGGAGATCACCCCGGTGAGGGTCGCTCCGTCGAAGAACGCGCCGTTGATGTCGGCCGTCGTGAGCGTGGCGTCGGTGAGATTGGCGCCGCTCAGGCTGGCGTGCGTGAGTGTCACGCCCGTCAGGTTGGCGCCGGACAGGTCGGCATCCTGCAGGCCGGCCGAGCTCAAGTCGGCGCCGGCGCCGACCAGATAGCCATCGATCAGCCTCCAGCCGACGGGAAGGGACACGGGCGTTCCGGTAATGAAGCCGGATTCGGCCCCGGCGAGGTTGACGCCGAACATTGACGTCCCCTGCAGGGAGGCGGCCGCGAGCGCGGCGCCGGAAAGGTTGGCCTGGTCGAGGGTGACATCGACGAGATCCGCGTGCTCTAGGTCCGCGCCGGGCAGCTCGGCCTGGGACAGGTCCGCGCCGACCAGGTCAGCGCTGTTCAGGTTGGCGTTAGTGAGGTCGCAGCCGCTCCAGTCGACACCCGGGCTCGGGGCCGGCGTCACGAGGTGGCTAACGGGCCCTACCGTCGGGCAGGTGACCGTGGCCGAGGCAGGACCGGCGAAGGCCGGCATAGCGGCGACCAGGCCGGCGGAAGCGATAACGGTCAGGATGCGGCCGGTGAGGAGCACGACTCTCATGGTGAATCCTTCGGTTAGCCCTGGCCCGACTCTGACCGGATCGCCCGGCTGGATACGAAATCATTAGAGACGCTAGCACCGGGTGTACCAATACCATTTTGAGCGGCCAGCTACGGGCTCGATCCGGCGACCAGGACCCGCTCACACCGGCCTCTGGAGAAGGGGCCTGACGCCGCGCAAAATTTTCACCCCCATTATTTAGAAAGATTTGCGCGGGCTGGCTTCCGCCATTCCCCGAGGTCAGCCTGGTCGGAGGCTCGGTCTCAGGGCGATGGACTGTCGGCGGGCACCGGTACCGGGCCGGACCGGCGCCGTCATAGTCCCGCCAGCGCGATCCACAGCGTCACGCCGACGGGCTGGCCGTCCGGATCCCGTCGCGGGCAGGACTGCGCGGAAGCTACCCCGCGGGGCTGCTGCGGCCCGGGATCGGAGCACTGCCCTGGGGGACTCGCAACCGCTGGGTAACTTCATGCAGGCCGGATTCGACCGTGACTTCCAGGCTGCGGTCGCCGATGTCCTTGGCCCTGGCGATCGCTTCAAGGAAATGGCCGCGTGCTTCGGAGTAGCGGCCGAGTTGCATGCAGGCGGCGGCTAGGGCGGCCGTGGCGTTAGCCTGGGCCGACCGGTCGCCGATACTGGCGGCAGCCGCTTGCGCTTTCTGCCCGAAGGCGGCCGCGTCCTGGTAACTGCCCGCTAGCTGGCAGATGCGGCTGACGTTGCACAAGGCATGTGCCTCGCCGACCCGGTCGCCCAGTTCCCGCGCGAGCTGAAGTGCCCGCCGGCCGTTCTCCAGGGCCTGGCGGTAATGCTGCTGCTCGGCGTAGACCGCGGCCAGGTTGCCCAGGATGCGCTCCTCGGCCAGCCGGTCGGCGGCCTGCCTGGCCAGCGTCAGAGCAGCCTCGCATTGCTCGCGGGCAGCCTTGAGCTGGCCCAGGCATGCATGCAGTGTCCCCAGCCGCAGCCGGGCGCCGACCTCGGTCTGCAGGTCGCCAGCCGAATGGGCGCCGCTCAGGGCCTGCTGGGCGTGCACGAGCGCCTCATCAAGCCGGCCCAGGCGGAAGCAGGCGGTAGCCAGACGGACCTGGGCG
>DATNFM010000186.1:0-12387 GCA_035606435.1 Streptosporangiaceae bacterium | reverse complement strand
ATTGACCTGGCGAGCCAGCAGCCTCCTCCGGCGGTCGGCGCCGCTGTGGTCCGCTGGGACGGCTCGCGCTGGCTCAAGGTCGCGCTGCCATCGGCCCTGACTAAGCATGGCTACCTCACCAGCATTCTTGCCCATGACGATCGTGACGTGCAGATAGCCGGCGGGATAAGGACCGGCGCCACGCTGGAGCCGGTGCTGGCGCGCTGGAATGGACAGCGGTGGAGCGTGGCGCGGCTGCCAGGATCACTGCGCGGTTACGTGGTGTCCGCGCTGACATCCGATGGGCAGGGCGGAGCCTGGGCAGCGGGAATCTGCGCCACCTGTCGCGGGTTCAAGCCGGCTGTGGTCTGGCATCAAAGTGACGGGCGCTGGTCGGCACCGCTGCCGAACTATGCTGGGACCGGCGCGGTCGCTCTCACGCTGGCGCAGGTCGGCCGCACCTCGTCGGTCTTGGGGGTCGGGCTCATGAAGACCCACACCCGCGTCGACGGCATGATCGCGCTGCACGGAAAGCTTAGCAGCGGCTGAACCTAGCGTCACAGCGAGAGCGACTAACCTTCTGATTTACCCCGGCTCGCTCGCAGGCTCACGGTTGGCTCGGGCCTGGGGAAGGCATAGATGCGAGCGAAACTACGGCGACAAGCCGGTAACGGGCTGAGTTCACTGAGACAGAGTCGGCCACGACTTTACCCAGAACCAGAGCGCAGGAGCAGGCCGAGAAGACGACACCGACCAGCGATAACAGCCCGCCGCGCGCGTTCCCGCCCTGCAGGACCAGAACGCCTGCCATCTCACGAAGGCTCGGTACGAGGCACACAGATGATCCTTTCACGAGCGTCGCCGACAATGACTGGCCACACCCACGCTGGATACAGATCGAGCCACATGTGCGCTTTGAGGCTGGCTCGCTATATGGCTTGAAGCGGTGACTTCCATGCGCGATCTGAGGAGTTCGTGTGGGCGAGGTGGTCAGCGGGGCCTGACCGTTTCAACGGCTATGACTTGCCAGCGGGGGAGGTTGCGGCTGGTGGTGTGCGGGTCGACGACCTGCCAGCCGATGGTGGCGGTTTTCGTGCCGTTGACGTGCTGTGTGTGGATGATGCTGCCGATCTGGCAGGCTTCGTCGGGCACGCCGACGAGCAGGAATAGTTTCGGGCTGGCGCCGTATCGGCTTTCGCGTAGGACAGCGGGTATGGCGATTAGATGGGGGTCATGCCACTCGGTTGCCGGTTTCGCGGTCGTAGTTGCCGCGTCCGGCGGGCTGGATGAGGACCGATGCCGTGATTTTCTCCGGGCCGGGCTGAACGCCGTAGGCGCTGGGTTTCCTGTCAAGAGCGGACCCGGTTTGCGTTCCGGGAATCTCTCGCGGACCGGCTGGCCGTCGCCGTCCTGACTTGCTGACCGGGTTCGCTCGATCTGGTGCAGGGCGCTCAGTTGTGACCCGTGGGCACCGTCCGCGCGCCAGTCATAGATGGTGTCGTATCCGTCCCACTGGAACCGCTGCACCTTGGACCCAGACTGGATGGTGGTGTATCCGATGATGACGTCGCGGATGGACCTGAGCAGGACTTCACTGCGGATGCGCCACCGGCTGTTGGAAATGTGGAATGGCGAGTGGCCGAGTTCCATGGTTCCGGAGCTGTCTATGTAGCTGGCCGTCAGGCATGTCCTGTCGCTCTGCCATCCCCGCGATCGGCCGACGCGGCAGGTAGTGGCATGGAGCGATGCTAACGCCATCAAACTGCCAAACGCCCGGCGAACGAACGGCGCGCCGACGCTCGCCGTCCGCTCTTACCGTGACATTTCGGGCAGCGGGGCTGAACTGTTCTGACCCGGCCGCTGCCGCCGACGGTCCGGCCACGGGCTGGGACGGACGTGTCCAGGTGACCTGGATCGGGGGTCGGCGCCGGCCAGGCCGCGCTGAACGGCTTCGGCCTCGAACCGCATCTTGCTTATCGCCGACGCCAAAGCCGGATTCGATCAGCTCACAGGCGTGCGGGCCGAAGTCCTCACGCCCCCTGATCGGAGCCCGAACCGCCTAGACGCCGCCAGCGGAGCCCGGACGGCGCCGGCAGGGCATTTCGCGAACCCCGCCGGCAGCCGCGCACGCCAGTTTCAGCGACCTGGGCCGCAGGGCTCGCCGGCCGTGGAGCGATCCGCCATGCCCGCAAAGGATTGCAGCGAATTCTTGACAAACAAGGTATGGGCGATGGACCTTTAGTACGAACTGGCTTCTATATCTGAAAAGTGAGGACTACGATGGCCTCCCCATCTTCTTCCAGCCAGTTGATACGCTCCCACCGGATGCGCGCCGTTCTGGCCAGCACGGTCGGCACCAGCATCGAGTGGTACGACTTCTTCCTCTACGGCACGGCCTCCGCCCTCGTCTTCCCTGCCGTGTTCTTTCCCTCGCATGCCCACGGCACTGGCATCCTGCTCTCGTTCGGCACCCAAGCCGTCGGGTTCGGGGCCCGGCCCATCGGCGCGATCATTTTCGGCCACTTCGGCGACCGAGTGGGCCGCAAATCCACCCTGATTGCCACGCTGATGCTGATGGGGATCGCGACGGCGCTGATGAGCGTCGTCCCCAGTTACGCCGCGATCGGAGTGACCGCCCCCATCCTGCTCATTATCCTGCGCATACTCCAGGGGATCGGCGTTGGTGGCGAATGGGGCGGTTCGGTGCTGCTGTCCATGGAGTGGGGCACTCAGCGCCGCCGTGGCTTTTGGGCCAGCTGGCCCCAGGTCGGCGTTCCCATCGGGCTGTTGCTGTCTACTGCCATGATCAAGTTCTTCGGGCACGTCGCCGGCTCCGGGTTCAACACCTGGGGATGGCGGGTTCCCTTCGCTTTGAGCCTCGTGCTCGTCGGCATCGGGCTGTACGTCCGGCTGCGCGTGCTGGAAAGCCCGGCGTTCAGTGAAGTCAGACGCGAGCAGGCGGTCGTCCGGCAGCCGGTGCTGCGGGTCATCATGGAACAGCCGCTGGAAGTCGCCGCGTCGGCCTTCATCCGGATGTCGGAGCAGGCGCCGTTCTACCTGTTCGTCACGTTCGTACTTTCCTACGGCACTGACCACCTCGGGCTGTCCAATGACTCGCTGCTCAACGATGTCTTGGTTGCCGCGGCCATCAGCCTGGTCAGCATTCCGCTGTTCGGCTATCTATCCGACCGGATCGGGCGGCGTCTGATGTACGGGATCGGCATCGTCTGCATCGCAGCGTTCGCCTTCCCGTACTACGGCCTGCTCAATACCAAGAACAGCGGGCTGATCCTGCTCGCCGTCGTGCTGTCGCTGGTCTTCCACGACATGCAGTACGGGCCGCAGGCGTCGCTGATCGCCGAAAGCTTCGGTACGGCCACCCGCTGCAGTGGCGCCGGGATCGGCTACCAGCTCGCCTCGCTCATCGCGGGCGGCCCGGCGCCCCTGATCGCGGCTGCGATCGTAGATGCGACCAACTCAAGTACCTGGGTCAGTGGGTACATCCTTGGCGGCGCCGTGGTCGCCATGATCGCGCTGCTGCTTATGCCGCGCCGCGAAACAACGATCGCGCCGTCGACGTACGACGAGGCCATCGAGCGCGGCGTGGTCCCTAAGCCCGAGGTTGCCGGAAACTGACCACACCGGGCATCCACCACCGGGCGATGCCGTCGGTCTGCGGCAGGGCTTGCAGGCCAGCGCGAGAGGGGCGATCCGAGCGCATACATCGCCCGAGCCGGCCTGGCACTAGCTGCGTAAACTCCTGCTGACCTGCGTTGATGCTGTCAGCGGGGGGACGTCGGGGGTCACGGTTGTTCGCGGTGGTTTCCGGCTTCTGACGGGTGTTTTCGGAACAGGGACGGAACAGGCCCTCGTTCTCGGGGAATACGTTGATCACTACGACACTCAGCGGCCGCATCGAACGTTGCAGCAGTGCCCGCCAGCCGGGCGCTGCGTGGGTGCCGGATCCCCAGTCCCTGGACAAGCTGAACCAGCCCGACGGCAGGAACCACGGAGAGCCCGTTGCGCCGAGACGCGCGCGGCGGGTTCGGCGAGAGGTCCGGGGAAACGGGCCGGGAGCAATCCCGGAACCGCTCCCCGGGCCCACTCAGCGGGTGGCGGCTGCCGGAGCCGCTACTGGCACTCAAGTTCGGCGGCGCTGGCCAGCCTCATCCGCGGCACCTGCGGGCGCATGGCGCGCACGAGGTCCAGGCTGGAGACGGGCCCTCAGGATTATGCTGACTCCCGGCAAGGACTTGACCGGAAGATGGCGCTCCGCAACGACGATCGACGTGAGCACGCGGTTGGCCAGCGGCTTGACGGTGTCCAGGTCGCTGCCTGTCGAGCGCCGGCGCCGCCGCGCTACGGCCGGGCGCAGCAGAACGTTCCAGCTCCACATGCTGTCGACGCCAAGGCCGGCGTCCTCGACGACCTGGCGAAGGTTGGCCCTGCTGTAGCGGCGAACGTGCCCGACCGCCTCGTCGTGCGCCGACCACAGCGACATGTCACAAGGCACAGCGATCAGCGCGGTGCCGCCGGGCTTGAGCACCCTGGCGATCTCAGTGGCGACGAGATGGTCCTCTTCGATGTGCTCGAGCACGTCGAACGCTGTCACCAGGTCACATGAGCTGGACCTGACCGGCAGTGCCCGGACGTCGGCACGGAAAGTGGTCAGTCCGCGCTTTCTCGCGATCTCGACGGCCACGGCCGAGTAGTCGGTCGCGATAGCACGCCAGCCGCGAGCCCGCAGGACCTGAGTGTTGCCGCCGCCCGCTGCACCGATATCAAGCGCCAGGCCAGGATTGGCAATCCGCTTGAGCTCACGGTCGAGCAGGGCGCGGCGTTCCTTGTACCACCAATGGCTCTTTTCGAGCGTGGTGAGTTTCTCAACTTCTAATGTCTCCATGTGAACTTCTTAGTGCATTCGCGCGACTAGCGTGTGCAGGTAACATCTCGAAGTCGTCATCTCGGCGCTGAAGCGACGCGGCGGCGCATGAGGAGTAAGCGTGGAGACGATCAGATACTCCATTGTTGTACCCGCCTACAACGAAGAAGAATCGATCCCTGACCTGGTCAAGCAACTACGCCAGCTGAGCGGTTTCTTGGACGGTCCCGCGGAGATCGTCCTCGTTGACGACGGCAGCCGGGACAAGAGCCACGAGCTCATGGTCGCGGCGCGCGATGAGGATCCCCGCATCAAGGTCCTGCAATTATCTCGCAACTTCGGGCATCAGGCCGCCATCACGGCCGGCCTGGACTTCGCTTCCGGGCAGGCCGTCGTCGTCATGGACGCCGACCTCCAGGATCCGCCCGAAGTCATTCTTGAGATGGCGAAGCGGTGGCAGGAAGGCTATGAGATCGTCTACGCCGTCAGGCAGCGCAGGGAGGGAGAGAGCTTCTTTAAGAAGGCGGCGGCACGGCTCTACTACGCGCTGGCGCGCCGCCTGGCCGATGTCGACCAGTACCTGGACGTCGGTGATTTCCGGCTCGTCGACCGCAAGGCCCTCGATGCGTTCTTGCAGATGAGGGAACGGGACAGGTACGTCCGCGGAATGTTCTGCTGGGTTGGGTTCCGGCAGATCGCCGTGCCGTACGTCCGGGTCTCGCGTCAAGCTGGCCGTAGCAAGTACTCGCTGCGCAAGATGCTGAGGCTCGCCTCGGACGGCATCGTGGGATTCTCGTCCGCGCCGTTGCGATTGGGCATTGCGGTCGGCATGGTCATGGCTATCGGCGCGGTCGGATACGGATTGCTGGCCTTGGTGCTCAAGCTGGCTGGCCTGCCGTACGTGCCCGGTTACGCTTCGCTGCTGGTGACGATCACGTTCCTGAGCGGGGTCCAGCTGATCGTGATCGGCGTCATCGGCCTCTATCTGGCCCGGGTGTATGACGAGGTCAGGGGCCGTCCGCTGTACCTGGTGCAAGAAGCGCGCGGTTTCACCCCCGCCGACGCTGACGGCAGTAGCGCCGTCGGACCACAGCTTGGCTGACGACGCAACCGCCCGTCGTCGCGGATCAGCGCAGTTGCTCAGGTTTGCCTGCGTCGGCGCTGCGAGCACAGCCCTGTTCGCGGTGCTGTACCTCGGGCTGCGCGGCACCGGGATTCCCGCACTGGCGGCGAACGCGATCTGTCAGCTTGTCACCGCCGTCGCGAACACGGCGGTGAACCGCCGGGTGACCTTCGGAGTCCGGGGCCGCGCTCATGCATTGCGGCATCAGCTCCTGGGGCTCGTCGCGTTCGGCGCCGGGCTCGCGCTGACCTCGGTGGCGCTCCTCGCATTGCGCGCCGGGGACGCGAGCCCGGCCCGGAGCGTTGAGGTAAGCGTCGTCGTCGCCGTGACCATCCTCGCCACGCTGGTGAGGTTCTTTCTTTACCGGTCCTGGGTGTTCCGGCCCAGGGCGCACCATCCGTAGCGCCCGGCCTGCTCAGTGCTGGGCGGGTGCTGGCCGGTAGACCGACACGCCGTCCGCGTGGTAGGCGAACCGGAATCCAGTCGCACGAAGGAACCGCACGACATTCCGGTTGTACGTCCACAGCAGGACCCAGCCGACACCCATGGCGCGCGCGTTCAGGGCGGCCGCACTCAGTTGCTCCGGCTTGTAGTTGGTTCGGCGATTCTGGACGGCCATCAGGTCGCCGTAGAAGGTCTGGCTCGAAATGCCGAGGTCGGTCGCCGGGGGTGTGCGGGACAGGTTAGCGACAGCCAGCGGATGCCCGTCGGCGGTCGCCAGCACCTGAGACTCCGGTGCGAAAGGCTCCCCGCGCAGGCCGACGCCGCCTCGGATGCCGAACGGCACGTCCACGACGATCGATGCGGTGCGGTCGGCGGCGATCGGACGGTCAAGGGCGGGCAGGGCGGTCGGCATCGTGCCGGCCCCCGGCGGCGTGGCCAGGCCGGCCTCCAGGAACGCGGCCGCTAGCACGGCGATCATCACGGGCCTGGCGTGATCGCGGAGGTAGCCGATCGTGAAGCCGGCCAGCAGCGCCGCGGGAATGAGGCCGATGGCCGTGAGGCGGCCTGGCACGCGGAAACTGGCCAGGCCAGGCAGGTCCACCAGCCAGGTGTACGGCATGATCGCCGAGAGCTTGACTCCGCCCAAGACGTGGGCGACTGGCACGTATTCGGCGGTGCCGATGCGAATCGTGGACCCCATCGCCAGGACCGTAGCGCCGAGCCACGCCGCCGCGAGGCTCCAGGCGGTGCGCTGTCGCCAGGCGAGCGCCAGGCCAGCGAGCGCCAGGGCGGTCAGCAGCATCCCGTAGACCCGGACGTCGTAGGTATGGGGCAGATGCAACCCGGTACTCGCCGCCCGCGGCGATAGCTCGACCAATTCCGGTAGTCGGACGCCGCCGGTATAGGAGAGGGCACCAGGGTGCGTCGGGGGCCCGCCGACCCGGACCTCGTTCGAGATCGCGAACAGCTGGGGACTGGCGACCACGGCCGTGACCAGCGCGGCGAGCGCAGCTGGCGCCAGCCTGAGCAGCCTGCGCGCGCCGAGAACGCGGGCCGCGATCGACCTGTCGGCTGGATCGGCTGGCCTGGGTCGTCCGAATAGCCATGGCAGCACCGCCGCCAGGGCCACCATCGCGGCCATCAGCGCGAAGTCCTGGTCGACCAGGACGCTCGCGCCCAGAACCAGGCCGAGGATCACCGCCTGGCGAGGTCCAGGCCTGCGGCGCATTCGGACCGCGGCCTCAAGGGTCATCGGCAAGAACAGCGCCCCCGCAGCCAGGTTGATGTGATTCCAGGTCCAGAAGTCCACGATCACGGAATAGCCGAAGAAGCCGCCCGCCGCGATCGCCGCGATCTGCGACCGCAGCCAGAGGCGCGCCACCCGGTACATCGCGTAGCTGAGCAGCCCGGGCAGCATGATCGATAGCAGGGTGTAGGAGGCGCTAGGACCGAACAGAACCGTGACCGGCATCATCACCACGCCGGCCAGTGGCATCAGCGCGTGCAGCCCGAGTTGCGTTCCCACCGGCGCGGCCAGGTAGGTGGTCGACCACGGGTTGGTGAAGTGCTCCACCGAGCGTGCCATCCACCAGAAGTCCCAGACATAGCAGGCGGCATCCCGGTTGGCGGGGAGCCGGCCAGCGACGTACGTCACGTGCGGCCAGGTGACAGCGATGCCCACGCCGACGTACCCGATCAGCAGCGCTAGGTGGATCGTGACAGGATGCCTGGTCCAGCGCGGCCATCGCCCGATAGCCTGGCTTGCCTCCTGCGTTCCGGCTGTCGCTTCGTCAGCCGTCACAGCGAAGCAGGCCGATCGGCGGGCTGCGGATTGAAGGGACGCGCTCCTTCGGCTGACGTTCGCGCATTAGTCCGTAAGAATATGTTAAACAATAGCAGTCCTTTATGTCATGCTTTCCGGCCCTCCTATTTTGAGGCCGGGAACTTCCCGCTGTGCTCAAAGGCGACTCAAGGAAGACGCCCGAACGCAGCGAACGGATTACATGACGCGCGAGCCGCGACGGGGCACCCTGCCGCATAGTGCAGCAACCTGTGGGCGGTGGACCTCTGACGGGACCCGTACCATGAATCGGCCTGAGTAGGTGCGCGCGGACAATGGCTCCGGGATCGGGTTTCCGGTTGCGGCCAGGTCGGTGAGGACGTCGCGCACGACGTCGGCGAGACCCGCGAGCGCTTCGGCTGGGGTGGGCGCGAGCCAGGACAGCGACGGGAATTCGGCGACGGTGGCAGCGCCCGGCCTCAGGAGGCGTGCTCGTCGGGCTTCTGGGGCGGCTGGCCTCGGGTTCCTGCGTGCGGAGTTGATGCCAGGCATCGGGATCAAGTGCCATCCCGAAGACCGGCCCCGCCCGTAATGTGGGGCAAAGTGACGTCGCTGTAGCGGCGCTGAAGATATGAGCGGTGAGGAGCGGCGGTGCAGGCTCTGGTGGCTGGAGACCCTCGTCACCTGGGTCCCTACCGGCTGCATGCCCGGCTCGGGCGCGGTGGCATGGGCCAGGTGTTCCTTGGCTTCTCGCCGGCGGGCCGCTCGGTTGCGGTGAAGGTCCTGCATCCGGCGCTCGCCCGTGATGAGGCATTCCTCACCCGCTTCGGCTTCGAGGTTGCCGCCGCCCGCGCGGTCAGCGCCGTGTACACGGCACCGGTCGTGGCCGCAGGGCTGGAGGACCACCCGCCGTGGCTGGCGACGGCGTTCGTCCCCGGGCCCTCGCTGGCGGAGCTGGTGGAGCTGACCGGGCCGCTAGCCGAGTCCGCGCTGTGGCGGCTGACGGCGGGCCTGATAGAGGCGCTGCAGGCGATTCACGACCGCGCTGTGGTGCACCGGGATCTGAAGCCGTCGAACGTGCTGCTGGCTGACGACGGCCCCCGCGTGATCGATTTCGGGCTCGCCGGAGCGCTGCACGAGGCCGCGCCGAACGCGGGCAGGCTTGTCATCGGCTCGCCGCCGTTCATGTCTCCGGAGCAGGCCCGGGGCGCGCTGGCCGGGGCAGCGGGCGACGTGTTCTCGCTCGGGGCCGTCATCGCATTCGCCGCCACCGGGAACCCGCCGTTCGGACAGGGTCCCCCGCAGGAGGTGCTGTACCGGGTGCTGCACGCGGCTCCCGGCCTGGACGGACTGCCGGCCGGACTGCGCCAGATCGCGGCAGCCTGCCTGGCTAAGGCCCCCGCGGACCGCCCGGCGCTGCCGGAACTGGCGCGGGCCGTGGAGGCCGGGCTGGTGCCGTGGCAGGGCGCGTCGGCAACCTCGTTCTGGCCGCAGGAGATGAGCAACCGCGTCCGCGCCTGCCAGGCCGGGCCGTGGCCGGTCGCCGCAGCCGAGGCGACACAAGTCCTGGAACCGGTCCCAGTGCCCGCGGGACCGGATCTGGCCAGGAAGCGCAGGTCGCCAAGACGGGCCGCGGCGATCCTGGGCACCGCACTGGTGGCCGCCGCTGCCGCCGGGACCGCCGTTTGGCTCGCGCCCTCACATGGCACGCCGCGTACCCACTCCCGGGCCGCGGCCGGCCCCTCGCCGAAGGCATCCCGCACGCAGGCGCCGCCGGCCGGGCTGCCGGGCTTCTGGGACAACGTCGGGATCAGCGACGACGCTGACCCCGCGACCGGGAACCTGGACGGCGACGGCAGCAGTTTCTCCGCGCAGGCCCTGGCCGCCGTGCAGCTCACCCCCGGCGCAGCTGTCAGCCACGACGGCCTGACCTTCACCTGGCCGGACGCCGCGCCCGGCGAGGCGGACAACGTAGTCGCCGACGGCCAGACGATCGGCCTGCCCGGCACCGGGCAGATCCTGGGAATACTCGGTGCCAGCGACTACGGCACCGCCACCGGCACCGGCACGATCACATATGCCGACGGCAGCACCCAGCCCTTCACGGTCTCATTCCCCGACTGGTGGTCAAACACATCACCGCCGAACGGCGACATCCTCACCACCCTTCCCTACCTCAACACCCCAGACGGCAAGCAGGGGCAGGCCGACAGCATCTACTACATCGCAATACCGCTGGCACCCGGCAAGGCCGTCCGCTCCATCACCCTGCCCAAGTTCAGCCGAACAGCAGCACAGGGATCACCAGCCATGCACATCTTCGCCCTGACCATCGGAGGCTGAGCAAGCAGGCCGACATCCCGGCCCGCCGGGCATACCGCGATCCCGGCAGCGGAGCGGTGCGCGCAAACCGCCGCTTTGGCTGCGTTAGCTCGGCTCGGCGGGTGGTGGAGTGGGGTGGCTGTCGTCAGCCGGTCCATTGCTCGGCGAGGGTCTGGGCCAGGGCGGGGCTGGTGGCGTACCAGTCGCCTGTGGCGGTGCAGTCGGTGGACGAGGGGCAGGAGACGCCCTGGAAGAGGGCGGCTTCGGCGCCGCTGGGGCTGGGGGTGCTCGTGGCGGTCCAGGTGCTGCCGTTCCAGTGGTCGGCCAGGGGGAAGTACAGGGTTGAGGTGACGGTTTCGCCGACGGCGATGCAACTGGAGGAGACGGCGCAGGAGACGCCGAACAATACCGACTCCGACGGGCTCGGGAAGGTCTGGACGGTCCAGGTGCTGCCATTCCAGGACTGATCCTCCGCATCCGACCCGAAGGAGCCGACCGCCTGGCAGAAGGTAGCCGCGGTGCAGGACACCGAGTAACTCACCATCGAGGGGGGCGAGGTCTGGGCTGTCCAAGTGCTGCCATTCCACTTAAAGCTAGGGGCGCCGAGCGCCATGCAGTAGCTTGCCGAGACGCAGGACACGGTCCGCAGCAGCGACCCGCGCGCGGTCGATAGAGTCTGGGCGGTCCAAACAGTGCCGTTCCAGTGCTCAGCCATCGAGATGCCCGTGGCCCATCCGACGGCCCAGCAGTTGCTGGCCGAGGTGCATGACACCGCGGACAGCGTGGCGCCGGCCGGACTGACCGGAGACATCGCGGTCCAGGTGCTGCCGTTCCACGATTCGGCGACGGCCGTGCCGGTCGAACCGCCTCCGTTGGAGCCCACGGCGACGCAGTAGGTAGCCGACGGGCAGGACACTCCGTCCAGGAGGACTGAGGCATCGCCGCGCGGATTCACGGCGCTCTGCAGCGCCCAGGAACTGCCGTTCCACCGCTCGGCCAGGGCCGATGAGCCGCTGCTGTTCTCGTCATTGCCAACCGCGGTGCAGGCGCTCGCCGATGAGCACGAAACCGCTATCAGCTCATTAAGCTGGCTCGGGCTCGACGTGGCCTGAATCCCCCAGCCGACCGCAGCCGCCGCGGGCGCGGCCGGCCCGGCTGCTACAGCCGCCAGTGCTATGGCAACGGCCGTTAACGCACCCCGCCGCCATGCAGGCACTGGCCAATGTAACGACTGAATCATATTAAAAATCCTCCCTGTCACATAGCGTCGCACGACGCCGCCTGACCGGGCCGGGCAACAGCCCGGTCGTCGTCTCATCATCCATAATCCCGCCCGTTCGCGGAAGATTCCACCCCAGAAAACGTGCCACGCCCGGATCATTTAAACTCCGCTAGCAACGGCCGGGAGACTCCTGCCGACTGGTTACCTGGGCAGAGCGCGCCTGCGAGTTGGCGATGGCTGCCTGACAATCCCGGTCGCGTCTGCGACCACGCCGCCATTTCACTGCTCCAGCCTGAACAGGCGTCGTCTGGTAAGCATTCAGGCCCCTAGCTTCGTGTAGCGGTGCGTGACTGCTGATTGCCGTTCGGCGGCGCCTGCCACAGCCAGATGAATAGCACGCAGATGTAATGTCAGTGGCGTACGTGATCGTCGATGTATTTACACGCCGCTGCGGGGAACCAGTTACCTGTACCTCTTCTCTCTCGCAGCGGCACTAACCGACCGGACCGGCTCCTGGCCCGGCTCGGCTGTCACTTGTGAGAAAGACGTCCCGCTACGTCCAAGTCGGACGCAAAATTTTATGCGGAAAATATTGTGGTGGTTTTGATCTTGTGTCCAGAGGCGAAGGTGTTACC
>DATNFM010000185.1:0-5686 GCA_035606435.1 Streptosporangiaceae bacterium | reverse complement strand
AAGCCGGGATCACCGTCGCCCGCCGGTATCTGGATGACCACCTCGACCACGCCGCCGGCCAGGCTCCGCCGCACCGGCAGGCCGGCGCCGGCGAACACGCCGAGCATCGCCGGGTTCTCGCCCAGCGCCTCGGCCGTGAAGGCCGTGATCTGGTGCTGCCTGGCCGCCGACACCAGGTGATCGAGCAGCAGGGTCGCGATCCCGTGGCCGTGCATCCGGTCCGCGACGCAGAACGCCACCTCGGCCTGATCCGGGCGGCTAGCCACCTCATAGCTGGCCACCCCCACCAGGGTGCCGGCCGACCAGGCGAGCAGGGCCAGGTGATCCGGCGCCGGATCCCGGCAGATCCGCTGCGCCTCGCGATCGGCGTTCACCGGGCTCATGCTGAAAAACCGCAGGTAGGCGTTATCCGCCGACATCGCCGCGTGCATCGCCCGCACCGCCTCGCCATCTTCCGGCATCGCCGGCCTGATCCGCACCGTACCGCCATCAGCCAGCAGCGCGTAGGCACTGCCAGCCCCCGCCGCCGCCTCGTGTCCACCCGCCGCCATCTCAGCCCCTCTCTCCAGCGCCTATGCCTCAAGGCTGCCTGCGAAGGGCCCGGCCCGGCAGGAGCAACCGGCCCGGATCACCGGGACCTTAGACCCCGGTTCCGGGCTAGAACAGCACCTCCCCGACCCGGCGCCGGACGCTGACCGCGGCCCGGCCGGTGACCCCGAGCCGGACCACCAGCTGCGGCCAGGCCCCGTCACAGAACCGGTCCCTGACCCGGGCCGCGTGCTCGCCGGCCTCGACGATCCCCGCCAGGTCTCGGGGTCGATGTCGGGCTGGCGCTGCGGTCCCCGGGATACTCCATACGTGAGACGCTAAGACTGGCCCTCTTGGCTCCTAGGGCCTAAAGTCCATCGATCGCCGCCGATGGAACTTCAGCCCCGCAAGCCAGGAGGGATGGAGCGTTCTGGTCCAGGGACCGGCGCATCATCTGGACGATGAGAGCGAGCAGGCCGAAGCGCTGGCCGTTGGAGTGGAGGCCTGGCCGGGCGGAGAGCACGACCATTTCATCCGGATCAGCCCTATGCGGATCACTGGCCGGCGAATCCGGCGGGTCGGGCCTTAAGCCCTTCTCGATCATCGCGAAGGGCTCTTCAGCGCTGGGTTGTGGTCCGCCTAGGTTGGCTGCTTGGGCGGTGGTGCGGAAGCCGGGCGGCGCGCTCAGGTCGCCCAGGACGGAACAAGTTGGGCGAGTCGTGGTGGGTCGACTACGGATCTGATTTTGGTGATCAGCCCGTTGTGGATGGTGAACGCGAATATCGCGGTCGGCTGGCCGTTGCGGACGATCAGGACGCCGGCTTCGCCGCGGGCCCGGATTGGGCGCAACGTCGTCCCAGGCCCGCCGGCGCCCGCGTGCTGAGCTCGGGCCGCAAGTTCGCTGGCGCCTTGCAGGACGGTGATGCCTTGGCTGGTTGCGCCGTGGTATTCGGCGTCTGGTGCGATCAGCGTCAGCAGGGCCGACAGATCACCAGACGCGGCCGCATTAAAGAACGCATCGATCACCGCTCGGCTGGCGGCCGCCGCGGTGTCGGTTTCTGGCGCGACTACGCGGACGCGTCGCCGCGCGCGGCTGGCGAGCATCTTGGCGGCGTCCGGGGTGCGGCCTAGCACCTCGGCGATTTGGGTGAACGGCAGCTCGAAGATGTCGTGCAGCACGAACGCGACGCGTTCTGCCGGCGTGAGGCGCTCCATCACAACCGACAGTGCGAGCCCGACCGATTCTGCGAGCAGCACCTCGTCCTCTGGGGTTGGGGCGTGGCCGGGGGTGCTCGGGGCGCCGTCGCCGAGGAGTTCGTCGAGGTCGATCTCGATCGGCAGCTCTCGGCGTGTTCCGCGTACCCGGAGCATGTCGAGGCAGATCCGGCTGGTGACCGTCGTCAGCCAGGCGCAGATGTCCTGAATTCCGTCACCACCGGTGCGGCTGAGCCGCAGCCAGGCCTCTTGGATCGCGTCGTCGGCATCGGCCTCGACGCCGAGCATCCGGCGCGCGACCGCCCGGAGGTAGGGTCGCTGCCGCTCGAATTCGGCGGCCAGTTCGGTGCGGTCGCTTAGTCGGTTCTCGGTCATCTCTTTGGAAGGACGTTTTCGCGGCTCCAAAGGTAACGCGGACGGGCCGGCGTTACCTCGGCGGCGGTGGGCCCGTCATCAGGGTGCCGGAAGTTCCCAACCTGACCGGAGCAACGCTTCACGGAGGAATCATGCCTGACTTCGCGACCATCTCTACCCGAATTCCCGGCTACGAGCCCCACGCGGACTCGAGGGCCGGCGTGCAGCAGATCATGAAACCGATCTACGCCGGCGGGGTCCCCCGCAAGACCCTGGAACTGGTGCATATGCGAGCGAGCCAGATCAACGGGTGCAACGGCTGCATGACGTTCGGAATACAGAGCGCTGCCAGTGCTGGCATCAGCACCGAGCAACTGGTGTTGCTCCCGGCGTGGCGCGAGTCGGCCGTGTTCAGCGACTCAGAGCGCGCCGCGCTCGCGCTGACCGAGGCGATCACGCGGCTCGCGGACCACCCGGACGCCGTGAGCGACGAGATCTGGGCCGGCGCCGCCGAGCACTTCGACGAAGATGGGCTTGTCGCGCTCGTGGCTATGGCCGCGTTGTCGAACTACTTCAACCGGGTCAGCACCACGCTCCGGATTCAGCCTGTCCCGCAGGGCTGAGGAAAGAGGAGGAGCATTTCATGACCCCGGTGATTGAGGCCCGCGGGCTGAGAAAGCGGTTTGGCAAGACCACAGCGCTGGACGGCCTCGATCTGGTCGCCGAACGGGGCCAGGTGTTCGCTGTGCTCGGACCGAACGGGGCAGGAAAGACCACGTTCGTGCGGGCGGTCGCGACGCTGCTGGGGCCGGATTCCGGCTCGCTGCAGGTTTGTGGCTATGACGTCCGCAAACATCCCGGCAGAGTGCGGCAGCTGATCGGGCTTGCGGGCCAGTTCGCGGCGGTCGAACCCGTGATGACCGGACGCGAGAACGTGTTCATGGTCGCCCGCCTTTATGGCATGTCGCGCCGCCGCGCAAGCGAAGCGACCGCGTCGGTGCTCACGACCCTTGGTCTCATGGACGCCGCGGACCGCCCGGTGAAGACCTACTCGGGCGGTATGCGGCGTCGTCTCGATCTGGGTGCCAGTCTCGTTGGCGCTCCCCAGTTGCTGCTCTTGGACGAGCCGACGACCGGGCTCGACCCCGGCAGCCGCAGCCAGCTGTGGGACGCAATCCGGCAACTGGTCACGCGGGGGACAGACGTCCTGATGACAACCCAGTACCTCGACGAGGCCGAACGGCTCGCCGATCGGATCGCAATTATCGACCACGGCGTGGCCATCGCGTCCGGAACCCCGTCCGAGCTGAAAGCGACCGCGGGCGGGAACGTGATCGAGATCGGTGTGCGCGAGCGAGAGGATCTTGCCTCGGTGGCGGAGATCCTGGGCCGGATCGGCTCCGAAGAACCGCGACTTGACCCGAACACGAACCGTGCGACGGTCACGGTCGCCCCCGGCGAGGACGGAATCGCAGCCGCGGTCCAGGCCGTTTCCCTGGCTGGCGTCGCGATCGATGACATCGGACTGCGCAGGCCGACCCTGGACGAGGTCTTCTTCATGCTCACCGGCACAACCACCGGCCCCACACCCGAGGACGAACCAGCCAACCCGCCGGCACACGCCGGCGCCCGCCGAGCATCGGAGGCCCGATGAGCGTGTCGCAAGCTAGCGGCCTTGACGGCCTCGTCCCTGACCTCACCCGTCCGCACCGTACGGCCGGGCTCGCCGCGACTGTCCTCAGCATCGCCGGACGGACGGTGCGCAAGTACCTGCGAACCCCAGAACTCGTGGTGTTCGCATTCATGGGAAGCGCCGTTTTCATGCTGCTGTTCCGGTACGTCATGGCCGGCTCCATCCACATGGGCCAGGTGAGGTACGTCGACTTCCTCGTCCCGGGCTTTGTCATGACCAGCGTGCTGGTAACCGGCACCGGCGTGGCGACCGCAGTCGCCGACGACATCGAGCAGGGCGTGTTCGACCGCTTCCGATCATTGCCGGTCCCGCGCATCGGACTGGCTCTCGGTCGAGTCATCGGCGACACGACGATCATCGCCGTGACCCTCGCAGCGACCGCCGCGCTCGGGTTCCTTGTCGGCTTCCACTTGCACGGAACCATTGCCCAAGGTCTCCTCGCCTACGGGCTGTGCATCGCGTTCGGCTTCGCGTTCTTGTGGGTATTCGCGTGCCTCGGGCTGTACGCGGGCAGTCCGCAAGGCGCCCAGGGTCTGTCTTTCATCGCCTACATACCGATGTTCTTCTCAAGCGCCTTTGTCCGGCCGGCGACTCTCCCGTCCTGGGCGCGGGCCCTCGCCGAACACCAGCCCGTCACGTTCATGGTCAACGCCGTGCGATCACTCGCATTCGGAAACGCCAGCCCCGCAGGACTCGCCCACACCACCGGCTACTGGACGGTCTGGGCCCTGGTCTGGACAGCCGGCATCATCCTCGTGTTCGCGCCGCTCGCCGCCCGACGCTACCGACGCGTTGACTAAGCAGACAATGCCCGCGATATCCGGTTCCACCCGAGCCCGGCCGGCCGGCGACGTTCGTCATGCGGGCCCTGTTTTGCGCGGTCATGGAGGGCTACTTCTGCAGCGGGGTGCCGATTCCGCCCGGTCGATTAGTTCGGGTCGGTCTCAAGCCCCGACCGCCGATGACCAGACAGAGCTGCAACCAGATGCGCCTGAGGCTAGGGCGACTCGGGAGCCAGTCGGTCTGGGCTGATGTCCAGGGTGTCGGCTGGGTGATCACGGCTAGCTGATCTAGCCGGATGAGCGATCGCGTCGGCGACCCGCGTGAGAAACGATCGGATCGTGGCCTGGGCGAGGTGATGGAGAACGGCCCGATCCAGTTCCGCGCCGATCTGGCCGCCTGGCGGCCGGTAGGTGCCGTGCAGGCTGAGGATAGCGGCCTGCTGCTGATCGGGCATCAGCGTGAGGTTGGCATCGAGTATCGGGAAGGCTCGCCCGGCGATGCCAGTGGCCTCCCACCGCAGCCCTACGGTCGTGGTCGTGCCTTGCTGTGCCGGCTCCAGATAGCGCACGGTCACCAGCTTCGAGAGCCCGGGGAGCGGGCCGATCCTGGCGTGCCCTTCGTTCCAGGCATCGTGCGAGGCCTGGATGAGTATTGAGTCGCTGATCAGGTTGGACAGGCGCGCTGCGGCAGCCGCGACGCTGATCTCCAGCCCGACCTGCTCATCGATGAACATATTGATATGACTAGTTCACCGGCTCGTAGGCAGGCAGAGTCTTTAGTCCCGGGCGTCCGGGATAACGTCCTCATCGCGGTGTCCGGCACCTGCGCACCGGGCAGCTGCCGCACAGCACCAAGGCGGCCAACGGCCAGGTCACGATGCTCACCTCGCCCTGCAGCAGTTCGTCACCAAGTTCCGGGCCTCCAGCACATACTCACCGGAGTTCGGCGATCGTGCACGGGCGGGATCGGCACTCATCAGCTGTCAAGCCGGCGCCGGAAGCGGTAGTAGTCGTGTTCGACCAAATCTGGTCGCGCGAACAGCGGGTCGACGTAGGTGGCCCTCGTCTTGGGGATGCGCCGGAGCAGGAAGCCGAAACGCCGTGGGCGGGTTCC
>DATNFM010000184.1:0-29484 GCA_035606435.1 Streptosporangiaceae bacterium | reverse complement strand
GAAGCAGTGACCGGCCCGGACGTACGAACTCCAGAGGAACGCCTCGCCGACCTCGGCCTGACGCTCCCGGCCGTCGCCACGCCGCTGGCCGCCTACGTGCCCGCAGTGACCGCCAACGGCTTCATCTACACCTCGGGCCAGCTTCCGTTCGTCGACGGACAGCTTGCGGCGACCGGCAAGGTCGGCGCCGACGTCGACGTGACCGAGGCGGCCGGGCTAGCCCGGGTCTGCGCGCTGAATGCCATCGCCGCCGCCGCCTCGGTTGCCGGAGGACTGTCCGGCATCAAGCGGATCGTCAAGGTCGTCGGCTTCGTCTCCAGCGCCCCGGACTTCACCGCCCAGGCCCAGGTCATCAACGGGGCTAGCGAGCTGCTGATCGAGGTCTTCGGTGAGGCGGGCAAGCACGCCCGCAGCGCCGTCGGCATGGCCGTGCTGCCTCTCAACACTCCGGTTGAGGTCGAACTGGTCGCTGAGCTAGCCAGCCCAGCCGGCAGCTGAGCAAAGGCCCGGCCATGCCCAGGGTGCGACTGCCTGATCAGATAGCCAACATGGTTCGCGATGTAATCGAAGGCAGGAAAGAGCCGGTCACCCCGCGCGACGCTGCCACCGTCATGCTGCTGCGCCCCGCAGTGCTGGCCCGGGGGGACGACCCCCCGGAACCCCCCGCAGTGCTGGCCCGGGGGGACGACCCCCCGGAATCCCCCGCAGCGGCCACGGCAGCGGCTGGCGAGTCCGACGAGACTGGCCGCGGCTTCGAGGTCTACATGCTGTGCCGCAAGCCGACGATGGCGTTCGCGCCGGGCGCCTACGTCTTTCCCGGCGGCTCGGTCGACCAGCGCGACGCCGACGAGGAAGTCGCCTGGGCCGGCCCGGACGTTGGCACCTGGGCCCGGCAGCTCGCGACCACCCCGCAACTGGCCAGGGCGCTGGTCTGCGCCGCGGTCAGGGAGACGTTCGAGGAGTCCGGCGTCCTGCTCGCCGGCCCGACCGCCGAGACCGTCGTGGCCGACACCACCGGTGATGACTGGGAGGCCGACCGCCAGGGGTTGCTCGACCGCTCGCAGTCGCTGGCCGAAATGCTGGCGGCGCGCGGCCTGATCTTGCGGTCCGACCTGTTGCGGCCGTGGTCGAGATGGATCACCCCGGCGCTCGAGCCCCGCCGGTTCGACGCCCGGTTCTTCGCGGCCGCTCTGCCAGAAGGCCAGCGGACAAGAGACGTGGGCGGGGAAGCCTCCGCTGTGCAGTGGATCTCGCCGGCCGCCGCGCTTGATGCCGGCCGGGCCAACCAGATCGAGCTCTGGTTCCCGACCGCGATGACTCTGGCCGAACTGGCCGACCACGACGACATCGACTCCGTGCTGGCGGCTCGCCGCGAGATCGCTCCTCGGCTCCCGGAACTGTCGGTCGAAGACGGCGAGGTCTGGCTGTCGGCGCCGGGCGACAAGGAGTACCCCCTGTGACCGGACCAGCCTCGGGTAGCGGCGGCCTGCGCGCCAGCCCGATCGACGGTTCGGGTACCGATCGGGCCCGGTGCGTGCTCGCGCCGAACCCGTCGCCGATGACGCTGGACGGCACCAACACCTGGCTGATCGCCGAGCCGGGCGCGACCGAGGCGATCGTCATCGACCCCGGCCCGCAGCACGAGGGCCACCTGCGCCGGGTGCACGAGACCGCCGAGCAGGCCGGCCTGCGGATCGCGCAGATCATCCTGACCCACGGTCACCCCGACCACTCCGAGGGCGCGCGCACCTTCGCCGAGCTCACTGGCGCGCCCGTCCGGGCGGTGGACCCGGCTCACCGGCTCGGCAGCGAGGGACTGCCCCCAGGCTCGGTGGTCAGCGTGGGCGGCTGCGAAATCGAGGTGATCGCGACCCCCGGTCACACCGTCGACTCGGTCAGCCTGTACCTGCGCGCGGACGCGGCCGTTCTGACCGGCGACACGGTGCTCGGTCGCGGTACCACGGTCATCGCCCACGACGGCAACCTCGGCGACTACCTGGCCTCGCTCGACACGCTACACGCCCTCGCCGACAGTACTGAGCTGCGCGCGCTGCTCCCCGGGCACGGTCCGCTGCTCGATGATCCACTGGGTGCTCTTGATTTTTATATAACGCATCGCGCGGAGCGGATCGCCGAGATCAAGGCCGCTCTTGCCGCCGGAGATCGCACCAAGGCGGAAATCGTGGCCCGCGTGTACGCAGAGGTGCCTCGGGTGCTGTGGCCCGCAGCTGAGCTAAGCGTTTCCGCCCAACTTGCGTATCTAGCGGATCGTGGCGAACTACCTGTGCTAGCCCGGGGGGACGACCCCCCGGAACCCTCCGAAGGGAGCGGCGCCTAAGGCGCCGCTCCGCAGCCACGTGGCGCCCTTCTACCTTGCTCTTCGGCGTAGCCGGTCGGGATCGATCAGCAGGACCGACTTAGCGGACAGCTGGATCCAGCCTCGGGCGGCGAAGTCGGCGAGGGCCTTGTTGACCGTCTCTCTCGACGCCCCGACCAGTTGCGCCAGCTCCTCCTGGGTGAGGTCGTGACTGACCAGCGTGCCGTCCTCCTGCTCGGTGCCGAACTTGTCGGACAGCTCGAGTAGCGCCTTCGCGACCCGGCCGGGGACATCGGTGAAGATCAGGTTGGTGTTCGCGTCGGTGATGATGCGCAGTCGCTGGGCGAGTTCGCGCAGGAGCAGCAGCGCGATCGCGGGACGGTCCGCCAGCACCGCGCGCAGGTCGTCGTGGGCGATCGCGGCCAGCCGCGCGTCGGTCACCGCGCTCGCGTTCGAGGTCCGGTAGGTCGGGTCGAACATGGCCAGCTCGCCGAACATGTCGCCGGGTCCCTGTACCCGCACCAGGACCTCGCGGCCGTCCGTGGACGTCCTGGTGAGCTTCACCTTGCCGTCGATGACCACGTAGAGCTGGTCGTCGATGTCGCCCTCGTCGTACAGCCGGTCGCCCCGGCGCAGCGTGACGGCGTGCACATGCGGCAGCAAGGCGCTGGTGTCATCCGAGCTGAGTTCCTTCAGCAGCGGTGTCGTGCGCAGCGTCGCAGCGTCTTCTCCGGTGAACTCCCCGCGCTCGGGCGACCGGCTGGCGGTCTTTTCAGACTCAGTCACCCGGCCCCCCTCTCCTCGTTAGCTGCTATTGGAGTCGTCTTGCCCAGCTTTGCTGCTCGCAAGCCGCTTCCGGCAGGCCTCAATTTCCTCATCTGCGGCCTCCTTGCCGGTCCACTGCGCTGTTTCCACCTGCTTGCCTGGTTCCAGCGCCTTGTACACCTCGAAGAAGTGCTGGATCTCAAGCCGGTCGAATTCCGGCACGTCGGTGATATCACGTAGCCCGGCGACCCTCGGATCAGTCGCCGGGACGCAGAGAACCTTGTCGTCTTTGCCTTTCTCGTCCCTCATCCTGAACATCCCGATCGCGCGGCAGTTGACCAGGCAGCCGGGGAAGGTCGGCTCCTCGAGCAAGACCAGCGCGTCAAGTGGATCACCATCGTCGGCCAGGGTGTGCTCAATGTAACCGTAGTCAGCCGGGTACCTGGTGGACGTGAAAAGCATCCGATCCAGCCGGATTCGTCCGCTTTCATGATCCATCTCGTACTTGTTGCGCTGCCCCTTGGGGATCTCGATGAGCACATCGAACTCCACGGCTGTGAACCCCCTAGCTGCCCGGTGATTGCGGCGTTACCTCGGCGAGTACTTCCGTTGTGATGTATACCCTCGGTGTCGGTCGCCTGTCGATGTGAGGCGGCAAGGATCCGAGGAGTGCGTGGTTGAACCGGCTGGCGCAGATGGCAGCCCTTTGTCTGGCGTTGCTCTGCTTGTTCACGATCGGTGCTGGCGCGGCCGTTGCGCACCTGCTTCCGGCCCGGCTCGACCTGTTCAACTTGCCGGCGGTCACCGGCTCCGTGCGGGCCAGCGCCGGCGGTCAGCTGAGCTCGGCGTCGGCTCACGGCGGGACGGCGCCGCCGACCTCGGACGGCGTGGCCGCGCAGTTGACCGGGCTGATTTCCAGCGGCGCGATCGGCGCGAACGTGGGCGCGCTGGTCGTGGACTATTCCACTGGGAAGGTGCTGTTCTCCCAGAACGATGACACCGGATTCACGCCGGCCTCGACCACCAAGGTGGCCACGGCAGTCGCCGCGATCGATACGTTCGGTGCCGGCCACCGGTTCACGACCTCCGTGGGGCTGCTCGACACCGGTGGTGCCGGCAAGCCGACGATCGTGCTGATCGGGGGCGGCGACCCGACGCTGTCGGCCGGACGGTACCCGTCGAGCTTCTATCCCCGGCCGGCGGCGCTGGTGACGCTGGCGGCCTCGACCGCGAAGGCGCTGCACGCCAAGGGCATCGACTCGGTGCGACTGACCTACGACAACTCGCTGTTTGTCGGTCCGGTCCAGGCGGAGGGCTGGCCGAGCGGCGGCGCCAGCTACATCGAGACCGGCAATGCCGCCCCGGTCACCGGGCTTGAGGTGGACCAGGGCCGTCTGGCGCTCGATGGGCGGCCGCAGGACGACGACGACACCTCGAACTTCGCCCCGCGGTCGATGCGTCCAGGTTTGGACGCCGCGATGGCGTTCGCCCGGTTCCTGCGCAAGGACGGCATCAAGCTCGGCGGCAGCGCGCCCCGGCAGACCCAGCCCGGCCAGCAGAACGGCCAGGTGATCGCGTCAGTCCACTCGATCACGCTTGCCCAGATGGTCCAGTGGATGCTGGTCGAGAGCAACAACATGATCGCCGAGACCCTGGCCAGGCACGTGGCGATCGCGATCGGCAAGCCGGCCACGTTCAGCGGCGCGGCGGCCGCCGTCGGGTCGGTCGACGGCAAGCTGGGCGTGCGTGGCATTCACCTGTTCGACGGCAGCGGTCTTTCGCCGCTCGACAAGATCACTCCGCACGCCCTGGTCAAGCTGGTCGAGGTGGCGGCCGGTCAGGGCGGCGGGCCGGGCCTGCGGTCGGTCATTACCGGGCTGCCAGTCGCCGGATTCACCGGCACCTTGGGGCCGGGGAGTTCCTTCGGGCCGTTCGGCCGGGCCGGGCTCGGGGTGGTGAGGGCGAAGACCGGCAACATCTCCGGGGTTGCCACGCTGGCGGGCATCGCCTACGCCGCCGACGGGGACGTGCTCGCCTTCGCGTTCATGGGCAACGGCATCGGCAAGACGGGCGACCTGAAAGCCCAGTCATCGTTGATCGACCTGGCCACCGCGATAGCCGGCTGTGGCTGCCGCTGAAGCTGGACCGGCCTCTGGCCGGGCGCTGGAGACCCCGAGCGATGCGTTTTAGATAAGGGGGTTTTTCATTGCTCGCCGACCGTGCCCGGCCCGCCCCTGACTGCTTGTTCTCCCCGCCCCTGACGCCCGCCCCTTATGGACAACGTACGGTGTAGGGGTGAGCAGCTCGCAGATGATCGACTGGAATGTGGCCGAATCGACCGCCACCCGCTGGGTCAGGCCTGGCCCGCAAGTGAGCCTCGCCGAGGCCCGGATGGTGGTCGCCGAACTGCGCACGCAGGCCGCCCTGGTGGCCGAGCCTGTGCGCGAGGTCACCGGGCTACCGGGAGACAGCGATGGCGGCAAGGTCGCCATCGTCGACCGGCCCGGCTGGATCAGGGCGAATATCAGCGGCTTCCAGGTAGTGCTCGACCCGCTCGTCGAGCACATGCAGGACATCGGCGCGGTCCCGGCGGGCGGTTCCGTGCTGACCGCGGTCGGGTCCCGGGTCACCGGTGCGCAGGCCGGCCTGATCCTGTCCTACCTGGCCAGCCGGGTGCTCGGCCAGTACGAGCTTTTCTTGCCGCCCGACCCTGACGTGCCCTCTGATCAGGCGCCGCCTGGTCGCCTGACGCTGGTCGCGCCGAACATCTTGATGGTCGAGCGGGAGCTGCGGGTCGATCCGAGCGACTTCCGGCGCTGGGTCTGCCTGCATGAGGAGACGCACCGCACGCAGTTCACGTCCGTGCCCTGGTTGCGTCCGTACGTTCAAGAGCAGATGACCGAATTCTTGCTCGCCTCCGATCTCGACCCGGCCTCGATACTGAACCGGTTGCGCGGCGCGGCTGGAGCGGTGAGCGGCGCGGTTCGCGGCGGCGACGGCGAGAGCCTGATCGAGGCCATCCAGAGCCCGCAGCAGCGGGAGATCCTGGACCGGCTGACGTCCGTGATGACCCTGGTCGAGGGCCACGGCGACTACGTGATGGACGCGGTCGGGCCGGCCGTGGTGCCGAGCGTGGAGCAGATCAGGTCCAAGTTCAACTCGCGGCGGTCCACCGGCAACCGGGGCGAGCAAGTGATCCGGCGGATTCTCGGCATCGATCTGAAGATGCGCCAGTACCAGCAGGGATCGGCGTTCGTGAAGGCGGTCGTCGAAGAGGCCGGGATGAGCACGTTCAACCTGGTCTGGACCGCACCGCAGACGCTGCCGACGAAGCACGAGTTCGCCAACCCGACCAAGTGGCTGGAGCGGGTCGGCGGGTCCTCTGGCCGCCAGCTGAATCCCGGCGTGGCATGAGGTGCCCGGGTCCGCAGTGCCGGCGCGGGAGTCGGCAGGGGCGCGTCCCCCTCGGTTGGCACCGGGGCCGCATCCCGCGGTAGCCGCCGTCCGGGTGGCCGTGCGCCAGGCGCTTGGCGGGGCCGTTGGGGCCGAGCTCGAGCCGGGCGACTTGGTGCTGGTCGGGTGCTCGGGCGGGCCGGATTCGCTGGCGCTGGCGGCGGCGGTGGCGTTCGAGGCGCCCAAGCTGGGCCTGCGGGCCGGTGCCGTGACGATCGATCACGGGCTTCAGGCTGAGTCCGCTGAGGTGGCGCTTAGCGCTGAGGCGTCGCTGCGCAGGCTCGGTCTCGACCCGGTGCTGGTGATCGCCGCGGAGGTGGCTGCGCGGGGGTCCGCGCCCGGCTACCCAGGGCCTGAGGCGGCGGCGCGGCGGGCCAGGTATGCCGCATTCGAGTTGGCGTCGAAGGAGTCGGGAGCCCGCGCGGTCCTGCTCGGCCACACGATGGATGACCAGGCCGAGACCGTGTTGCTTGGGCTGGCACGCGGATCTGGTGCTCGATCCATCGCTGGCATGGCGCCTGCCGCCGGTGGCTATCTGCGTCCGTTGCTCGGGCTGCGCCGAGCCCAGACCGTGGCGGCCTGCACCGCGCAGGGCCTGGTCCCGTGGCATGATCCGCAGAACGACGATCTGGCGTTCAGCAGGACCAGGGTGCGCACCCAGTTGCTGCCGCTGATGGAGCAGCTCATCGGGCCGGGTGTTACCGAGTCGCTGGCCCGCACGGCCAGCCAGTGCAGGGCCGACACCGAGGCGCTCGACGACCTGGCGGAAACCGCCGCGGCCCGGCTGATCGCCGCCGGCAACTCGGTCGCCGTGACGGAGCTGGCCGAGCTGCCGGACGCGATCAGGACCAGGGTGCTGAAACGAGCGGCGATCGCCGCTGGAGCGCCGGCTGGGTCGCTGACCGCGGTCCACATCGGCGAGCTGGATGCCCTGGTAACCAACTGGCACGGCCAGCGCTGGCTCGACCTGCCCGGCGGTGTCAGGTGCCAGCGGCGGTATGGGAGGCTGCATTTCACCGGCGAGCGAGACGAGCCGCGGCCCGGTTGTTGACCGGCCCCGGGGGTGACTGGCCTGCGGAAGCTAGGCGAAGATCCGGCGCAATGCGTTATATATATCCGTCCAAAATGAAGTGGAGGCGTAGGTGGATGCCAGCGACATGGGCACCGACCTGCTCAAGGTACTGATCCCGACCGAGCGGCTGCAGGCGAGGATCACCGAGCTGGCCGCGGCGATCGACGCCGATTACGCTGGCCGCGAACTGCTGCTCGTCGGCGTGCTCAAGGGCGCGGTGATGGTGATGGCCGATCTCGCCCGGGCCATGCACCTGCCGGTGAGCATGGACTGGATGGCGATCTCGTCGTACGGCAACTCGACGACGTCGTCCGGAGTAGTGCGGATACTCAAGGACCTCGACACCGACATAACCGGCAAGCACGTACTCGTGGTCGAAGACATCGTCGATTCCGGCCTGACCCTGTCTTACCTGGTCAATAACCTGCAGGCCCGCGAACCCGCCTCGGTCGCCGTGTGCGTGCTGCTGCGCAAGGACGCCTCCTCCCAGATGCCGGTCGATGTCGCCTACACGGGCTTCGAGATCCCGGATGAGTTCGTGATCGGCTACGGACTCGACTACGCCGAGCGCTACCGCAACCTCCCGTTCATCGGCACGCTGGCTCCACATGTTTACTCCTCTTGACGATTTGACCGACCCGCGGGTTCGGGGGGCGAAGAGGGAGGGGAACATCTCGGAAGTTGAATCGCGTTTACTTGGGTAGAGGCGGAGCGTAGGGCACGCGGCTTCCTGAAGTGCCGCCTACAGACTCACTGTGCGTCCCTGCCGATAGGCGGCGGGACACGAGGCTCGGCAGGAGGTACCGGCCCGGCTTGGCCGGAGCCGTTAATCGATGGATCTGAAGCGCATTTTCCGCGGCTGGATGCTCGCCATCCTGCTGGTCTTCGTGCTCCTCATTGTGGTGCTCAAGTTCACCGGCTCCAGCCAGTACACGAAGGTAGCCACCTCCCAGGTCGTCAAGCTGGTCCAGACCAACCAGGTCAAGACCGCGACGTTGACCGTGCCGACTCAGGAGATCCAGGTCACCACCTTCAAGGGCGGCCAGTTCGAGGCCGCCTGGGCTGGCAACCAGGTGAACCAGTTGACCTCTAAGCTGCAGCAGCAGGCCAATGAACCGCACAGCAAGGTCAGCTACATCGTCGACAACCCCCAGGGCAACTCGCTGGTCAGCGTGCTGCTCGGCTGGTTGCCGTTCATCGTGATCTTCCTGCTGTTCTTCGTCTTCATGAACCAGATGCAAGGCGGCGGCTCGCGGGTCATGAACTTCGGCAAGTCCCGCGCGAAGCTGATCACCAAGGACACGCCGAAGACCACGTTCGCCGACGTGGCCGGCGCGGATGAGGCGATCGAGGAACTCGAGGAGATCAAGGAGTTCCTGCAGGCCCCCGCCAAGTTCCAGGCGATCGGCGCCAAGATCCCCAAGGGCGTGCTGCTCTATGGCCCGCCCGGTACGGGCAAGACGCTGCTGGCCAGGGCCGTGGCCGGCGAGGCCGGGGTGCCGTTCTACTCCATCTCCGGTTCTGACTTCGTCGAGATGTTCGTCGGTGTCGGTGCCTCCCGAGTGCGCGACCTGTTCGAGCAGGCCAAGGCCAACGCGCCGGCGATCGTGTTCGTCGACGAGATCGACGCGGTCGGCCGGCACCGCGGCGCTGGCTTCGGTGGCGGTCACGACGAGCGCGAGCAGACGCTGAACCAGTTGCTGGTCGAACTGGACGGCTTCGACACCAAGGGCGGCGTGATCGTAATCGCCGCGACCAACCGGCCCGACATCCTCGACCCGGCCCTGCTGCGGCCTGGCCGATTCGACCGGCAGATCGTGGTCGCCCAGCCTGACCTGGCCGGCCGCAAGGGCATCCTGCGGGTACACGCCCGCGGCAAGCCGTTCGCGCCGGATGTGGACCTCGATATCATCGCCCGTCGCACGCCGGGATTCACCGGTGCCGACCTCGCGAACGTGATCAACGAGGGTGCGCTGCTGACCGCCCGAAACAACCAGACCCAGATCACGATGAACCATCTGGAAGAGTCGATCGACCGGGTGACCGCCGGACCGAAGCGCAAGAGCGTGCTGCTGTCGGAGAAGGAGCGGAAGATCATCGCCTACCACGAGGGCGGTCACGCCCTGGTCGGGCACGCGATGCCGCACGCCGACCCAGTGCACAAGATCACAATCATCCCGCGCGGCCGCGCGCTCGGCTACACGGCCGCAGCTCCGTCCGAGGACAAGTTCCTGGTCAGCCGGGCCGAGATGATGGATCAGCTGGCGATGCTGCTCGGCGGCCGGGCCGCCGAAGAGCTTGTCTTCCACGAGCCCACCACGGGCGCGGCCAACGACATCGAGAAGGCGTCGTCGATCGCTCGCGGCATGGTGACCGAGTACGGCATGAGCGAGCGGCTCGGTGCGCGCAAGTTCGGTACCGGCGACGGCGAGCCATTCCTCGGCCGCGAGATGTCGCACGCCAGGGACTACTCAGAAGAGATCGCCTCGGCGATCGACGACGAGACCCGGCGACTGATCGAGTCGGCCCACGACGAGGCGTGGACGGTGCTCACCCAGTACCGTGAGGTGCTCGACGCGCTGGTGCTGCAGTTGATGGAGCACGAGACGCTGTCCAGGACGCAGGTGCTCGAGATCTTCGCTCCTGTGCAGAAGCGGCCGTCGCGCGGTTCTTACACCGGCTACGGCAAGCGGATGCCGTCCGACCGGCCGCCGGTGCTCACTCCCAAGGAGCTTGCGCTGACCGCCGCGTCCGACGCCAAGGAGATCCCGCGCAGCGGCAACGGTCAGGCCCCTGGCCTCGGCCACGGTTACTCAGATTCGATTCCGGGCGGTTCGCTTCCCGGTGGTCCGATGACGAGCCCGTTCGGCTATGACCCGCGCGGCGCCGACCCGTTCGGCAATGACCAGACCGGCCAGGGCGGCGACGACGGGTCCGGCACTGGTCGTTGACCGAACCGATTGATCTCGACCGCATCGAGCGAGCGGTAGTCGAGATCCTTCTGGCCATCGGTGAGGACCCGGCGCGGGATGGAATCAAGGACACCCCGCGCCGGGTCGCTCGGTCCCTGGCGGAGCAATTCGCTGGCCTGCGCCAATCTGCGGCCGACGTGCTTACCACCGTCTTCGATGCCGATCATGACGAGATGGTGCTAGTGCGCGACATTGAGATGTTCTCGACTTGCGAGCATCACCTGACGCCGTTCTTCGGATTCGCGCACGTGGGGTATATACCGAACGAGAAAGGGCAGATAACTGGACTGTCGAAGCTGGCGCGCCTGGTCGACGTGTATGCGCGGCGACCGCAGGTGCAAGAGCGGATGACTAGTCAGATCGCGGACTCGCTGGTGGAGGTGCTTGAGCCGAGGGGCGTTATCGTGGTCGTTGAGGCGGAGCACCTGTGCATGGCCATGCGCGGAGTGCGAAAGCCGGGTGCCAAAACCGTAACCTCAGCCGTCCGCGGCTGCTTTCGCAGTTCGGATAGCACAAGGGCGGAGGCCATGAGCCTGCTGATGGCCCGCCGCTAGTGGCTGGGCGGCATTTGCCCGCGCGGTCGTCCTATTTATGACTACGCTGACCCCGTGAGTCGGGGCGGCACACACGTGTCGGAGATGACGGACCTTATCGGGCCAGGACCGGAAGAGCCCGGATCCGCAGACCAGGAGCAGCGGCGACCTAATAGGTCGGCCGTTCCTTTCGTCTCCCCCAACCGCACTCGGCCGCTTGACCGCCGGCACCAGAATCGCTGGGTGCCGAGGCTGGCTGGCTGGATCGTGCTTCTGGTCGGAGTTTCGTTTATCGCTCTCGGCGTGAACTCAGGTCTTTACCAGCAGCTTCATCATGCGCAAAGCCGCATTCACCGGGTCGCGCTGACCACGCCGGGCGCGCTTACGCTGACCTTTAACCTGACCAGGACGGCGCTGATAGTCATCGGCCTGCTGTTGCTGATGCTCTGCCACGGGCTATTCCGCCGCAAGCACCGGTCCTGGCAAGCCGTCATGACGCTGCTGATCCTCGCCGCGGTCGTCAACGTGATCCGGGTACGGCACCTGATCAATATGTTCGGCCTCTCCGGCATGTGCATCGGCTTCGCCATCACGGCGGTGCTGATCGGGCTCGGTTTTTACTACCACCGGGAGTTCTACGCACTGGGTGACCCGCGCACTCGCTGGCGGGCACTGGGGGTCTTCGTCCGGATTCTCGTCGCCGACCTGGCCATCGGCCTGTCCTATATCGCGGTGCGAGGCCTGACCGGTCCCTATACGGTTCCCGAACGAGTGGCGGCCGTGTTCTACGGCCTGGTCGGCGCCAGCCCGCCCACGCCGATCCATTTCGCCGAGGACATCAAGGGCGACTTCTTCGTCATCCTGACCGGTGGCCTCGGCCTGATCACCGTGATCATGACCGCGTACCTGTTCCTGCGCCCAGCCGAGCCGCAGGGCCGGCTCGGAGCGGCCGACGCGGAGCGGATCAGAAGTCTGCTTGACCGGTACGGCGACGCCGATTCGCTCGGCTACTTCGCGTTGCGCGACGACAAGAGCGTCATCTGGTCAGCGACCGGCAAGTCCTGCATCTGCTATCGGGTGCAGTCGGGCGTCATGCTCGCCAGCGCCGACCCGCTCGGTGACCCTGAGGCGTGGCCGGGAGCGATCCATGAGTTCCTGGACATGGCCGCCAGGCACGCCTGGGTGCCGGCCGTCGTTGGCTGCAGCGAGCTGGGCGCGGAGGTTTGGGTCCGTACCGGCGGACTGACCGCGCTTGAGCTGGGTGACGAGGCCGTGGTCCGGGTCGCAGACTTCTCGCTGCAAGGACGCGCGATGCGCAACGTCCGGCAGATGGTCACCAGGGTCTGCCGGGCCGGCTACATCGCCGAGGTCAGGCGCGTCGGCGATGTGCCGCCCGACGAACTCGCCTGGATGACCAGGCAAGCCGATTCCTGGCGGGGGACGCCGACCGAGCGCGGATTCTCGATGGCGCTCGGTCGGATCGGCGGCCCGGGCGACGAGAACTGCATGGTCGCCACCGCGACCCAGGACGGAGTGCTGAAGGCGCTCCTGCACTTCGTGCCCTGGGGCAGCGATGGGCTCTCCCTGGACCTGATGCGCCGGGACCGTTCGGCTCAGCCCGGGCTGAACGACTTCATGATCGTCGAGACCATCAAGGCGGCCCAGGATCTGGGGGTCAAGCGGATCTCGCTGAACTTCGCCGCGTTCAGGTCGGCGCTCGAGCGGGGCGAGCGAATCGGGGCCGGACCGATCACCCGGGCCTGGCGGCGGTTCCTGATCTTCCTGTCTCAGTGGTTCCAGATCGAATCGCTGTACAAGTTCAACGCGAAGTTCGCCCCCATGTGGGTGCCGAGGTTCATCGTGTTCACCGGCCCCGGCGACGCGATCAGGGTCGGCCTGGCCGCACTTGAGGCCGAAGCCCTCCTGGTGTGGCCGACGATGGAGCTAAGCCGGATCCGGCGAAAGCTAACCGGCGCCCTCCGCACCCGCAAACCGGCGCCCGTCTCGGCCACCACCTCATCGGCCGACCAAAGAAGCTGACCCGAGTGCGCGAATGCTGGATGGGGGCTGGGTGTCGGCTGGGTGGGGAGCCGATCCGGGCCCGGCATAGCGTCGGCCTGGCTGGAACCTGCAGCAGGGTGTCCCTGCCGCCGCGCTGACCGGCGGCCGCGCCAGCGCTGACCGGCGACCACGCCAGCGCTGACCGGCGACCACGCCAGCGCTCACCCGCAGCCGCGCCACCGCCCGGGCGACCACGCCAGCGCTGACCGGCGACCACGCCAGCGCTGACCCGCAGCCGCACCTCACTTTTCCCGGGTTGCGGACGTCTTTTACCGGATTGCGCGGTCTTTTACCGAGTTAGGTACAGACAATTAGGGCAAATTATGACATAACTTTGCCCTAACCCGGTAAAAGACGTCCTAACCCGGTAAAAGACGTCCGCAATCCGGGAAAGGTGGCTTCGGATCAGGCCGGCTGAGGCAACAGCGTTGGCCCGGAGCTGTTGCTGGGGTAGCGGGGTAGCGGCAATTGTCCTGTAGCTGTTGTAGCCCCGGTTCGGCGTCGCCCGCTCTAGCTCATGTGTGTCTTTTGTTGCGCTGGTGCGCCGTTCGGGTTGTTGCAACGCCTGCGCAGATGATGCTTGCCGGTGGTGCAGGTGGGGTGTCGACGGGTGGGGGGTTCCGGGGGTCGTTCCGCCGGGGCTGGCACTAGAGTGCCGCCCATGGTTAACCGACCAGCGCTACCTGGCTTGCCGACGGCGGACCGGTGCCTGGTCATGGGCGTGGTCAACGTGACGCCTGACTCCTTTTCCGACGGCGGCAAGTGGTTCAGCGCCGACGACGCCATCGCACACGGACTCGAACTGGTCGCCCAGGGAGCCGACATCGTCGACGTGGGCGGTGAGTCGACCAGACCAGGTGCGCTGCGGATCACCGAGGACGAGGAACTGCGGCGAGTCGCACCGGTGGTCCAGGCCCTCGTCCAGGCCGGGGTTGTGGTCAGCATCGACACGATGCGTCCGGCCGTCGCGGAGTTCGCGCTGTCGGCCGGGGCGCGCATGGTCAACGACGTGAGCGGCGGGCAGGCCGACCCGCGCATGCCCGCGTTGATCGCCAGCGCCCGGGTGCCGTACGTGGTGATGCACTGGCGCGGCTTCAGCGCCGACATGTACGGCCGGGCCGTCTACGACGATGTCGTCGCCGAGGTGACCACGGAGCTGGCCAGGAACGTCGGCACGCTGGTCGAGTCCGGCATTGACCCCGGCCTGCTGATCCTGGACCCCGGCCTGGGCTTCGCCAAGCGGCCCGCGCACAACTGGGCGATCCTGACCAGAATCAACGAGATCTCCCAGCTCGCCTGTCCGGGCGCACCCTTCCCCGTGCTGGTCGGCGCCTCACGCAAGGGCTTCATCGCCAGGCTGCTGGGTGCCGATGATGACAACCCCAGGCCGTTCGAGCAGTGTGATGACGCCACGATCGCGCTGTCCGCTCTCGCAGCGGTCGCGGGAGCGTGGTGCGTGAGAGTCCACACCGTCCCCGGCAACGCCGATGCGGTCAAGGTCGCCGCCCGCTGGCGGCAGGAGCTGCGGCAGGAGCTTGAGCCATGACCGATCGTCGGACCGATCGCCGGACCGGCCGCCGCGAGGTCGTGCTCGCGCTCGGCAGCAACCTCGGTGACCGCCTGGCCACCCTCCAGGCCGGCGTCGATCACCTGTCGTCCGCGCCCGGACTGCGGGTCACGGCGGTATCGGCCGTCTTCGAGACCGCGCCAGTCGGCGGTCCTCCGCAGCCTGACTACCTCAACGCAGTGCTGCTAGCCGAGAGCGATTTCCCGGCGATGCGGATCCTGCGGCTATGCCAGGACGCCGAGCAGGCGCTTGGTCGTGTGCGCGACCAGAGATGGGGTCCGCGTACCCTAGATGTCGACTTGATCGCCTGCGATGACGAGGTAAGCAGCGACCCAGAGCTGACCCTGCCGCACCCGCGCGCGCACGAGCGAGCCTTCGTCTTGCTTCCGTGGCTCGATGTGGACGCCGGAGCCCATCTCGTCGGCTTCGGGCCGGTCGCCGACCTGCTCCCGCAGGTCGATCAGACCGGGGTAACCCGCCTGGCCGATCCAAGCCTGAAGTTCGGGAGTGACGCAGACTGATGCAGCCGACCAAATCGTGGTCGCTTGTCGTGGTGGCTGTGTGCTGTGCCGTGCTGGCCTGGCTAGCGGCGACGATCGGCTTCGCGAACTTCCCGCCGCTTCCGTGGACCGCCGTACCCGCGCTGCTGCTGCTCGCGTTCGGAGAGGTGCTCTTCGCCAGAAACCTGCGGGTCAGACTTCGAGGCGATCCCCGCCCTGGCGTCAAGCCAGTGGATCCCCTGGCCGTACCCAGGGTCGTCGCTCTGGCCAAGGCCAGTTCGATCGCGGCGGCGGCGTTCGGCGGCCTGGCGGCGGGCTTTGGCATCTACGCGCTGGCCTCGCTCGACAAGCCGGTCCCCAGGCACGACGCGCTGGTCTCGGCGGTGACGGCCGTAGCAGCGATCGCGCTGGTCGCGGCCGCGCTTTACCTCGAGCGCGTCTGCCGGTCGCCGGACCAGTCCGACGACGACAACAATGACGAAAACCTGCCCTATCCAAATGGACACCACGGTCATGGTTCCTGAGCCAGGCCAGCCAGGCCAGCACGGCCAGCCAGGCCAGCACGGCCAGCCAGGTCAGGACGCGCCGCATCCGGCTCAGCTGGCTGTCGGCGTGATCGGCGCTGGCCGGGCCGGAACCGCGATGGCGGCCTGTCTGCGCCGGGCTGGGCATCGGGTCGTGGCCGCATCGGCGGTGTCCCAGGGCTCGATCGAGCGGGTGGCCGACCGATTGCCCGGCGTGCCGGTGCTACGGCCAGAAGAGGTGATCGAGCGGGCTGACCTGATCCTGCTGACCGTCCCCGACGACGCGCTGGCCGGGCTGGTGGCCGGACTGGCCGCTACCGACGTTCCGCTTGGCGGCAAGCTGATCGCTCACGCGAGCGGCCGGCACGGGCTGGGCGTGCTCGATCCGGTCGTGGCGAAGGGGGCCCTGCCCCTGGCGATGCATCCGGTGATGACGTTCACCGGCCGGGTCGAAGACGAGGCCAGGATGAACGGCATCTCGTTCGGCGTCACCGCTCCGGGGCCGCTGCGCCCGGTCGCCGAGGTGCTGGTGGTCGAGATGGGCGGCGAACCGGTCTTCATCGCCGAGGACAAGCGCGGCATCTACCACGCGGCGCTGGCCAGCGGCGCCAATCATCTCGTCACGCTGGTCACCGCTTCGGCCGAGATGCTCGGCCTGGCGGGGGTAGAAGATCCGGCGACGATGCTGGCACCTCTGCTCTACGCGGCGCTCGAGAACGCGCTCGCGTTCGGTCCGGCGGCGCTCACCGGACCGGTGGCGCGGGGCGATGCCGAGACCGTCGCGGCGCATGTAGCCGCGATCAAGGCGGCCGCGCCCGAAATGCTCAGTTCCTATCTGGCGCTCGCCAGGCTCACCGCCGACAGGGCGCTCGCGGCCCGGACGCTGACCGCCGATGACGCGGAGCGGCTGCTCGGAGTGCTCTCTGGGCCGCCCGCATGAGGCCAAGGCCCGCCCGCATGAGGCCAAGGCCCACCCCCATGAGGCCACCCGCATGATCCCCATCGTCAGCCGCACCAGGATCGGGATGGCGGCGGCCAGGGCGACCATGCCCTCGCCGGTGGTGCTGATACCGACCATGGGAGCGCTGCACGACGGCCACCGAGCCTTGCTCAGGCACGGCCGAGCACTGGCCGGCCCCGACGGTTCGCTGGTCGTCTCGGTGTTCGTCAACCCGCTGCAGTTCGGCGCGGGCACCGACCTTGACCGCTATCCCCGCGACCTGGCCCGCGACGTCGAGATCTGCGCCGCCGAAGGGGTTTCCGTCGTATTCGCCCCCCTTGACTCGCAGATGTACCCGATGGAGCAGACGATCACCGTTAATCCGGGAACGGTCGGTCGGTTGCTAGAGGGGACATTTAGGCCGGGCTTTTTTGAAGGCGTGCTGACTGTCGTGCTTAAGATCTTCAATCTGGTGCAGCCAGACGTGGCGGTCTTCGGCCAGAAGGACGCCCAGCAGGTGTTCCTTGTGCGGCGAATGGTGGCGGACTTGAACCTCAACGTAGACATCGCGTCCGTGGCCACCGTGCGCGAACCGGACGGCCTGGCCCTGTCGAGCAGGAACAGCTACCTGTCACCAGCCGACCGGGTGACCGCCCTGGCGCTCAGCCGGGCGCTGCGGGCTGGCGCTCAGGCCGCTCCGGCCGGAGCCCAGGCCGTCCTGGCCGCCGCCAACGCCGAGCTTGCCGCCGCGGCGCTCAAAGACCCGCCGCTGGCGACCGACTACCTCGAACTCGTCGACCCGCAGACCTTCCGCCCGGTCGCCCCCGCCCAGGCAGACACCCCCGCCCAAGCCGACACCCACGCCCTGCTCCTGGTCGCCGGCACGGTCGGCAAGACGCGGCTGATCGACAACGCGCTGGTTACCCTGCGGAGCGCGCAATGATCGCCCGCCGCCTGCTCGCGCCACCGCCGGGCTGGGTCAGGCACGCCGACGTCGTCGTGGTCGGCTCGGGCGTCGCCGGGGTGACCGCCGCCCTCAACGTGCACAGTGCGATGCCAGAACGCAACGTGCTGCTAGTCACCAAGTCGGTGCTCGACGACGGATCGACCAGATGGGCCCAAGGCGGCGTGGCCGCTGCTCTCGGGCCCGGCGACTCACCCGAGCAGCACCTGGCCGACACCCTCATCGCCGGCGCCGGGCTCTGTGACGTCGACGCGGTCCGCGCGCTGGTCACCGATGGCCCCGACGCCGTCAGGCGGCTGATCGCGCTCGGCGCTCAGTTCGACAGCGAACCCGGTGGCCCGCTCTCCCTGACCAGGGAAGGCGGTCACCTGCGGAGCCGGATCGCGCACGCGGGCGGCGACGCCACCGGGGCCGAGATCTCCCGCGCGCTGCTCTTCGCCCTGGAGCAGGCCAGCGCGGGCCCGGACGGCGCGGGCCTCGACGTGATCGAGCACGCGATGTCGATCGACCTGCTGCTGACTGAAGACGGCCGCACCGCCGGCCTGACCCTGCACGTGATCGGCGAGGGCCAGCACGATGGCGTCGGCGCGGTTCACGCCCCTGCGGTCGTCCTGGCCACCGGCGGCTTCGGCCAGATCTACTCGGCCACGACGAACCCGCCCGTCTCCACCGGCGATGGTGTCGCCCTCGCGCTCCGCGCCGGCGCCGTGGCCGCCGACCTGGAGTTCGTCCAGTTCCACCCGACCGTGCTCTGGCTCGGCGCCGGCGCCCGAGGCCGCCAGCCGCTGATCTCCGAGGCCGTCAGGGGGGAGGGCGCGTTCTTGATCGACGAGGCCGGCCACCGGTTCATGACCGGCCGGCATCCGCTGGCCGACCTGGCCCCGCGCGACGTCGTCGCCAAGGCGATCATGAACGTGACGCTGAAGACCGGCACCGATCACGTGTACCTGGACGGGACTCACCTCGGCGAGGTGACGTGGAACCATCGCTTCCCCACGATCAGGGCGAACTGCCTTGAGCACGGCATCGACCCGGTTACCCAGCCGATCCCGGTCGTCCCGGCCGCCCACTACGCCAGCGGCGGCGTCAAGACCGACCTGAGCGGCCGCACCAGCATCACCGGGCTGTACGCCTGCGGCGAGACCGCCTGCACCGGCGTCCACGGCGCCAACCGGCTGGCGTCGAACTCGCTGCTGGAAGGCCTGGTCTTCGCCGAGCACATCGCCGCCGACCTGACCGCTGACTTCCCGGCTCCGGCGACCCCGGCCCCTGACGGCCGCCGCCAGGCGTTGCTGGATGCGACGACCACCGACGACCTGCAGCAGTTGATGACCGCCAACGCGGGCGTGGTGCGCGCAGGCCCAGGCCTAGCCGCGGCGGCACAGTCCCTGCGCGACCTGGCCGCCCGCCAGTCAGAAAAGCCCGAGCTCACGGCCTGGGAAGCGACGAACCTTCATCTGCTGGCCACGGCCCTGGTGGCGTCGGCAACGGCAAGGACCGAGACGCGGGGCAGCCACTGGCGCGAGGACTACCCAGCTTCCCGCGATGAGTGGCTCGGTCATCTGCTGGTGAAACTGGACGAGACCGGCGGAGACGGCGTCACGGTGAGCTTCGTGCCTGACGAACATCCCCAGCGAGCGGAACACGTCAAATGATCAAGGAAAAAGCATGATCGAGGAGAAATTGCTTTGCGCGGGTCTTGACCCGGCTGACGTGAGGCGGGTCATCGAGACCGCGCTCGCCGAGGACCTGAGCGTCGGACCCGACGTGACCACGCTGGCCACCATCCCGCCCGACATGGCCGGGCGGGCCGATGTCGTCGCCAGAAGCGCTGGAGTGGTCGCTGGTCTCGTCGTCGCCGAAGCCGTCTTCGCCGAAGTCGGGCCCCAGATCGCCGTCGAGCACAAGGCGGTCGACGGCGACCGGGTCGAAGCGGCTCAGGTGCTGATGACCGTCCAGGGACCGCTACAAGCCATTCTGACGGCCGAGCGCACCGTTTTGAATCTGCTGACACATTTGTCGGGGATCGCGTCTGTGACGCGGTTGTGGGCCGATGCGGTCGCTCAAGGCGCTGAGAGGGCGCGGGTTCGCGACACCCGTAAGACGTTGCCTGGGCTCCGTGCGCTGGAGAAATACGCGGTACGAGCCGGGGGCGGAGTCAATCACCGGATGTCGCTGGGCGATGCGGCGCTGATCAAGGACAACCACGTAGCGGCGGCCGGGTCGGTGAAGGCCGCTTACGAGGCGGTCAGGGCGACAGCGCCAGACCTGCCCATCGAACTCGAGTGCGACACCCTGGAGCAGGTCGCCGAGGCGGTCGAAGCGGGGGCCGGCCTGATCCTGCTGGACAACTTCTCGCTCGAGCAAATGCGGTCGGCGGTTGAGCTGGTGGCCGGGCGCGCGTTCCTTGAGGCCAGCGGAGGCCTCAGGCTTGAGCAGGCCAGCGCCGTCGCGGCGACTGGGGTCGACTTCCTGTCGGTGGGCGCACTGACGCATTCGGCGCCGGCGCTGGACATCGGGCTAGATCTCGTCGCCCCCGCTGACTACCCCACCCCCCGACGTCCCGAGGCGGGCTGATGCTGTCCTCGCCCCGACCACCCTTCACCCCCCGATACGCCGAGGCCGGATGATGCTGCTCGCGGTCGACGTAGGAAACACGAACACGGTCCTGTGCGTGTTCGACGGGCCAGAGGTGGTCGAGCACTGGCGGACCGCGACCGATCCGGTCAGGACGGCCGACGAGATCGCGGTGACGTGGCGCGGGCTGCTGGCGCAGAGCCCGTTGCTGGCCCAGCGTCCGCTGGACGGGATCGTGGTCTGCTCGACCGTGCCTTCGGTGCTGCACGAGATGCGGGAGATGCTCGGCCGGTACCACAAGGGACTCCCGACGCTGATCGTCGAGCCTGGGGTCAAGACCGGGGTGTCGATCAGGACCGACCATCCGAAGGAGGTCGGGACCGACCGGATCATGAACGCGGTCGCGGCCGTGCACCTTTATGGCGGACCGGCCATTGTGGTCGATTTCGGTACTTCGACCAACTTCGACGCGGTGAGTACGAAGGGCGAGTTCGTCGGCGGAGCGCTGGCCCCTGGAATCGAAATTTCGGTGGACGCATTGGCCAGACGGGCAGCGCAGCTACTGAAAGTAGAGTTGACCCGGCCAGATCGGGTGATCGGCAAGAATACGGTCGAGTCTTTGCAATCCGGGATCATTTACGGATTCGCCGGGCAGATCGAGGGCATAGTCCGGCGGATGACCGAGGAACTGTCGCCCGGTAAGCCAGAGGCGGTCACGGTCATCGCCACCGGCGGACTCGCTCCGCTGATGATCGATGAGGTGAAGAACATCGATGCCTACGAGCCATGGTTGACCCTGATTGGGCTCCGGCTCGTCTATGAGCGCAACCTCGCAGCCTCATAAACCCGGTCGCAGCGTCCTGTGAAGCGCCGGTACCCTCGGGCACGTGAATGACGAGACGACGGATATCGAGCGGGCAGAGTCGGCAGGCGGCGCCAGTGGTGCTCATCTGTCTGAGCAGGAGCAGGTCAGGGTCGCCAAGATGGAGCGGCTCAAAGCCGCTGGCATCGAGCCTTACCCGGTCGGATATCCGCGTACCGACACGATCGCCGCGATCAGGGAACGGCACGGCGATCTGGCCGCCGATACGGCGACCGGTGAGCAGGTCGGGGTTACCGGGCGGGTCATGCTTTACCGGACCGGCGGGAAGCTGTGCTTCGCGACGATCAAGGACGGCACGGGCGAGATCCAGGTCATGGTCTCCCTGGCCCGCATCGGATCCGGCGGGCTGGCCGCCTGGAAGTCTGATGTGGATCTCGGTGACCAGGTCGGGGTGACCGGCGAGGTCATCACGTCGCGCAGCGGCGAGTTGTCGGTGCTAGCCGACTCCTTCGCGATTACGGCCAAGTCCCTGCGTCCCTTGCCGGACAAGCACTCTGGCCTCACCGATCCGGAATCACGCCGCAGGTTGCGTTATGTCGACTTGATCGTCAACCCATCGGCCCGGCAATTCGCTGAGCTGCGGGCGGCGGTCACCCGCGCGATCCGTGAGGAGTTGCATCGCCAGGGGTTCCTGGAGGCTGAGACGCCGATGCTCCAGGCCCTGCACGGCGGGGCGAACGCGAGGCCGTTCGAGACGCACATCAACGCCTACGACATGCCGATGTACCTGCGGATCGCGCTTGAGCTGTACCTCAAGCGGCTCGTCGTCGGCGGGATCGAGAAGGTCTATGAGCTCGGCCGCAACTTCAGGAACGAGGGCGCGGACGCCACGCACAATCCCGAGTTCACGATGCTGGAGGCGTACGAGGCCTACGGCGACTACCGGACGGTCGGCGAGCTGACCCGGAGCCTGATCCTGCGGTCGGCGGAAGCGGGCATCGGCGGAACGGTCGTGCGGCGTCCTGACGGCTCGGAGCACGACATCGGCGGTGACTGGCCCTGGGTCGGGGTCCACGAGGCGATCTCGCTCGCGCTGGGCGAAGAGGTGACGCCTGACCTCGGCGCCGGCCAGCTGCGCAAGCTCGCGGGCCAGGCGAATATCGCCGTTCAGCCCTCGTGGAGCGCCGGCCAGGTCGTGCTCGAGCTGTACGAGCACCTGGTCGAGGGCCGGACGGTCGAGCCGACGTTCTACCGGGATTTCCCGGTCGAGGTTTCGCCGCTGACGCGGGCGCACCGGACCGAACCGAGGGTGGCCGAGCGCTGGGACCTGGTCGCCTTCGGAGCCGAGATCGGCACCGGCTATTCCGAACTGGTCGATCCGGTCGAGCAGCGCGCCCGGCTGACCGCCCAGTCGCTGCTGGCGGCGGGCGGAGACCACGACGCCATGCAACTCGACGAGGACTTCCTGCGGGCGCTTGAGTACGGCATGCCGCCGACCGGCGGGATGGGCATGGGGATCGACCGGGTACTGATCATGCTGACCGGAGCCTCAATCAGGGACACCCTGCTGTTCCCGTTCGTGCGCCCGCAGAGCTAGCCCAGGGGAACGGCCCCCGGAACCTCCGGACGGAGCGGCGCGGTGCCGCCTGGACTGACGAGCCGGGTTTTGGCGAGAAGGGAGCGGCGCCTAAGGCGCCGCTCCCTTCGGGGGTTCCAGGGGGTCGCCCCCTGGGTTAGCACGGTTCAGACGATGCGGACGGCTCCGACGAACGCGCTCCAGAAGACCGGCTGAACCTGGACCGGCTGGCCGGTCTGCGGCGCGTCTACCATCAGGCCGTTGCCGATGTACATTCCGACGTGGCCGAGGTCGGCGAAGAAGAACACCAGGTCGCCGGGCTGCAGCTGAGAGCGTGAGATGTGGACGCCTTCGTTCCACTGGTCGCCGGTGAAGTGGTCAAGCTGGATGCCGACGTGCTCATATGCCCACATGACCAGGCCTGAGCAGTCGAACCGATCCGGGCCGGCGGCGCCCCAGAGGTACATGTCCCCGACCTTGCTCAGCGCCCAGCGCAACGCCTGCACGCCGACGGAGTTGCCGGTCAGGTGGATGTCGGGGTAGTGGCCGGTCTGCTGATAGACCACCATGGCCTTGGCGTAGACCTTGCTGTTGAGCACAGCCTCCTTGGCCTGGATCTTGGAGACCTTGCCCTTCATGGCCGCGGCCAGCCGCTTGGCTTGCTTCGCCTCTTCGACGGCCATCTCACCGGCTCGCTTGGCGGCCGCGCTGGCCGCCATGACGAGAGAAACCTTGTGGCCGTTCTGCTGCTGCAACTCGCTCAGGATCGAGGCGCGGTCGAGCATCGCGTTCGGGTCGCGGCTCTCAAGCAGCTCCAGGGTGGGGTTGACGCTGCCCGCCATGTACCCGGCCGCGGCGATGTCGGCCACCGATGACTCGGCGATAGCGAGCAGGCGCTTGTCTCTGGCCTCGGTGAGATGCGCGATCTTCAGCTGGGCCTTGGCGGCTGCCAGCTGGATCCTCAGCGAGTCGTACTGCTGGCCCAGGGCGTCGATCTCGTTGGCGAGCTTGTTCGCCCTGGCGAGGAGCACCTTCAGTGGAAGATCGGTTCTGGCTGTCGCAGCCGACCCCGCAGCGCCGGCGGACGAGCTGGGCAGTGCCAGCCCGGCGGTCGCTGCGATGGCCATCGCTGTCACAAGGCGGCCTGTGGCCAGGGCAAACCGCGATTTTCGGCCTGGCCTGCCTCGGCGCCTGGAGTGCCTACCAACCGGCGAGCGCCCCACGTTCGCGCTCCTTTCTTGGGTCAGCCCCGCCTGCCTGAGCGGGCGCCAACGGGAACGAGGTGACAGCGGGGACATTAACCGACGGAACTACCGCGTGTACTGCTGATCTGAAAAGTTCCACCTGGCGCGTCTTCGGGTAGCCTTGTTAAATCGGCCGGTCGATGCCCGTCTGGCATCATCGCTTGATCGGCGTCGGCTGTGTATGGCCAGGTCAGGATAGGTGTCAAGGCCGTTATGATGCGTCCGTGATCTGCCCGTGATGGCACGATCGGCGCACCTTAGAAAACTTCGCACGCACGGAGTAACTGGTCGGTAACCGATTGTGTGGCAATGGCTGAAAGTAACTAGTATGCCCATCACGGTAACTGCGCGACGCAAGGTGATTGCGTGCCGCAAGTTTTGCTTGTCCCGGTACCAACCTTCTGAGTGCCTTCTGAAGACCGATCGAACGCGAGATCTGACCTTTTATCGTTCGGCTATGCCTAAAACTCGCCGGCTGATCGCGGATTTGTGTTCGGTACCGCGTTACGATCCGCCGCGTATCGAAATTCGCAATCCCTGGAAAGTCTGGGAAGGTGCCGCTCGGCCGATTTTAGTTCTCTCATCGAAACTTGCATGAGTTGGTGCGACGCTCGATCCGAACGGGCTACCGGCGAAGCAGGAAAGCCGTTTCCCAGGGACGACCAGCCGAGCCGGAGGAGCGACGGGGTGCGGGCGCCTGCTATGAAGTGCCGAATGCGCATCGCGCCGTCCCCACCGATAGCTCTCGCGCCGACCTATGGGCCTTTGGCTGCCTCCGCCTGGCCGCCCTTCGAGCTGCTGGCTCGGGCATTCGGCACCAAGCTTCGACATTAGCTCTGCCTCTCACAACGGGCAAATACGGAACGATCGGAGGGCTGCCTGTGGCCGTGGCCGGCGGTACGCTGGCAAGGGCGCGGCAGTGCCGAGCGCGAACCTCGCCGGAGTGCTCTAGGCCAGTAATCTCTACTCGGGGCCGCAAGCGCGAGCACGTATCGGCCAGCGAATCCTGGTCGGTCTACGCGCTCTGACCTGGTATGAGGCCGGTTGCGTCCATACGGGAGCAGCAACCAGGCACTGCTGCCAGCAGCGAGGTACCAGTACCAGACGGGAGGCGAGTGCCGTGCTATCCGACCTGGCCGCACTAACTCCACCTTTTTTGATCGCGGTCGCGTTCTTGGTCGCGGTCTGGGTTTTCCTTCGACATGAGATGCGCGCCGGGAAGAACCGCGCCGAAGACGCATCCGACGAAGTCGAAGAAGCAAGCCGCGCCGACGACATGACCGACCGCCGGTGAGTTCTGCGCGCACTATCGTCTCCTTGATCACTGCGTGATCAACGCGCCACAGGCAGTCATTCGGCCCCTTCATGGTCGCTGCCTTAAGGACCTTCTCTAGCGATTCCGCGCCGTGAATTGCAGGGCCAGGGTTGCTGGTATAGGTTAAGCTACTTAAATAGGCAGTGGTAACAGAAAGGCTAACCGACATGGCCCAGAAGACAGTCGTGACCGTCGTCTGCGATCTCCCGCACGAAGGAGAGATCGAAGGCACCGAGTCTGTTTCATTCGGTTTTGATGGGAACGCGTACGAGATCGATCTATGTGAGACGCACAGCAAGGAACTTCGCGAGAAGGTCGGCGCATTCGCGGATCACGCTCGGCGCGTTACCGGAGCGACTCGGCGGCGCAAGGCTCGCACCGGTCCAGGTCGCGAGCGCAGCTCAGAAATTCGCGACTGGGCGCGCCAGCACGGTCACAAGGTCAGCGAGCGCGGTCGTATCCCGGCCTCGATCATCGCCGAGTACGAAGCGGCTCACTGACGAAGGAATTACCTGGCCGTGTTACTAGGGGATCAGATCCTGGCGAACATGGCCAAGCAAGAGGCGGGACAACTCCCGCTAGCTGGATCCGGGGCGATCGAATCCCCGGCAGTAGTAGTCCGGGGGGAAGACCCCCTGGACTAATGAAGTACTGGCCCGAGGGGGAGTAACGCCCCTCTGGACCCCCACTGTGTACCCCCGGGGGGCGACCCCCGGGAACCCCGAATTGGCTTCCCCGCCAGAGCCGCATCGGGGCCCGGTGAGTAGTTGCCGGTCCGCGAAGTGGCTGACGGCATACCATATGTCCATATATGAGGTGTGCCGTCAGCCGCCTGCGTTCGCTCGCGGCGTACCCGGGAACACTGGTTCCTCGCCGCAGGTTGGATGTGGATGAACGCCCCGTGGAAGGGGAAGGTTCTTTTGGGAGCGCGGTGAGCCGTTTGGGTGAACGTAACGTTTACAGAAGCGGAGCACCATAGCGAGAGCCTTGCCCGGCACGCGGGCTGGTGCGCGGCAGGGACGGGCCAACGCGGTCGCAGTTCCCACCGCTAGGTGAGGGAGCGACGATAATGTTCGAGAGGTTTACCGACCGGGCGCGACGGGTTGTGGTGCTGGCTCAAGAAGAGGCCAGGATGCTCAACCACAACTACATCGGAACCGAGCACATCCTCCTCGGGCTGATCCACGAGGGCGAGGGCGTCGCGGCTAAGGCGCTTGAGTCGCTCGGCATCAGCCTGGAGGCGGTACGCCAGCAGGTTGAGGAGATCATCGGACAGGGCCAGCAGGCACCGTCTGGCCATATTCCGTTCACGCCGCGCGCGAAGAAGGTTCTTGAGCTCTCGCTCCGTGAGGCGCTGCAGCTAGGCCACAACTACATCGGCACCGAGCACATCCTGCTCGGGCTGATCCGCGAGGGCGAGGGCGTGGCCGCCCAAGTGCTGGTGCGGCTCGGCGCTGACCTGAACCGGGTGCGCCAGCAGGTGATCCAGTTGCTCCACGGCTACCAGGGCAAGGAGCCGTCCGCTGCCGGCGCCTCCTCGGAGAGCACGCCATCGACGTCGCTGGTGCTTGACCAGTTCGGCCGGAACCTGACCGCCGCCGCGCGGGAGGGCAAGCTGGACCCGGTGATCGGCCGGGAGAAGGAAGTCGAGCGGGTCATGCAGGTGCTGTCTCGCCGCACCAAGAACAACCCGGTGCTGGTGGGCGAGCCCGGCGTGGGCAAGACGGCCGTCGTCGAGGGCCTGGCCCAGCGGATTGTCAAGGGCGAGGTTCCAGAGACGCTGAAGGACAAGCAGCTGTACACGCTTGACCTGGGCGCGCTGGTGGCCGGGTCGCGTTACCGCGGTGATTTCGAGGAGCGCCTGAAGAAGGTGCTCAAGGAGATCCGCACCCGCGGCGACATCATCTTGTTCATCGACGAGATCCACACCCTGGTCGGAGCCGGTGCCGCGGAAGGCGCGATCGACGCGGCCTCGATACTCAAGCCGATGCTGGCTCGGGGCGAGCTGCAGACCATCGGCGCCACGACGCTCGATGAGTACCGCAAGCACCTGGAGAAGGACGCCGCGCTTGAGCGCCGTTTCCAGCCCATCCAGGTCGCCGAGCCGACGATCTCGCACACCATCGAGATCCTCAAGGGCCTGCGCGACCGGTACGAGGCCCACCACCGGGTGACGATCACCGACGACGCGCTGGTCGCCGCCGCTCAGATGGCGGACCGCTACATCAGCGACCGGTTCCTGCCGGACAAGGCGATCGACCTGATCGACGAGGCCGGCTCCCGGATGCGCATCCGCCGGATGACCGCGCCGCCGGACCTGCGTGAGTTCGACGAGAAGATCGCCGAGGTCCGCCGGGACAAGGAGTCCGCGATCGACTCGCAGGACTTCGAGAAGGCGGCCGCGCTGCGGGACACAGAGAAGCAGCTGATCGAGCGCAAGGATGCCCGCGAGAAGGAATGGAAGGCGGGCGACATGGATCTGCCCGCCGAGGTCAACGAGGACCTGATCGCCGAGGTGCTCGCGACCGCGACCGGCATCCCGGTGTTCAAGCTCACCGAGGCCGAGTCCGCTCGCCTGCTGCGGATGGAAGACGAGCTGCACAAGCGGGTCATCGGGCAGAACGACGCGATCAAGGCGCTGTCTCAGGCCATCCGCCGTACCAGGGCCGGCCTGAAGGACCCGAAGCGTCCGGGCGGATCGTTCATCTTCGCCGGTCCCTCGGGCGTCGGCAAGACCGAGCTGTCCAAGACGCTCGCGGCGTTCCTGTTCGGCGACGAGGACTCGCTGATCCAGCTGGACATGAGCGAGTACATGGAGAAGCACACGGTCTCCAGGCTGTTCGGCTCACCGCCCGGCTACGTCGGCTACGAAGAGGGCGGGCAGCTCACCGAAAAGGTTCGCCGTCGGCCGTTCTCCGTCGTGCTGTTCGACGAGATCGAGAAGGCGCACCAGGACATCTTCAACTCGCTGCTGCAGATCCTTGAGGATGGCCGCCTGACCGACGCTCAGGGCCGGGTGGTCGACTTCAAGAACACGGTGATCATCATGACCACCAACCTGGGTACCAAGGACATCTCCAAGGGTGTCTCGGTCGGCTTCGCCTCGGCCAGCGAGTCGCGAGGCTCGTACGAGCGGATGACGAACCGGGTCCAGGACGAGCTCAAGCAGCACTTCCGGCCAGAGTTCCTCAACCGTGTGGACGACACGATCGTCTTCCACCAGCTGACCGAGGACGAGATCTTCCAGATCGTGGACCTCATGATCGCCAAGGTCGAGGAGCGGCTGAAGGACCGGGACATGGGCATCGAGCTCAAGCCGGCGGCCAAGACGCTGCTGGCCCAGCGCGGCTACGACCCAGTGCTCGGCGCCAGGCCGCTGCGCCGGACGATCCAGCGCGAGATCGAGGACAACCTGTCGGAGAAGATCTTGTTCGGCGAGGTCAAGGCCGGGCAGATCATCATGGTCGACGCCGAGGGCACCGGCAAGGAAGGCAAGTTCACCTTCAAGGGCGTGCCGAAGCCCGAGGAGGTGCCCGACGCGCCGCCGGCCGAGCTGGCCGAGGCCGCGGGCAGTGCCCGCACCGAGGTGTCGGATCGGCGGCCCGAGGGGCGCAGCGCCTGAGGTTGATCTAGAAAACGTCCCTGCCGGGAACCCGGCAGGGACGTTTTTCTATGCGGACTCATTCCGGACGTAGATCATCCGGAACCATGGGTACGTTGACTCGCATGGCTATCGGACGCTTCCCAGTTATCGTTCTCGACTGTCCAGACTCAGATGTCATGGCCGCCTTCTACGGCGCCCTGCTGGACTGGAAGGTCGAGACCTCTCCCGGATGGGCCGATGTCCGCGCGGACTACGGTCAGACCATTGCCTTCCAGCAGGTAGACGGATATACGCCGCCAGACTGGCCCGGCCAGCAAGTACCACAGCAGATGCACCTCGACATCGACGTCGATGATCTCGACGCCGGCGAAGCGGCCGTGCTCGAACTAGGTGCGACCAGGCACGAGCACCAGCCGGGTACGACCTTCCGCGTGTTCCTCGACCCGGCCGGGCATCCATTCTGCCTGTGCCAGGGCTAAGGATCTCTGGCTGAGCGTCACCGGCTAGTTGTCTCCGGGCAAGGCGATGAGGCCCGAGGCAGGCGGGTCGCCAGTCCATCCGCTATGAGGGCCTCCAAGGTGGCGGAGAGCTGTTGCGCGCTCGGCCAGCAGAGATCGAAGGCCGACCGCGGGAGCGGGCCGCTGGAGGCGCGCAGAAGGGCCAGAAGGCGGCCCCGG
>DATNFM010000183.1:0-2945 GCA_035606435.1 Streptosporangiaceae bacterium | reverse complement strand
GATCAGCGGACCGAAAAACCCCTCATCGGCAGCCAGTTCCACCAGAACCTGCCCCACCTGGTCCATGGGAACGATGTCGGCCGAACGGACCTCATCGAGCCGATCCGCAAAGCGGCGCAGCGGCCCGGGCAAGCCGCTGGTTGCCTCCTGGTCCATGCACCTCACCTGCCGTCCACGCACCATCGCACCACGGGCCAGGGCGCGGCTCCATCCCCCCGACGGCATGAAATGGCCGGAGCTCACCCCTCCAGCAGCCAGAAATTTGGCTATAGTTATAGCCATGTCAGTGTCCGAGCAGATGCCGCTCGCAGACGTCAAGAACCGCCTGTCCGAGGTCGTGGACCGGGTGGAGAGAGAGCACGGCCGCGTCATCATAACCAGGCACGGCCACCCCGCCGCCGTGGTCATGAGCGTGGACGACCTGGAGTCGCTCGAGGAGACGCTCGACATCATGGACAGCGCCGGGTTGCTCAGCGATATCCGCGAAAGCCTCGCCGAGCTCGGCACCACCGAGCCCCCCACGCTCACCAAAGACGATGCCCGGCGCTTGATCTCCGGCCAGTGAGCGGAAGCGATTTCGCGATCGCATGGACCACTCCGGCGCGCCGGGCACTGACCAGGCTCCCGGAGAAAGTGGCGACTGCTGTCGTGGAGTTCCTGTACGGCTCGCTGGCCGCTAGCCCGCATCGTGTCGGCAAGCCGCTGAAACTCGGCCTTGAGGGATTGCACAGCGCCCGCCGTGGCGACTACCGAGTGATCTATCGCATTGACGACGAACGGCGTTTGGTCACCGTCATGGCCATCGAGCACCGCTCCGACATCTACCGGCCGCGCCAGCCTTAAGCCTCCTCCGGAACGCCGCGGGCGCCCGCCTCCTCCCGCGCGATACGGATCGGACGGCCTTCCTCGCGACCGTCGCCGCGCAGTGGGCGCAACTCGATCCCTCCGATTACCCTTTCGTGCATCAGGTGGCGACGCAACTGCCCGGGCATGACGATCGCGAACAGTTCCTCGCCGGCATCAACCTCATCCTGACCGGCATCACAATAGCCCGATAGACAAACCATCCCGGCACCACCCGCCAGGCGGTGCGGCAAGTTAATCGTGCTTCCAGCGATCGTGTGTTCAGTCCGTGCTGGACGGCGAAGGTCTCGAAACTCGCCCGCTGATCAGCGGTGGCCCGTTGTGCCGCATGGAGCCGCTCCGTGTCGGCCAGGCTGGGACGCACCAGGTTGATGGCCCCGCCCAGGTCCGGGTCCGGTTCGGCCTTGAGACCATCGGCCCGTGCGAGGCGCTGGTTGAACTCGTCCATGGATGGTCCCAATGCAGGCATGACCCAAAAGGGGCCGTCCACGCCCAGCTGGTACGAGCAGTAACTACCACCCCAGGGCTGCGCCGCCGCGCTGACGTCGGAGGCGAACCTGCTGCTGTCGGATTCCACCTTCACGGCGTCGCTGCCGAGGGCGGCACTGAACGCCCGGTAACCCGCTCCGATGACGGGATACCCCTCAAGCGCCGACGACTCGTGGTTCTCGGTCCCGCCGCGTTCAGCATAGAAGGCGTGCAGGTGGGCGTGCTGCACATCCTGCCGGGGATTCTTGGTGACTGCCACATCGGTGCCGCCGTCGGCGAGGTTCCCGTCCGCAGCTTCGGTGTCGTGCAGGTAGTCGAGGTTGGGTGCGCTGTCATTGGCGCAGAACACCACGTGCCCGCCGTCCATGCTGCGGTACCAGGCAGCGACCACGGTCATCGCCGTATGACAGGCCTCCATTTCGGCAGCCGTGGCCGACGACCATCCGTCGCGATGGCTGCGGGGCACGATGAGCGCGTGCGGCCTCGCTACCCGCCGGGGCCCGTTAGCCAGCATGAATGGGTTGCGGTCAAGGACCAGATCCACCAAGGCGGTACCGTCAGCCGCGGTAACTGTCCCCAGATAGGTGGCAAAAGCGGGCACATCGGCGAACAGGTCCACCGGCCGGAACCGGCGTGAGAATTCTCCCGGCGGAACGACGCCCTGGACGTTCCCAGTCGCCTGGTCGACCAGGACCCAGCTTCCGGCCCTGGCCGTGCCACCCGGCAACCGGTACCCCTTGACCGTGAGGGCACCGTCGCTGTACGTCCACAGCCTGCGCAGTTCGACCTGACTGAACGGTGAGCTCCAGCGCTGTGGGTGATCGGCCATGCTCCCATGTTCGGCCCTCCCCGCAGACCGGGGGCCGACAAAGCCAGAAGCAGCGAGCTCAGCACTAGATCGGGCCTCCAGGATCCGGTTACCGCCGTCCCTGCGCTCTCCTCCCGGGTAGTGATGACGTGCCCGCTAGCAGAGTCGGCAAGGACGGACTGCCGCGGCGAGGACGGCTCGGTCCTCATGCCGCTGCACGATCCCGGGCTGCGGTGCCGCGGACTGCCCTGCGGCGTGCTGCGGCGCCGCCTGTTGCGGCTCGGGCGCGGTACCGGCCAGTTCCTGGCGGCGGACCCGGATAGTGGCGATCGCGATGAGCAGGGCGAGCAGCGCGATCCCCGCGGCAACCTCGAACGCACGGGAAAAGCCGACCGTCAGAGCGTGATTGTAGATGGACACTGGCGGGGGGGTGCCCGGCTTCGGCAATGGCTGGCCCGCCTTCGCGGCGGCCGCGACCTGGGTCCTGACGCTGTTCGCGACGGCCGTCCAGGCGATGGTGCCGAGCAGCGCAAGCCCGATCGCGCCGCCGACCTGCTGGGCGGTGTTGAGCAGGCTGGAGGCGACACCGGAGTCCTGCTCGGCCACCTTGTACAGGGCGACCAGGGCGAGCGGGACGAACACCAGGCCGAGCCCGAGCGAGCTCACGAGCGTCGGGCCGAGCAGATGGCTGGCGTAGCCGGCGTGATCGGTCAGCCTGGAGTACCAGAACATCCCGCCCGCGACCATGGCGGCGCCGGTCACGATCAGCGGCCGCGGGCCGATC
>DATNFM010000182.1:0-46838 GCA_035606435.1 Streptosporangiaceae bacterium | reverse complement strand
GATCGTCCTCGACGCGATGACGCTGCCGACCTTTGTGGTGATCGGGGCGATGAAGGCGGGCACGGTCAGCCTTTGTCACTACCTCGATGACCATCCCGGCGTCTTCCGTGGGCGGGGCGGGACATTCGGCGAGCCGAGCTACTTCGTGGCTGAGCAGAACTGGCCTCGCGGCCGTGGCTGGTACGAAGCCCTCTTCGATGGCGCTGGCGGAGCCGCTGCCGTCGGCGAATGCTCTCCGAGCTACACGTGGGCCCACACTTTCCGAGGTGTCCCCGAGCGGATGGCGCAACTCATTCCGGAGGCACGTCTCGTCTACGTAGTGCGCGACCCGATCTCGCGAATGCAGTCGATGTACATGCATCAGGTGTCAGCCGGCCGGGAGCGGCGGCGCGCGGAGGTCGCGCTTCTCGATGACCGTTACCTCGGACCAAGCCTGTACGGATTCCAGCTCGCAGCGTTTCTCGAACACTTCGACCGCAGCCAGGTACTCGTGATCGCGAGCGAGGTGCTCCGCGACCAGCCACCCGCGGCACTGAGCGCGGTGTTCGATCACATCGCCGTCGATCCGTCCGCGGTCGACCTGGACAAGCAGCATCAAGATCACCGCTCCATGGATAAGCCTGTCCCGCGCCTGCACGACCTCCCGTGGCTGCCGAGACGCCAGGTCAGGCTCTCTCCGCGATGGCGACCCGATCAGCGCACCGGCCTGGCTCGACTCCTGACGACTCGGCGGGCGCGTGCCGACGACTCCGCGATCTCACCCGAGCTCCACGACCGGCTAGCCGGGCGCCTTGCCGCCGACCTGCGCCGCTTCGAGCATCTCCTCGGCCACCAGGTGCCCAGCCACTGGCGATGGTCCACGTCGAAATCAACGTGAGCACGGCATCCGGAGGCACGGCGTCGGGAGGCTCAAGTGCCCACGTCCATTTCACAAGGCGTCTACCATCATCAAGGAGGCGCCCGTGGCAAGACGCGACGGTAATCGAATCTACTTCGATCGAGCCGAAACCGAGTCCATAGCGGCGGGAGCTAAGGCGATCGCAATAACCGGGCCGCTAATTCCCGATCCCTCATCCGCGTCAATAATCATGCAATGCCCAGGTTTGCGCATTGCCGGGAAGAATGGGACTCCCATTTTGACCGCGTATTTCGCTCCCCCCGAGGCCACCTCGCTGGGACGAAGCCTCAGGCCGAGCGTAAGCTGACACTTCAAAGCGAACATCGGGGGCGAGCTTAGATAGGAGCTCGGATATGTATGCAGTAGTACGTCGATACGACGGGGTAACCGATACTGCGGAGGCGGGACGCCGAGTAGACGAGGAATTCGTCGGGATACTCCGCGAGGTTCCGGGATTCGTGGCTTATTACTGGGTCGATGCCGGAGATGGGGTAATGCTGTCAACCTCCGTCTTCCAAGATCAGGCTGGGGAAGAAGAATCGACGAAACGAGCCTCGGCCTATGTGCGCTCGAATCTCCAGCAATTGCTCCCGAACCCTCCCCAGGTCACGGCCGGCCACGTCGTAGCGTCCAACTAGACTTGGATGACCACGCGTCTCGAAGATCTGGATGCGTAGTCCCGTTAGCCGGTCGCGTCATGACGGCCCGGCTCATCGAGGACGGCAGGCCGTCGTCGAACAGTCGCTCCCCGCCGCCTGCGATCTCTGGGCAGACCATGAGATACAGCCGGTCGAGCAGGTCCGCCGAGAGAAGTGCCTTGATGATGCTCGCGCTGTTGTTGATGACGATGTCGCCTTCACCGGTTGCCTTGAGATCGGTGATGACCTCCGCGGCGGGGGCATTCACTAGTCGAGTGCGCGGCCACGGCGCCTGCGTCAAGGTGGTCGACAGGACCACCTTTTCCGTGTCGACCAGCCATCTGGCGTAGCCGCGATCACGCGGCTCTGCGTTCTCGTCTTCGGCCACCGGCGGCCAGAACCCTAGGAACCCTTCGGCATTGCGCCGACCGAGCAGCGCCGTGGTTCCGCCTTCCCAGACGCGGGTGAGCTGGTCCCGGGCAACGTCGGTGGTCATGTAGGGGACGATCGCACCGAGATCACCAGGCCCGCCTGGACCGTGGTAATGCCCGTCAATGGTGAGGCTCATCGATGCAGACACCCTGCGGCTGGTGCGCTTAGTCATTGCTGTCGTCCTCTCTCGTGGTAACTGCCGGGGCCAAGGCCGGCCCAGATGGCCGGGAGACCCCTCGCGCAGGAGGCCACTCGCGGGCGTTGACCTGAGTCTTGATCCGCATGAAACGTGGTTGCGGGCCCCGGTTCGGCGCGACGCAGTGGACCATCAGGGGATGGCAGAAGACCATGTCCCCCGGCTCGCCCGTCAGTTCCACCACGCGAAGCGGGATGCCATCGACCGTCGTCTCCCTGTCCATGAACGCCGCCGTCCGGTCGGCCGGTGATGGCGCCTGTCCCGTGAGCGCCATGAGCCAGGGATCAGAGCGGTGGAACCGGTCCCGGTGCGTGGTGATCGAACCGTGCCGCTGGCTGGCGGGCAACCGGCGTTCCTGCTTGACCAGCAGGCGTGGCGATCCGGAGAGGATCACGGTTCCGCCGCCTCTTGGCTCGACCGAGCCGATGAAGCTGACAACGAACAGCGCTCTCGGACGATCGAGGTGCAGATCACTCGCGTTGTCCCAATGCCAGAGCTTCGTCGGAACATCCCACTCGCCTGGCTCGGGGAAGGTGACCAGCGGGCGGCCCCAGTCTCTCGGCGGTGACCACGCAGCCTGGCCGAGCAGGTCATCGAGGACGCCGCGCACCCGCTCAGTCAGGATCCTGGCCTGGATAGGATCGTGCTTGGCGGCCTTCAGGTCGCCCGGGAGCTGGCGCCAGGTGGAGCGGTCGTCGCACCGCATGCCGTGCGTGTCTTCCAGTTCCCGCCACCATTGCCGTTCCATAGCAACGCCGTCGGCGCGTGAGAACGCCTGCCTGACCACCACATAGCCGTCGCGCTCGAAGCGCTGGACGTCCGATGACGCAAGCGTGGTGAGCTGTGGTCCCATGAGGTCTGCCTCGATTCATTTCCGCGCAGATCGTCGGCCACGGTAACTCCCCCGAGCCGGCCGCATTCAGCCCTTCAGCGCGCGGCCGGTGGATCACGAGAACCGCGAGCGTCACCCCGGCGACGGTCAGGGACACCGAGTTGGTGATGACCAATGGCCAGTCATCGGTTGCCACGCCGTAGCACAGCCACAGGACGAAACCGACGAGCAGGACGACGATCCAGGCCGTCGATACCCCGGCCGAACTTCGCCGGCGTATCACGACCCGAACTTGTAGCAAGGGAGCCAGCGACATGAGCAAGCCCCAGGAAGTAGCGGTTGCCGCGAAAAAAGTGCGCATTGGGAGACTTCCAGCCGGGGAACAGGGCAGGGGGACGGGGCAGCAGGAAGGGCTTGCCCCTACCGGAAGTCGCGCCGATCACCGTCCTGGCCGTACAGCGGCCAGGTGAATTCGACCGGATTCATGCGCACAGTCCAAGCATATGATGGCAGGTCCGTAAGGAGGGTGGATGCGGATCAACCTGGGTGACGTGACTCTCTGGTTCGATGTATCTGGACCGTCCGTCCTTCCGGACGCAGACTCGGTAATCGAACGGCCGAGTCTCGTAGCCGTGCACGGCGGCCCCGGCTTAGACCACATCAACCTGAAGGCCGCGCTGGCACCGCTCGCGGACCGTCTGCACATCGTCTTCTACGACCAGCGCGGGCATGGCCGAAGCGACGCGAGCACTCCAGAGTGCTGGAACCTGCCGACCTGGGCCAATGATCTGCGGCGGCTGTGTGACGCACTCGGGCTGGTCAAACCCGTGGTCATGGGCAGCAGTTTCGGCGGCCGGGTGGTCCTGACCTACGCCGGGCTCTTCCCCGGCCATGCGGGCGGCATCATCCTGGCCAACACGACCGGCGGGCGCTCGGATTACCGGAGCAGCGTGGAGATCTTCCGTAGGCTGGGCGGCGACGAGGCGGCCGCCGTCGCGGAACGCGACTTCAGGGAGCTGAGCGAGGAATCCCTCTCCGAGTACCGCCGGGTCTGCCATCCGCTCTACAGCAGCAGACCCGGAACCGCCGAAGAGCTACGGCAACGACGGGCCCGGTCCATTGCGACGACCGAAGTCAGCCTGCATTTCTTTCGCCGGGAGGCGACGAATTTCAGCCCGTGGAGCATGCTGGAATCAGTCCGGGGCCCGGTCCTTATCCTCGCGGGCGAAGACGACCCGATCTGCCCGCTGCCCGTGGTCGAGGATCTGGCGAGCCGCCTGCCCCCTGAGACCACCCGCCTGGTGCGCCTGCCCGGCGCCCGGCATGACATCCTTCACGACCGGCCAGATCTCGCCTTCCCGGCCATCGCGGATTTCATCGGCCGAATCGCCGGGCCGGGTTCGGCCGGCAGGCCTGGGCGGACGGACGGTACACTCCCCCTCTTGTGAATGCTTCTGACGGAGTCTTGGTTACCGGCGGTGCCGGTTTCGTAGGTGCGACGCTCGTCCGGCGGCTGGTGGCCAGCGGCTACCGGATCCGGGTGCTGGACAATCTCAGTACCGGGGACGCCAGCCACCTCACCGACGTGGACGCTGAGCTGGTCAAAGGCGACATCCGCGACGCGGCCGCGCTTGATGACGCGCTCCAGGGAATGGGAGCGATCATCCATCTCGCCGCCGCCGGTTCGGTGATCGGCTCGGTCCAGGATCCGGAGATGAACTTCGAGGTCAACGTGCTCGGCACCTTCCGCGTTCTGGACGCGGCGAGACGGGCGGGCGTAGAGCGAGTGGTTCAGGCGTCGACCGGCGGAGCGCTGATCGGGGACGCGACGCCGCCCGTCGACGAGCGCTCGCTGCCTAAGCCGATCTCGCCCTACGGAGCGAGCAAGCTCGCCGGCGAGGGTTACGCGCACGCTTTCGCCAAGACCTACGGGCTGCGCACCGTCGCGATCCGGTTCGGCAACGTCTACGGCCCGTGGTGCGCCCGCAAGCGCGGCGTGATCAACGTCTTCTTCGAGTCGATCCACTCCGGCGCTCCTCTGGTCGCGTACGGCGACGGATCGGCCTCTCGCGACTACGTGCACGTGGACGACATTTCCAACGCGCTCCAGCTAGCGCTCGAGAAGGACGTCCCTGGCGGCACCGTGCTGCATGCCGCCTCCGGGGTCGAGACATCGGTCAAGGAACTGGCCGACCTCTGCCGGCGAGCGGCCGGCGTCCCCGATCACCCGATCGAGTTCCGGCCCAGGCGCGCAGGTGAGGTGGACCGCAACTTCGCCTCCTACGACCTGGCCAAAGCCATGATCGGCTATTCGCCCACGGTCGCACGTGAGGACGGGATCCCGCGCACCTGGAAATGGTTCTCCGAGGAAGTGTTCAGGGACTGACGCCTATCATGACCGACAATGCCAGGCACCCATGCCATGATGCGGTCAGCGCCACGGTGCGCGGCTGGTACACCTCACCGGCGCCGGAGATCGGCCTGGAGGGCACGACTCACTGGTTCGGCTTCGCCTGCACGCTCGGAGCCGACCTGACCAGGGTCGTGCTGAGCATTTCCGATCCGGCCGACGTACCGGCCGCGCTCGCGGGCGCGCGCGACGCCTGCGCCGCCAGCAACTTCACGATCATGGTGGATGACCGCGCTCGCTCCGCCCGGCTGGACGCGGCCCTGCGCGAGCACGGATGCAGCTACCACGAGTCGACCACCTACCTGGCCCTGATCGGGCCTATGGTGTCTCCCGCACCAGGCCCGGACGGCCTTGAGGTGACCGCCGTCGGCACCGCCGACCTTGAGACCTGGGCTCGGGTGAAGCTGCAATCCTTCGCCGACAGCGAGGAGGATCCGGCGCCGGACGCGATCGCCGCCGACGCCGGCAGGCGCCGCGCCGAGCTGCCGCTATCGGAATATCAGCTCGGCGTTCTCGACGGCGAGCCGGTAGCCGTACTCGCGCATTACCTGGGCGTCGACGACCTCGTATTCATCCTGGGCACCCGGGTTCCGTACCGGCACCGCGGGATCGCTCAGTCCATTCTCGCCCGCTGGGCGACCGCGGCAACAGCGGCAACCGGCAACCGCTCGCTGATGATCAACGCCACCGACGGCAGCGCCCCAGCCGCGCTGTACCGACGGCTCGGCTTCACCGACGAGGTGTACTGGTACAGCAAGTACGAATTCAACCCCTTCTAAGGAGAAAGATTCGCGGGGGCTTGCTTCCCGGTTGCCAGAGGTGAGTCGACGCCGATGTACTCCAGCACCCGGCGAAGATTGTCCTCGAGCGGGAACACCGCGTCGACGACCAGCCGATCAACGGTCGGCCGGGACACCTCCGCGCGCATCCGCTCGACGTGATCCCACCCGACCTCGTGCCACCCGGGAATGCCGCGGACCCGACCTTCGATCCGAGTCCGGTGCGTATCCTCATCCGAGCAGACGCATTCGATGACGAACAAGCGGGCCGAGAACTGGTCGGTGGTCTCCCGCCAGAGCTTGAACTGCTCGTCGCTGACCACGTCATCGACGATCGCGCTCTGATCAAGCATCAGCTGCCTGAATACCAAGGTACGCAACAGCCCGAACCAGGCCGCCAGATAATCAGAGCGATCAAGCTTGCCTATCGCCGACCGCGCGGGTTTCAGGCCGCCCATGAGCCAGTCGCCCGCGAACGCCGGAACACCCGTGCGCCGCGCGACCTGCTCCGCCAGCGTCGACTTTCCGGTACCCGGCAATCCGGTAAAGATGATCACTCGCAATGGCGAAGCGGTACCCACCCCAGCAGAATAGCGAGCCATTCGTCCGCCCAGCGTGAACCGGCGACCCGCCGGCCCCGATCACGGGTTAGCGTGAAACTCACGCGACCTCACCGGGAGCAGCAACTATGCCGGCCACGAAATCACGCTACGACGGGCATGCCGACTGGTACGACTGCTGGAACAGCCAGCACATCGAGCGCAACGTCCCCGAAATCCTCGACCTCCTCGGCGGCCCCAGTCCAGGTCAAGGCCCAAACCAAGGCCTGCTCCTAGACCTGGGCTGCGGCACCGGACTCTACTTCGACGCCCTGACCGCCAGCGGCCGAACGGTCGTCGGGCTCGATCGCTCCGCCGACCAGCTCCGCATCGCTCACGGCCGGTCCAGGCACGTCATGCAGGGCGACGCCGCCAGGCTGCCGTTCGCCGACGGCGTATTCCCGACCATAGTGACGCTGTGGATCTCCACCGACGTCGACGACTATTCGGCCGTACTCCGCGACGTCGCCCGGGTCCTGGTTCCTGGCGGCATCGGTGTCTACTACGGAGTTCATCCCTGCTTCAACGGCCCGCACAGCCAGATCCTTGACGACGGTGGCGTGCTCGCCCACCCAACCTACCGTCAGTCCGGCTGGCATCAGGAGGCACCGTGGTGGGGACCTTACGTCCGCAAGCGAGTCGGCATGCGCCACAATCCGCTGGCCGAGCTGTTCAACGCCTTCATCGCGGCCGACCTGCCAATCGAGCGAGTCGTCGAACGAGGCGCGAACCCGGTGCCCACCATCCTCGGCATCCGCGCCCGCAAGCCCCGCGAGCGTTAGCGAACCAGGCCAACCTCCGCATAGCCTGCCGACCCGGCCTGCGACCCGCCGAACAGGTTGCGCATCTCCGTCCACTGGCGGGTCGCCTCGAAGGTCTCCCCGGTGTAGGGCAGGAACACGATGCGCTCGCCGAGGCCGAACGTGCGCACATCGACCTGGTCCTGGTATTTCTCAGGGACCGCCTTGCGGTGATAGTGCTTGTACGCCTCGGGTCGCAGGTCGATCTCCATCTGGGCCCGGCGCAGGGCAGCCAGGTACGCCTCGACGTCGTCCTTGCTGGCCTCATTGCCCGTGACCAGGAAGCCGATCATGAACGTCGCGTCGAGAACCTTGCGGAACCCGAACGCCTCGGCCACGTAGAACGGCACGCCCCACATGGTCCCGGCCGGGACCTGCCGGTCCAGCAGCGCGTCCAGCCGCTCATTCGGCGGACCCTGGAACGTCAGGCTGATCTGGTCGGCCGGCAACACCGCCTCAAGTGCCTGCAGGGTGGCGAAGTGGCTCCCCGAGTGGTAGCCGACGCCGACGGGCACCCCGGCCAGGTCTTCCGGCCGGCGGACCGGAGACTCCGGCGCCACGAAGATGCCGCACGGCGCCACCGAGTAGGCCGCCGTAATGAGCTGTCCGGACCGCTCGCTCGCGGCCGCCGCCGTAGCCCAGTGGCACGCACAGCTCACGTCCGCCCCGTCGCGCCCGGACCCGAACGTCTCGAACGCGCCGGTTTTGATCTCTCCCGTGCCGTCCCGGCTGACGCCATGAATGCCGTAGTCGCCGCCGGTGATGAAGCTGTACTCCAGGCCCTCGGCCGTGAAGTAGCCCTTCTCCTGCGCGACCCACTCCTGCAGCCGGCCATGCGGCATGATCTTGAGCGCCATCGCAGCCTCCGTACTAACGTAGCCAACTCCCAATGACGTTACGCAGCTGAACAGTAATGCGGAAGACTCCGACCCGCATCCCGCGAAACCCGGCTCGGCTGCTCGTCCTTGCTCACGGCTACCCCTGGCCGGACGGTTCAAAGACCGACGACGAACTGATCGCCTGCGCCTGGACGGCGATCGGCCGCGCGCGGCCCAGCAAATCCTGGCCAGAAGCTGGCCCACCAGCTAGCCGCGCCTCCGCCGCCCGGCTAAAGACCTGCGCAAATTTTTCTCCCTCCTGATTTTAGGTTCTTCGGCCGACCGAGTCGGTGACGCGGAAACCTGCTACCTCCTGGTCCGCCGCTGGGCGCAACTGGAACCGCCCGCCGACGGCCGCAGGATCCCAGCCCTGTTCCAGCGCGTAGTCGATGATCGCGCGAACGTCCTTGGGCGTCGGGTAGGCCACGTCGGTCACGCCGCTCCCCCAGGGCCCAGGCTCACTGGTGGAGACGAGGTCGGCGCTCAGCACCTGGCTGTTCTTGCCGCCTCCCCACACCCGAACCCGCACGAACCGCTGGAGGTTCAAGTCGGCGTCTCGGTGGTAGCGCAGCTGTGCAGACCACCGGTATCGCACGTCATCTACCCGCAGCGTGCGCAGTCTCTGCTTCAACGGATCGACGGGGTCAGCGGCTCGGTGCCGGTGAGTGCCCGCTCGGCCGCCTCCGGGCGATCTCGTCGCCCTGCCGCCTGACGCTCGGTAGCCAGCAGCACTCGCACGTCTTTCGCTCCCTCCAGGGCGGTCTGGCTGCCCGACAGCAGGCGCGCCTGCACGACGGTAACACCGGCGCGAATTTCGCTCGGCCTGCGCGCCCGACCGGCTTACAGTGACGGTGTGCTGACCAAGCCGACCGACCTCGCCGATGCCGAGGTCAGTGCCGCCCTGCGGACCGGATGGGGATTCAGGGCCAATTCGCTGGAATACCTCGCGGTGGGCGGCGGCAATCATCACTGGCTGGCCACCGACGGCTGCGGCCAGCAACGGTTCCTGGCCGTCACCGACCTGCCGGTCTTCGTCAGGAACCGGGCCGACACCGCCGACGCTTTGTTCGGCCGGATCAGGGCCGCGCTCTTGACCGCACTGGCGCTGCGCGAGCAGGCCAGGCTCGAGTTCGTCGTCGCACCGATCCGGCGCGACGACGACGAGCCGCTGAGCCGGTTCACCAGGCGCTACGCCCTGATCGTCTACCGCTACCTCGACGGCACCCACGCCGGCGAGGACGGGGAGTACCGGAGTGCCAGCCATCGGCGGGCGGTGCTCGACCTGCTGGTCCAGGTTCACCGGGTCAAGACCGACACGGCCCGCGCCGACGATTTCGTGCTGCCGCATCTGGAGAGTCTCCAGCTGGCCCTGGACGACTTGGGCCGAACCTGGGATGGCGGGCCCTACGGCGAACGGGCCAGGCAACTGCTCCTTACTCACGCCTCCGGCCTGGAGAAGCTGACGGCCGCCCACGACGTCCTGGCCGGGCGGCTCTCCGCCCGGCCAGAACGGATGGTCGTCACCCACGGCGAACCGCATGCGGGCAACGTCATGATCACCCGAGGCGGCCCGATGCTGATCGACTGGGACACCGCGCTGCTGGCCCCGCCCGAACGCGATCTGTGGACGCTCGCCGACGCCGACGCCTCCCTGCTCGACCGGTACGTGGCCGCCACCGGAGTCGAACTCGACCTGGACGCGCTGTCGTTCTACCGGCTCTGGTTCGACCTGGCCGAGGTCGGCCAGTATCTCGGCCTGTTCCACGGCCAGCACGATGAGACCGATGACTCGGCTGAGGGCTGGACCAACCTGCACAACCACCTGCGGCCGGCCGAGCGCTGGCCGGAGCTGATGTAGGCGCCGGCATCCTCGCCGGGCGCAGCAGCCGGAAAATGAACTCATGCCGAATGACAGAGAACAGCTCAGAGTGACATTCGACTCAATAGCCGGCAACTACCATCAGGCCCGTCCGGAATACCCGTCCGCGCTCTATGACGAGCTCATCGAATTGGCCGGACTACGGGCCGGCGACCGGCTCCTGGAGATCGGCTGCGCCACCGGCAAGGCCACGATCCCGCTCGCCGACCGAGGGTTCTCGATTACCTGCGTCGAACTAGGGACTGAGCTCGCGGCGGCGGCCCGCCGGAACCTGGCCCGCTATCCCGGCGTCGAGGTTCTCCAGGGTGCCTTCGAAGACTGCGCGCCGGCCGCTGAGGGTGGCTACAGCCTGGTCTTCGCCGCCACCGCCTGGCACTGGATCGATCCTGCGGTCCGGTACCAGAAGGCCTGGGAGCTGCTCCGTCCGGGCGGGCATCTGGCCTTGTGGGCAACAGACCACGTGTTCCCGGTCGACGGCGACTCTTTCTTTCACGAGATCCAGCCGGTCTACGAGGAGATCTGCGAAGGCAGGCCGGACGACTGGTTCACGCCCCGGCCCGATCAGATGCGCGACTTCGCCGCCGAGATCTCGGGCAGCGGCCTGTTCACCGACGTGCAAGTCCGGCGATTCGACTGGGAGATCAGGTACACCGCCGATCGGTACATCGCGCTGCTCGACACGTTCTCCAATCACATCGCGATGGGCCAGGCCAAGCGTGACCGGCTCTACGGCGAGATCAGGCGACGGCTGGCCGAACGGCCCGAAGGCCAGCTCCGGCGGCATTGGGGTGCCGTGCTGCACGTCGCCCGTCGCTCCGCGGGGGTTCAAGGGGGTCGTCCCCCTCTGGCTAGCACAGACCCCGCGAATAACTGAAGGCGTGACCTGTGCGATAGCTAATATCATCAATCCGCATGACCCCCGATCAGCTGGCGGGCGCGGTCCTGACCGCTGCGAAAGCAGCGCTCGCCGACTATGGCCTCGATCCCTCCTTGCTGCCGGAAGCGAAGGTGGAGCGACCTAAGAATCCTGAGCACGGGGACTACGCGTCGACGATCGCACTCCAGGCGTCGAAGCGATCCGGATTGCCGGCCAGGGAACTGGCGACCGCGATCGCGGGCAAGCTCTCCGGCGACAGTGAAATCGGGAACGTGGAGGTAGCCGGGCCGGGTTTCCTGAACATCAGGCTGGCTGCCGGCGCGGCCGGATCGACCGCCGGCGTCATCGTGCGGCAAGGCAGCCAGTACGGGCACAGCGCCGTGCTCGACGGCTCGCGCATCAACGTCGAGTTCGTGTCGGCCAATCCGACGGGGCCGATTCACCTGGGCGGAACGCGGTGGGCGGCGGTCGGTGACGCGCTGGCCAGGATGTTCCGCGCGCAGGGCGCCGCCGTGACGACCGAGTACTACTTCAACGACGCCGGGGCGCAGATCGACCGGTTCGCTCGGTCGCTGCTAGCGGCGGCACGGCGCGAACCCCCGCCCGACGACGGCTACGCCGGAGAGTACATCGGCGAGATCGCCCAGACCCTGGTCGACCGGCATCCGCAGATCCTGACCGAGTCCGCCGACGATGTTCTGGGCCTGGTGCGGACGGCCGGCGTCGAGCTGATGTTCGCCGAGATCAAGGCGTCCCTGTCGGACTTCGGGGCGGTATTCGACGTTTACTTCAGCGAACGGGATCTGCACGAACGAGGCGAGCTGGATCGAGCACTGGCCCGGCTGCGGGACCTGGGCACGGTCTACCAGGCCGACGGTGCGACCTGGGTCAGGACGTCGGACTACGGCGACGACAAGGACCGGGTGATCCGGCGCGGCAACGGCCAGTTCACCTACTTCGCCGCCGACTGCGCCTACTACCTGGACAAGCGCGAGCGCGGCTTCGACAAGGTCATGATCGTGCTGGGCGCCGACCATCACGGTTACGTTGGCCGGATGCGCGCGGTCGCCGCCTGTCTCGGTGACGACCCCGACCGAACGCTCGAGATCCTGATCGGGCAATTGGTCAGCCTGATCTCCGGCGGCCGCCCGGTCCGCATGTCCAAGCGCGCGGGCACCGTCATCACGATCGATGACCTCATTGGCGCCGTCGGCGTGGACGCGGCCAGGTACGCGCTGGCCCGGTATTCGCTGGATTCGCCGATCGACCTCGATCTGGACCTGTGGACCCGCCGCAGCACCGATAACCCGGTCTACTACGTGCAGTACGCGCACGCACGGATCGCGTCGCTGATGCGGAACGCGGCCGAGTTCGGATTCACGCTCGGCGAGGACTACGACACCAGCCTGCTCGGCGACGACCGCGAAGTGACCCTGCTGAAGGCGCTGGCCGACTTCCCCGGCACGCTGGCGAGCGCGGCGGAACTGCGGCAGCCACACCGGATCGCCCGGTACCTCGAAGCCCTGTCCGGCTCGTACCACCGGTTTCACGATGGCTGCCGGGTGCTGCCAAGGGCGGGCGAGGACTTCGACGAGACCGGCCGAGCCCGGCTCTGGCTGGCCCGCGCCAGCCAGATCGTGCTGGCGAACGGCCTGGGCCTGCTCGGCGTCAGAGCCCCCGACCGCCTCTAGCGGCCGTCCCGAGAACAGGTGAGGTATCGACCATATTTTCCTGCAATCGTTTGCTGTAGATGTGTTGCTGCACGTGTATCTGCACAGTTGCCGGTGTGAGATGCTTGTCAGCGTCAGCAGCGCAGCCGTCTGATCAACGGCACGGCAAGGAGGCGGTCATGGTTGCCATCCCGCGCCCGGCAGTGCGAGCCGCTACGGTCAGCGACGCCAAGCAGGTGGCTGACATACATGTCCGGTCCTGGCAAGCCGCCCATGCTGGCCTGCTCCCCCAGGAGTACCTCGACAGCCTCAGGGCGACCCGCCCGACCGAGTGGCAAGAAATTCTCGTCGCCAGCGACTGGCCTAAGTCCGGCGTCCTGCTCGTCGCACCAGAAAAAGAGGTAATCGGGTACGCCGAGTTCGGCCCGACCCGCGACGACGGAGAAGACCGGGCGCAGGTCGCTGAGATCAGGGACATCTACCTCGTGCCAGAAGCCTGGGGTAAAGGCATCGGCAAAAGGCTGATGAGCACCGCGATAGCCCGCCTCGCCTCGGCCGGCTACTCCCAGGTGACGTTGTGGGTGCTGGCCAGCAACACCCGAGCCCGAGGCTTCTATACCAGATGCGGCTGGATCGAAGACGGAGCCAGAAGCGACGTAACCCAGGGCTTCCCCATAGAAGAAGTCCGCTACCGCAAGCAAATCGCCTGACCGCTAGGCGGCAACGCTGCGAGCGCGGCCGGTTTGCGCGGTTAGAGGTGGACGGCGAATTTGGTGGTGCTTAGGCCTACGCCGCCGCGCCAGATCTCGAAGCCAGCCTCGACGCTCGTCAGCCACCAGGTGCTCTTCATCAGCCCGTGCCGTTCGGCGGCCGCGATGAACGCCTTGACGTCCAGGTTCGTCACCTTGCTAGTCGACTTGACCCGGCGGAACTGAATGTAGTTCCACCGCTTGCCGTGACCGTGGGTCACCCAGTGCTCCAGATGCCACTTCTGGTGGTCGACCGTCACCACCGGCCAGGTGTTAGCGCCGAACCCGCGCGAGTCCAGCCAGATCATGAGCTCGGCTGCGCTGCTCTGCCCCGAGGTGACCGGCCGGCGGTTGAACCAGATGTCGTAGCCGGCGCCCCAGGTGCCCTTGGCCTTCGTCTTCGTATGCCAGGTGGTGACCAGCGACTTGACCTTGCTGACCCGCAGCGGCATCCGGGTGTGCGGGGTGCAGATCCCCCAGCTGCAGCCGACGAAGATGTTGGGGTACGCGACCGGCTCGATCAGCCCGCCGCGCGCCCCCGAGGAAACCACGGCGAAATTCGGCGAGCCGTTCCGATTCGCAAGGCACTCACTAAAATGACCGAAGTTGTCGTTCCTGACGACGTAATGCTCTTTGCCGCGCTGGACCACTATGTGCTGATAAGACTTGCAGAGCTTAATCGTGTGTACCTCAGGCGCCTTTGCCTGAGCCGCGCCGGTTGACATTACCGCCGCCGCAAATACGGCGGTAACCGTCAACCCCGTCGTCCAGAACTTACCCATTCCCCCACCATTCAGCTCGCGAACCGACCGGATTTAACCTCGTCTAAGTATGGGTGGCGGAGCAATAGTAAGGCCTGGCCGACACGCAGCATGGACTCATGAGCAAAATCGGACGCCGTAGAAAATCCGATTCCTGGCAGTATTTTGCGGCCGGTCGTCCCTTTAATTCAGGCCGAACAATGGCAGGCAAGGTTCAAGGCCGCTAATGCTGACATCTATCCGCCGATTACCGAGCCAGGCCGCCCGGTCCAGCCGGAACCGCCGGTTCTGTACCGGCTCACCCCTGATCAGGTACCGATTCATCCCGTCAGCGGCGTAGCCAAGCTTGCGCGACACCGCGATCGAGGCCGGATTGCCCACGAACGCCGCCGAGATCGCGAACTCGGCACCGAGTCCGTCGAAAGCCAGCGCGAGCACCGCCGCGCGCATCGCGGTGCCGATCCCCTGGCCCTGGTAGTCCAGGCCAAGCCAGGACCCGGTCCCGACCTCCCTGAGCTTGGCAAAGTTGGCGCCGCTCATGCCCTGCATGCCGACGACCGTGCCGTCACGTACCGCGACCAGATTCAGCGTCCAATCGGTCGGCTGCCACGACCCCCAGCAGGACCAGTGATAACGCAGGGTCGCCAGCGCTCGCTCGGGCGGGGAGACATCGGTCCACTCCGCCTCGAACGGCTGGGTGGCCGGATCGTGCACGCCGGCCTCGGCCAGGGCCGCCAGGGCCAGGAGATCATCAGCGTCCGGCAGCCTGAGCTCGAGTCCTTCGGTGTGCAGTCGCAGGCCGGTCAACGGCCAGTAGCCCGATGAAGTCATGGCGGCGATTGTGGCAGTACGGCCTGACCGCCATCCAGCCAATTAACCGCCGCCTGACTCCGGGTCAGTCGTCCGCGCGCCAGTAGTACGCGAACTCCTGGTTGTTCCAGGCCTGTCCGTTGTTTCCAGAAGGCAACAGGTTCTGCGGCGCCAGGAAGAGCTGGTTGCCAGGCGCCGCCGAGGCTCCGTTCATCGTGAGCACCTGGGGATCGCGGAAGTTGTTATCGCTGGCGTTCATCCACGGGCAGAAGTTCTTTGGCCCGCGACAGTGCCCGTTGGTGCCGTTGGCTTGATTGGCGATCCACAACGTCCGGTCGTTCACGCCACACGAGCGCAGCGTAATGCTTTCTCCGGTCGAGTCAGGCGATGCCAGCCCGGCACAGAGCCCTGAACTGTTGCCGTAGGGTGCCCACTCGGCCTCAAAGATCCAGAAGTCCGAATCGTGGTTGCACACATAGGATTCCAGCGAAAAGAAATCGTGTGCGTCAGAGCCGCAGAACTGCGACACCCGCCCGATGAACGACATCGTGAAGTCGCCGTCGGGCCCGTGGTCCGCCGCCGACTGAAGGTTGATCGGCCGGCCGACCCGGCCGCCGGTCCCGTTGTTAGCCCCCATGGCCACGTTCATCGTGAACGCCTGCCCTGGCCGACGCGCGTACAGCCTGAAGCAGTGCTTGCCGCACCCCTTGGCCGCCGCGTTGGCCACCCCCGCCGGCAGCCCGACGAGCCCAGCGACGGCAACTACCGCCGTCAATACACAACCGGCCACGCTCATCCGCATGCGCATGCCCGCCCCCTCTCGAACTTCCCCGGTAAACCACGGTGAGTGCGCGGCAGCCCGCTCCCCGGCCTGAGCCAGGGAACGGGCTGCCAATTTTCTTGGTCAAACTTCTTGGGTCCAGGTCAGGTGACTGGGCCGAAGTAGAAAGCCCACTGCTGGTTCGAGCGCGCCACGCTACCGACGAGCAGCTCGCGGAACAGCTGGAGCTGGTTGCTCGGACGGTTGGTGCCCGTGTTGAGCGTGAGCACCAGCGGCTGGCTGAAGTTGGTGTCGCCACCATTGATCAGCGGGCAGAAGTTGACCGACGGGTCCCCAGGCGAGACTGGCTGGCCGGTCGGGATCAGGCAGTTGGTGCCCTGCGTGCTGTGGATCCGGTCAGCGATCCACACGGTCTTGGCGGACACGCCACACGGCTGCAGGGTGACCTTCTGGCCGGAGATCGCCCTGGAGACGCCGGCGCACCAGCCGGACTGGTTGCCGAACGGCGACCAGTTCAGCTCGATGACCGCGAACAGCGGGTAGTGCGTGCAGATGAACGACGTTGGCGAGAAGAAGTCGTTCGCCAGGAAGCCGCAGAACTGGAACACGAAACCGCTGATCGACGGCGTGAAGTCGCCGTTCGGCCGGAAGTTGCCGGCCAGGTGCAGGTTGACCGGCGTGCCGGTGTGGCCGCCGACGCCCGTGTCACCAGGCACGAATGCGTTCATCGTGACGCTCGAACCCAGCTGGTCGCTGAAGATGCTCACGCAGTTCGAGCCGCACGCGACGGTGTCCTTCGGGTGGTGCGTGGCCGCGGACGCAACCCCGGCGCTGGCGCCGAAGCTGGCCGTGATCACAGCCGCCGCCGACATCGCGTAGAACGCCTTGGTAAAGCGCTTGCGCATGTGTAGTTCCTTCCTTCTGGTCTGCCGCTATCGCATTCCGGACACTTGGGCGGTCAAGACCGACCGGTCTGCGGCGAAAGAAACGGTCTGGCAACGGTTGCTCTCAGTAATCCCCGCCCTGCCAGTTCACTACGAGACGTTATCAACAAAGCGCAGACAGTAATCAGAGACGCGGTCGTTTTCGATTGCGTTTTGGTAACAGGCTGGTATTTGAACTGTCCTATACTTGGCCGTTATCCTGCGACAATGCAGACGGTGAGGGCCGCTGAAAATGGTTCGGCACCGACCTTAGGGCGCCGAGTCCGCGCCCAACGTCGCACCTCGGACAGAGCCACTAGAAAGTTACGGACAGTAGCTGACGGGCCGGCTACGTGCTAGTCGATCAAGCCTTGAATAACCTAGGAACGTGACTGAAGCCCTGCCACAGCAGATACGCGCGCAACTAGATGATCCGTTCGCAGAACTGACCGGCTCGCTGGCCAGTACGCGACGGCTGAACTTCGAGGTCATCGAGTCGAGTCAGCGGTCACCGAACATGCAGCAGATCGTTCTCACCGCGCCGGAGCTGGCCGACTTCAGCTACGCACCCGGCCAGGACGTGATGTTGCTCGTGGCAGCCGAAGGCAAGCGCCCGATCCGGCGCCGGTACACGATCAGGTCGCTCGATCCCGACAAACTGCTGCTGACCCTGAACATCGTCCTGCACGGCCAGGGCCCCGGTGAGCGCTGGCTGCGCGCTGCCCAGCCCGGCGACACGATCGAGGGCATCGGGCCGCGCGGCAAGATCACCACCTCGCCCACGGCCGACTGGCACCTGTTCATGGGTGACGATTCGGCGATGCCAGCCATCCTCGCGATGACGGAGTCGCTGCCCGAGACCGCCGAGGCGACGCTGGTCATCGAGATTGGCGATCCCGACGATGAGGAAGAAATATTTTCCGGGGCCGCTACCCGGGTGACCTGGTTGCACCGGCTCGGGGGAACTGCCGGGGATCCGGCGTTGCTGGGCGCGGAAGCAGCCGAGGTCGAACTGCCGCGCGGGGCCGGGCACGTCTACCTATTCGGCGAGGCGTCGGTGGTACTGGCGTTGCGGGAGATACTCGGCAAGCGCGGTGTTGTAGCTGATCAGATGTCCCCCAAGGCTTACTGGGGCCGCGGCCGCGCCAACGCTGGCCACGGCGAGCCGCCCAAGGACGGCTGATCCTGGCACCGCGGAATTTGCCCCAGCCCGCTGAGCCATGCCCGGACCAGCCGCCATTCCGGCAGACAGGGGTGTTGATTCCGCTTTCATTCTCATTTGACGAGGCTTTATTCCATAGACTGATCGGTGAAGCTCGCAAGTGGCCTTGGAGGGAGCTGACTCAGTGGCGTCGGCTGTAGCGACGGAGGTATCGGCGGTAATCGCCAGTGCCTCAGCGCAGACGCTGACGCTCGGGATCGACGGCTGCGGCCTGATCCGCCAGCACGACCGGGCCGCCGGCGACATCCTCGCCGACCAGTCCGGCTCGCTGCTCGGCACCGATCTTGCCGCGCTGATCACCGGTCCGAACGATCCGGCCGCCATGCTCAGCGGCATGATCGAGGCCACCCGCTCCGACCGGCAGAGCACCGCCGTGCTGACGCTGCGGACGGCGAACCGGTCGCTGGTGGACGCCGTAGTGACCGTCGAGCCGATCAGGTCCGCGGACCCCGAGCTGTTCGCTCAGGTGACCATGCGGATCCCGGCTCCGGCCGCCGAGCGTTTCATCGACCCGGCGCTGATGCGGAACGCGCTGCTCGACGGTGCGGTCCGGCGGATCGGCGGCGCGCTCGACATCGACCAGCTCGCTCCCGAGCTCGTGAACATCCTGGTGCCGCACTTCTGCAACTCGGCCGGCATGCTGATGCTGGAGAGCCTGCTCGGTGACGGGGATGACGAGGACACCACCCGGGGCGGCAACCAGTTCGTGCGCCGCCTCGCGATCGCCTTCGACGACGGCGACCAGGGCTGGTCAGCGACGTTCCCGATCGGCGAGATCCTGCGCTATCCGCCCAACAGCATCTACACCAAATGCCTGGACACCAGCACACCGGTCAGCATGGTCATGACCGATGAGGCGGCGACCGAGCTGGCCACGGCCTGGCTGCGCACGCCGGTCGCCGACCTGATCTCAGGGACCTCGATGCTGGCCCTGCCGATCAAGGTCGGCGATGCCATGCTCGGGTTCTTCATCTGCATCAGGCGGCAGGGATTCCACCGGTTCGACGCGTACGACACCGAGATCGGCATGGAGTTCGCCAGCCGGGCCGCGTTGTTCGTGGACGGCGCCCGTCGATACAGCCGGGAGCGCGCCACCGCGCTGACCCTCCAGCGCAGCATGCTGCCGACCGGGCTGTCTCACCCGGCGTCGGTCGATGTCCGGCACCGCTACCTGCCCGGCAGCAAGCTGATCGAGGTCGGCGGTGACTGGTACGAGTCGATCGGGCTGCCCGGCGGACGGGTGGCGCTTGTAGTCGGCGATGTAGCGGGGCATGGAGTCCGTGCCGCCGTCACGATGGGCCGCCTCCGCACCGCGATCAAGACGCTCACGATGCTCGAGCTCCCGCCGGCCGAGACCCTGCAGCGGCTCGATGACCTGATGCACGAGATCGGCGTGTTCGAGCCGCACTTCGCCACCTGCGTCTACGCGGTCTACGACTCGGTCGACGGCACTTGCGAGGTCGCCTCGGCCGGTCACCTGCCGCCGCTGCTCGTGCGTCCCGACGGCACCAACGAGTTCCTCGACGTCTCCCCGGCGCCGCCGCTCGGCATCGGCGCGAGCCCGATCGTGAGCCGCACCCTGCCGATCGAGGACGGCACCCTGCTCGTCATGTACACCGACGGGCTGGTCGAGCGCCGCACCGAGGACATCGACCTCGGCCTGGAACGCCTGCGGAACGTCTTCGGCCCCCGCGCCACCGAGCAGAGCTTGGACGAACTCTGCCGGGAGGCCCTCGCCGACGTCTACGGCGACCACCAGCGCGACGACATAGCGATCCTGGTCGCCAAGCTGTCGCGGATCAGCCAGGACCGGCATACCTCATGGCGGCTCGCCTCCAAGCTGACCGCCGCCAAGCGGGCTCGCTCGCTGATTCGCACTCCATTGCGCCGCTGGGGCCTGGCCGATCTGATCCCGCTCGCCGAACTGGCCGTTTCCGAACTGGTGACGAACGCCGTTCGTTACGCCCAGGGCACCATTGGACTGCGCCTGGTCTTCGAGAGCGGATTGTTCATCGAGGTGCTGGACGATTCCGCCGCCGTACCACGGCTGCGGCACGCCGATGAGGACGACGAGCGCGGACGCGGCCTGCAGGTCGTCAGCCAGCTCGCGCATCGCTGGGGCACCCGCCGCGCCGGGGCCGGCAAGGTCGTCTGGTGCGAGCTCGCCGTTCCGGCGAAAGACCAGCCCGCGCCGGCCGTTCCGGTCGATCCAGCCGCTCCTCTGCCTGCTGGTTGACCCAGTTCCCATCTTGACCCAGGTGTTTTGACCCGATCTGACCGGGCAGCGGTGCCGACATGCCGCGCATTGCGGGCTACCCGCGCCACAGCCGTTCAGAACCTACAAAACGTCCTAGTCATAATGTCTTCTCAACTCGTCTGGTTTATGCTTCAATAAGCAGGATTATGATCGTTCACGGACCTTGCCTAGTCCGTGTCGATCAAGGGGAGGAATCGACATATGAGCACTAGCAGACAGTCACCAGAGTTCACCAGGCTGCTTACGCCAGCAGAGGTTGCAGCCATGTTCCGGGTCGACCCGAAGACAGTTACGAGATGGGCCAAAGACGGAAAGCTCACCTCTGTACGAACTCTCGGTGGCCATCGCAGATACCCGGAAGCCGAAGTTCGTGCGCTGCTTGATCAGATAAGCGGCTCGGCTAGGTAGTAACGCAGTCTCGTCCAGCGCCGAGGCTGATCGGATATCCGTCTCGGCGCTGGCGGACTAGACAAAACGCCGCCTTGCGATGCTCGCAGGCCTACCTGGCAACGCAGCGTTAATGGATCGAATACGGTGAGCAACAATGCCGACCGGCATCTAACGGACGGTAGCCCCTCAACCGCGATCTGCGACAGTCGCTAGGCCAGCGCCGCCCACTTATCAATCGATCGCGCCGACTTACCACGTACTATGACGACTTACCACGGATTCTGGACAAATTTTGCCCGGATACGCGGCTTTTGCGAGTGAGAAATCCGTGGGAAGACGTCGCGGTCCGTGGTAAGTGCTCGTAATCCGTGGCAAGTGGGCCCGGGAGCGGGCGGACGGGCCGGAGCGGGCCGGGTACCTTAGGGCGGGCCGGGCACCTTGGAGCAGGCCGGGCACCTTGGAGCAGGCCGGGCACCTTGGAGCGGGCCGGGCACCTTGGAGCAGGCCGGGGGCTCCGGGCGGCGTCGGACCTCCGGAAGCGCGGCAGGGTCTAGGCGCTGTGGCCTAGGCGCTGTGGCCTAGGCGCTGTTGCAGGCTGTGGTGGTGGCCTGGTCGCCGTGACCGTGCTTGTACAGGAACAGCCAGTCGCCGCGCTCGTGCCAGATCTTCACGAACTGCAGGGGCACGCCGGACAGGACCGCCCCCTGCTGGACGCCGCCCAGGCTGAGCAACTGCGGCTCAGAGACGCAGTGGTTGATCTCCACCACCCAGACCCGGGTCGCGTGGGCGAGCCGCTTCTTCAGCGTGGCGACGCTCACTGACGTGCCGGCGAGCGTGCCGGACGGATTCGCGGCCTGCCTGGTCGCGATGTTCGGCAGCTTGCCCAGGCCGGTGGGATAGGCGGCGGCGAAGCTCTCGGCGTTCGGGTTGGTGTAGAGAACCACGTCGCCTGGCTTGGCGTTCGCCGCGACGATCTGGTCCAGCGCCCGAACGTTGTCATAGTGGCCGTACGGCTGGCGCTGGGTGATCTGCGTGTTCAGGCCCGCGAGCAGGACTATCGCCAGCGCGACCGGCCCGGCAACGCGGCCGAGCGCGACGATCGCCATGCCGCCGAGCAGCGCCAGCGCGGGGATGCACATCAGCACGTAGCGCGAGGTGTAGATCGGCGAGACGACCGAGGCGCCGAGCAGCAGCGCGGGCGGCACCAGCATCCAGGGCAGGCTCAGCTCGGTCATCTGCCACCGCCAGGCCGCGCGCCCGGCCGTTCCCCCGGCTGCCTCGGAACTGAGGATCAATGCGATCGCGACGATTCCGATGATGGCCAGGGTGATCAGCGAGGATCCGGCGAGCGTCGCCAGCGTGATCAGGCCGGAGGACGACTGGTTGTTCGCGATCCACGCGACCTGGCCGCGCTGGCTGTAGCCGAGCGCGAGCAGCGGACTGGCGCAGACGACGGCGACCACCGCCGCGATCAGCCAGCCGACGGCGAGCTTGCGGGAATCGGCGTTCAGGCCGCGACGGCGGATCTCGAACGCGACGGTGATCGCGTGGGCCGGGATCAGCAGCAATCCGAAGATGTTCGCGATGCCAAGAGCGGCGAGTCCGGCGGCGTAACCGATGAGCCAGTTGCGCCTGGTCGCCGGATCAGCCATCAGGACCCTGAGCAGCAGGTAACTGGCCAGCGCGGCGAAGCCGACCACGAACGCGTAGGGCCGGGCCTCCTGCCCGTACCTGGTGGCCACCGGCAGCACGGCGAACAGCAGCCCCGCCGCCAGCCCCACCCACGGCGAGATCATGCGCCTGCCGATCGCCGCGACCGCGGCGGCGGTCAGGGCGGCGACGATCACCGTCGGGAACCGCATGACGAACGCGCCGGTACCGAACAGGTGAACCAGGGGCCACATGAAGATGTAGTAGGCGGAGTGCACGGCGTCGACGTTGCCGAGCATGTGGATCAGGTCGGGGAACGGGCGGCTCACGGCCGCGATGGTCGCGGCCTCGTCGCGCCAGTAGGACGGCGTGGTAATGCCCCACAGGCCCAGTGCCAGGCCGACCAGCGGAGGCAGCAGCATGGCCCAGACGGGTCCGCGATCGTAGGCGCGCTTCGCGTCGGCGTCCGCGGTGGTCGCAGTGGTCGCCGGGTGGGCTTCGGCGGTGCTTGGCGGTGCGGCGGGTTCGGCGGCGGAAGCGCCGGACTCCTCGACGGCAGCGGATCCACCGGGCTCCTGCTCGGCAGCTACCGCGCTTGCGGATCCACCGGGCTCCTCGACGGCAGCCACCGGTCCCGCGGGAGGCTCGGCGGACTCCTCGTCAGCAGCCACCGCAGGAGCCTCGGCGGACTCATGGCCCGCGTGGGCGTCGGCGGGGTCAGCCTCGGTTGGGTCGCCCGTGCTGGAGTCGGTTTCGTCGGCCGGACCGGCCTGCGCTGGTTCCGCTGAGTCGCCGTTCACCGAGGCCGGGCTCGGCGCGGCGGAATCGGCCGGCGCGGAGCTTTCTCCCTGATGGGCATTCTTTGAATTACCGGATCCGTTGGCGACTTCAGCACCTTCGGTAACTTGAGTCCCGGCCAGGTGACCGTTTTGCCGACTCTGCTCGGAGGCAGCGTCGTCTCCTGCGGTCTCTCCGACCGTGGGAGGGCCACTGGGTGAAGTCATGACGTCTCATCCTCCGGACTGCAAACCGGACTTGGTTGAAGCTGGCGGGCCGCGATCCGCACCTAGCCAGCGTCCCAATCGTAGCCACGCGCGGTCGGGCTCATGCCATCCAAGCCACAGACATGGCGTGGCGGCACCCCAACTGCTACCGGGCGACAGCTACCGAGGGTAATGCGGGAAATACGATTTGCTTTTATATCGCAAAGGCGTGCGAAAACTCACCGCAGGCCTGTCCGATGGCACCGTAGCGCCTCGAAAGGGCTAGTAAGATCCGTTACCTCTGCTTCGTTCGCGGGTAACAACGTCAGCCGAACGCTGGCCTGATCCCCTGAGGACCATCAGCCATGCTGCGTCGCCGATCAGTCCGGTTCCGGATCATCGTGCTAGTACTTGTACCGGTAATCGCGCTAATTGGCCTATACGCCACGGTTCTCGCTCTCACGCTCGGCAGCGTCTCCTCTCTTCGGGCGGCCGCGAGCGTCCGTGACCAAGTCACGAAACCGCTGACAAATGCCGAGCTTCAACTGAGTGCTGAGCGCGCGTTCGCGCTTCAGTATCTGGCGAACCCATCGCACCGTCGGTTGCTCGCCTATCTCGCCCAGGAGCCGACGACCGATGCGGCCGTGCGGCGGCTTGACGCTGCCGCGGCTGAGGTAGCGAAGAAGTCCACGGCCGGAGAGGTAAGAGCGCTCAGGATACTGAGTCGCAAGCTCTCCGGGCTGCGCGATCTGCGCGGCACGGTCGTAAGCCTTGGCTTGAGTCGGGCGGAAGCCGCCACCGCCTATGGCGGGATCATTTCCGGCGGCAACAACGTCATAATTCAGGCGATCCTGCCGTTGCTCGATACACCGGGCGCGGTCCAGGCCAACAACCTCGTGGTCATGGAGGAGTCGCTTCAGGCGGCGGCTGAGGAACGCGACCTGTTCGGCGCGGACCTGAACTCGCGTACCTATCCCGGAAGCGACCGGCGGCTCGTCAACCAGTTGATTGTCTTGCGAAGGACAACCTGGAATCAGGCCATGGCCAGCCTTGATCACACATACCGCAAATTCTTCACGCGCAATATCTCGGTTACTACGTCGGCGAGCCTGGACGGATTCGAAAATCAGATCCTGGCCGGCCCGCGAAGCGCCATGGAGATTCCGCCCGACAACTGGATGGCCGCCGGCAATGCGTATGCCACCGGTTTCAAGCAGGCCCTGGCCGAGGCAGCGAGACAGATCAGGGACGAGAGCGTGACCAAGGCCAGGAGCCTGGTGCTGCGGCTGGTCCTGGCTGGCGGTCTCGGCTTGCTGGCCATCGCGGCCGCGCTCACGCTGGCGCTCATGATCAGCCGCGGGCTGCTGAGGCAGTTCGATGAGTTCAGGGAGTCCGCGTTCAACTTGTCCGCGGTCCGGCTGCCCGCCATCTTGGCCCGGCTCCGGTCGGGCGGCGAGGTCGACCTGGCCATCGAGACTCCGCAGCTAGAGGCCGACTCCAGCGAGATCGGGCAGTTGCGGGAGGCAATCAACCTGGCGGCCAAGACCGCGGTCGGTGCGGCCGTCGACGAGGTCGCCATGCGGCGCGGCGTCAACGACGTGTTCAGGAACCTGGCGCGGCGGAACCAGTCGTTGCTCACCAGGCAACTTGAGCTTCTCGACGCGATGGAACGCCGGGTCCACGACCCGGAGGAACTCGCCGACCTGTTCCGCGTCGACCACCTGACCACCCGCATGCGGCGGCATGCCGAAGGTCTGCTGATCGTGGCCGGAGGCACCTCGGGCCGGTCATGGCGGAACCCCGTGCCGATCATGGACGTGATGCGGGCCGCCGTGGCCGAAGTCGAGGACTACACCAGAATCCGGGTGACGACGCGGGCAATCGCCTCGATCGCCGGGCACGCCGTGGCCGACCTCATTCACCTGCTGGCCGAACTCGTCGAGAACGCGACGACGTTCTCCCCCGCTAACACCCCGGTGCGGATCGAGAGCGATGTCGTCGCGAAGGGCCTGGTCATCGAGATCGAAGACCGCGGGCTCGGGATGGGCGAGGGGCAACTGCTCGAGATCAACTCCGTGCTCTCCCAGCCGCAGCCCCTTGACCTGTCCGGTAGCGAGCAGCTGGGTCTGTACATTGCTGGTCAGCTGGCCCGGCGGCACGAAGTGAAGATCACCTTGCAGGGTTCGGCCTACGGCGGCGTGATCGCTGTCGTGCTGGTTCCGAGCGCGCTGGTGGCGGAAGCCGGCCTGGAGACGCCGGGCCTGATCGGAATCAGGGAGCTTGGCGGCAGGCCGGTTCCGCAACTGCCGGGTCCGGCCCAGCCCGACGTGGCGATCGCGGCGAGTTCGGGCAGCCCAGCGGTCGGCGGGGACTTCGGCAGTCCTGGCTACCTGGTCGACCTGGAGACCGCTGCCACGGCGGTGACGACTACGGCTGCTCATATCGGCACCGGACCGCTGACCGCCGATCCGCTTGAGCCGCTCGATCCCGGGCCGCTTGAGGGTGAGCCGGCTCGTGCTGGCGTCGATTCGGTTGGTGCTGTCACGCCGGCGGAGTCGGCTGATGAGAGGTCCTTGGCGGGCTCCGATCCCGCCTCGGCCTCCGAGGCTGCCTCAGTCTCCGCGTACTCGGATGCGGCTTCAGGCTGGGGTTCGGGTCCGGCGCATTTGGGCTTCGTGGTGCCGGCCGAGCTTGTCGACGAGCCTGTGCTCAATGGTGACGCGTTCGCTGGCCGCGAGGCGGTGCAGGAGCCGGTGCGGGCCCAGGAGCCGGTGCGGGCCCAGGAGCCGGCGACGCCGACGCTTTCGCTTGGCCCAGTCACCGAGATCTACCTGCCGACCGATCAGGACCTAGAAGATCAGATGACGGCGGAGGTCGAGCCGCCCGTGCGGGCCGAGACCGACTTCGGTCCGGTCGATCACTCCGTCGGATCGCTCGGCGCCGCCTTCGCGTCCGGATCGGACTTCCCCACGGCCGAGCTCGGCTTGCCGTTCAGGCAGCAGGCCGATCAACCGGCCGGCCGGCCACAAGCGCCGCAGTCGCCGCTGCCGCTGCCTCCCGTGGCGGCCAACTCGGGGCCGCAGCTCAGCGCGACCACCGACGCTAACGTCCAGGGCAGTCCCTCGGACTGGCTGAACCTGTCCGGCGGCAGCACGCCGCCGCCCGCCGACCAGAACGGCGCGGCCTTCGATGACCTGCCTCGACGGTCCGGCCCTCAGCTTCCGACCAGGCCCGCGGGGCCGCCGAACCTGTCGTTCGACCCGAGCGAAGGCTTCACCATCCGGCCCGCGGCCGGCGAAGGCGCTGGCTCTGTCTTCGATCCCGCAGGCCAAACCGACAGCTTCGTTGGCTTCAGCCCTCAGGTAGCCAACCCGCTGGCCAAGAACCCTCCGGTGATCAATCAGACTGACCTTGAAGGTCTAGACGAACTGCCCGTGCGGGTGCGGCAGGCCAACCTGGCGCCGCAACTTCGCGAACCGACTACCCCCGCGCAACCGTTTACTCCTGAGCAGGCATCTCGCTTTGTCGCGGCACCTGAGATGTCTGCCAACCCGGCAACTTCCCACGCTCCCGCCGGGGAGCCTTCCCCCGAAGCCGCGAGAAGCACGATGGCCGCATTGCAACGCGGCTGGGAGCGCGGCCGTTCGGTGGCCGAGCAGATGTCCGACGAACCGGATGGAGAGCAGTAGTGATTTCCGGCAAGCCGACCGCGCCTGAGGCGGCGGCAGCAGCAGCACCAGCAGGAGTAGCGGGAGGATCGCGATGACCGCCACTGGCAGCCTGGACTGGCTGCTTGATGACCTGGTAACCAGGGTCGCGAACGTAGACAAGGCCGTGATCCTGTCCAGGGACGGACTGGCGATCGGCGCGTCGTCTGACCTTTCCCGTGAAGATGCCGAGCACCTGTCGGCGGTGGCAGCTGGGTTCCAGAGTTTGGCCAGAGGCTTCGGCCAGCACTTCGATTGCGGTAGCCCGCGCCAGACCATTGTCGAACTCGAGACTGCCTTCCTGTTCGTGACGGCGGCTGGCGACGGCAGTTGCCTTGCCGTGCTTGCCAGTCTCGGCGCCGACGCCGGCCTCATTGCCTACGAGATGGCGCTGCTTGTGAAGCGAGTCGGCCAGCACCTGGGCGTGCGGCCGCGCCCAGCGCAGGTCATCTCGTAAGCGTGCTACCAGCATGACCCCGAGGCGAAGTCGAGGGAACCGGGAGAGCACCGGCCCGGTAGTTCGGCCCTACGCCGTCACATCGGGCCGAACTCGGCCGACCGGTGAGGCCATCGACATGGTGGCCCTCGTGTCGGCTCTGCGCAGCACATCGGTGGCCGACATCGAACCTGAGCTCGACCCCAAGCTCGGACCCGAGCACCTGCGGCTGCTCGACGGTTGCCGGGGGCCGATCGCCGTGGCCGACCTGGCCTCCGACCTTGATCTGCCGCTCGGCGTTGTCCGCATTCTCATCGCTGACCTCCGTGAGCACGGGCTTGTGAACGTGCGCCAGCCCGCACCGTCCGGCCTGAGCGACATTGGAATTCTTAAGGAGGTCGCCGATGCCCTACGGAGACTCTGACATCACCGCAGAACGAAGGCGCGCCCCGGTCGCGATCAAGATCTTGATCGCCGGGGGCTTCGGCGCGGGCAAGACAACGATGGTCGGCGCGGTCAGCGAGGTACGGCCGCTGCGCACCGAGGAAGCCCTGAGCGAACCGAGCACGCGCGTGGACGTGCTCGACGGAGTCGAGCGCAAGACGACCACGACGGTCGCCATGGATTTCGGCCGGATCTCGATCAGCGACGATCTGGTGGTCTACTTGTTCGGGACACCGGGCCAGAAGCGATTTTGGTTCATGTGGGACGAACTCGCCTTCGGTGCGCTCGGTGCCGTCGTGATCGCCGACACCAGGCGCCTCGCCGACTGCTTCCCGTCGGTCGATTACTTCGAGCGGCGAGGCATGCCGTTCGTCGTGGCCGTGAATTGCTTCGACGACGCCCGTCGCTATCCGCTCGACACCATGCGCGCGGCCCTGAACCTCACCCCCGACGTCCCGTTGGTGCTCTGCGACGCCCGCCAGCGCGGGTCAAGCCGGGACGTACTGGTCGCTCTCGTCGAGCACGCGGTGGCCAGGATCAACAGCGGTCAGCAGTTCACGTCCGCCAGATGAGCACCAGACCCCGGTCATCGGTCGTACGGCCGTCGTTCATCTGCTGCATCAGGTTAGCCGCGCCGCCCGCGAAACCGCTCACGACCAGGCGGTCGGCCTCGCCGAGCAACCGGTCAATTCCGACATCGATATCGACCCCAGGCCGCTCGATCAGGCCGTCGGTGTAGAGCATCAGCGCATCACCCGGCCGCAGGGTGCCATGCTCGGGCACATCCCGCAAGTCAGGCACCACGCCGAGCACCACCCCGCGCGCGGCGGTCAGCCGCCACGACCCGCTCGATGCCTCAAAATGAGCCGCCGGCGGATGCCCGGCTGAGGTGATCACATAATTACCGGTTGTCAGATCAAGACAAAGATGTATAGCGGTAACGAAACCTTCAACCGGCTCGTTACGCCTGAGGTAGGCGTTGCACGAGTAAAGGAATTGAGAAGCCGGTACGGATCCGAGCAGGCCGCCGAACGCACCCGACAACAGCAGCGCCCTGGTGCCCGCATCAATGCCCTTGCCTGATACGTCGACGACGGCGACCTCAAGCGTCTTTCCGTCGCACGTAGACACGACGAAATCCCCGCCGAACAGCACTCCCCCGGCGGGCCTCAGCACCGACTCGCAGCCCCAGCCCTCTGGCAGGGTGGGCAGCGCGCTCTGCATCTTGATCCGGTCCCTGAGCTCCATCAGCATCTGGTCACCGCGTAGCCCCTGCAGACCGAGTTTTGCCCTGGTCCTGGCCAGGACATCCGCGAAGATGGCCACGACTACGATCGTCGCCACGATGCCGAACCCGGTACGCTGGCCGGCCTTGGCCACGTCGTAGGCGAGCATCACGGCCGTAATTCCGAACAAGATGCGCAAAGCCCGCGGCCAGAGCAGCAGTCCCCCGGCGAGCACCGGCAGGATCATCAGGCCCGGTGAAAACCACGAAGCCGAGACCCATACGGCGGCGACCCCGATTCCGACCACCGCGAGTGCGAGGACGAAGGACAGCCGCCGGTTCTGGGTAATGAACTGGCGCCGCACAAGCCCGCGAAAAGACAACGCCGCCGCGCCTGCTGCCGACCACAGCCGATGTCCTGGACTTGAAACCATGATGGCGAAACTGTACCGGTTTTGGCGCTCAATTCGGCGCTCTGACCTGCCGGAGATGCCCGGTGATAGCGGTCAGAGCCGTAGCGGAGGCGAAAAACAAGTCGCCTTAGTCCTCGGCATAGGGTACTAAGACCAGCATGAACGCCAGTTACCCCATCCGGCCGATCGTCATGTCGGAACTGCCGCAATTTATGCGTGTTGGTGACCACGCATTCAACTCAAACTGGCCGCAAGACCAGCTCATGGCCTGGGAAAAGCTGGTCTTCGAGGTGGACCGCGGTCTGGCCGCGTTCGATGGCGACGAGATCGTCGGAACCGCCACGGCTATCTCATTTGACCTGACCGTGCCGGGCGGCGGACAGGTAAGCACCGCGGGGGTGACCGGCGTCGGCGTGCTGCCGTCGCATCGCCGCCAGGGAGTGCTCTCCTCGCTGATGAACCGCCAGATCGCCGATATCGCGGCCGGCAGCGAGCCACTGGCCGCGCTTTTCGCCTCCGAGTCGGTGATTTACGGCCGGTACGGCTACGGAGTGGCCACCAGGCACCTGGACTACACGATCAAGCGCGGCGAGGCCCTGCTCCCAGCGCCAGCGAGCCGGCCGCGCCTGCGGATCTGCGAGCCGAAAGAGACCGCGGACAGCCTGAAGCAGATCTACGACGCGATCCAGGTGACCAGACCGGGCATGCTGACCAGGCACAAGGCCTACTGGGACGTTGCGCTGGCCGACCCGGAGTTCATGAGAGAAGGCAGCGGCCCAGAACGCTGCGTACTGGCCGAGGACGAGACCGGCCTGCGCGGCTACGCGCTGTACTCGGTCAAGCCGAAGTGGAGCCCGGGTGGACTGCCGAACGCCGAGTTGTTCGTGCGCGAGTTGTACGCCCTGGACCGCGACACCACGCTCACGCTGTGGGCCGACATGTTCTCCAGAGATCTCGTCGGCGAGATCAGCGTCAGGTCAAGGCCGCTCGACGACCCGTTGCTGCACGAACTCGCGGACCCGCGCCGGACCCGGGCCACGATCATGGACGGGCTTTACATCAGGCTCGTGGACCTGCCAGTCGCGCTGACGAGCCGCTCGTATTCCAGCGCGGTGGACGTCGTGATCGAGGTGACCGACGACCGGCTTCCAGCGAACGCTGGTCGCTGGCGGCTCCAGGCCGGCGGACCAGCCGACGGCGTCAAGCCAACCTGCGAGCGCACCACGGCGGAGCCTGACCTGCTCATGCCGGTCGTCGTACTGGGCGCGGCTTACCTAGGCGGCACCAGGCTCGGCAGTCTCGCGGACGCCGGAGTCGTCACCGAGGTACGCCCGGGCGCGCTGATGGCCCTATCCACCGCTATGTGGTGGGACCCCGCCCCCTGGGCCCCCACCTCCTTCTGACCGGCCGCCCTAGCCGGGCCCGGCCGCGGTCCGTCAGCAGCATCGGTGCCCTCCTGATGCGGTAACTTCCCGGGACGGAACAACCTCAGGTGGCCACCGGGGCTGCCAGAACAACACCAGGGAGGCACCGAGGTCGTAGCTTCCCGGACGCAACAACACCGGTGCGGCACCGATGCGGTAGCCGGGTTCACCACGGTTCGCCAGGCGAGTACGTGCGCGCCGTTCCAGGGCGAGATCCTTGCGACGGCGCCCAGCGGCTTGCGCAACGCCAGCGCGAACGTCCCCGGCATGTCGGAGCGAATCACCTCGCCGACCGGCAGGTACCCCCAGTTGGCGGCCTGCCGCAGCAGCCGGACCGAGGTCAGCACCTGGAAGCCGGCGACTGGTCCTCCTGCGGCCGCACCCGGGTAGTTCCGGTGAGGCTACATCGCCGTGGGTGCCATCTCCGCTTTGAGGCGGGTTGCGTCGGTGGTGCCCAGACACTGGTAGATCTCCAGTGCCTGGCGCCGGGCGGTGTCGGCGGCGCGGGCGTCGCGGGTCTGCTCGGCGCAGCGGCCGAGTCCTTCCAGCGCATAGGCTTCCTCAAGCCGGGTACCGGCGGCGCGGGCGAGTTTCAGGGCGCGCTGGTAGCAGGCCCGGGCTCGCAGCGAGTCAGTCCTGGCCAGGTGCACAGCCCCGACGTCGATGAGCGTCTCCATCTCGCCGCCGAGGTCGCCGAGGTCGCCGAAGATGTCCAGGGCCCGCTTCAGGAAACCGGTCGCACCAGGCAAGTCTTCGACCGCGCGTCGCACGCGACCCAGGCCGAGCAGCGCATAGGCCTCGCCGATCCGGTCGCCGATGTCGCAGCAGAGGTCCAGCGACGCTTCCAGCGATTCGGTCGCGCCCGGGAAGTCGCCCAGCGCTCGCCGCGAATCGCCCAGCCACCCGCAGGCATAGGCTTCGCCCCGCCGGCTGCCTATGCTGCGATGGAGGTGCATGGCCTGTTCCAGGGCAAGCGTTGCCGCTGCGTAGTCGCCGGTTAGCTGGCGAACGGAACCGATGCCGAAGAGTGCGTAGGCTTCGCCGAACCGGTCTTCGGCTTCCCGGGAGATTTCCAGCGCTTGTTCCATCAAGCGGACCGCGTCCTGATACTCACCGGTTACCTGCCAGACGTCAGCCAGGCCCCGCAGGGCGGTCGCCTCGCCCTGCGCGCCGCCGATCTCGCGGAAGATCTCCAGAGATCCCTCCAGCGGGCCGGTGGCGCCCGGGTAGTCGCCGGTCAGCCGTCGCATGATCCCGAGGCTGCTAAGTGAGTTGGCTTCGCCGAGCCGGTCGCCGATGGCGCGGTAGATGTCCAGGGCCTGCCGCGTCAACTCTATCGCCGCTGGCAGGCCATCGGGCAGCTGCTGCTGGGCGACTCCCAGGATGTGCAGGGCGTTGGCTTCGCCGAGTTGGTCACCGATGCGGCGATATATATCTCGGGCCTGCGCCAGCGCGTCGGCGGCGGTCACGTTGTCGCCGCTCAGGTAGCGCAGGTCGCCTAGGTTGAGCAGGGCGTTGGCCTGGCCGCGCTCGTCACCTAGGTCCCTGGCGGCCTGGGCGGCGGCTGCATGCAGGGCGACGGCGCGCGGCCTCGGGCCGTCGCTGCGAAGCGGGGCAGCGATCGCGGCGATCAGGCCGGTCACCCGGGCCTGGTCGCCGCAGGTGATCGCGTACTCGATGCACGCCGTCAGGCTGGCACGTTCAGCGGTCATCCAGGCGTGTGCCCGGGCCCAGTCCGGCAGATCGGGAGCCGAGGTCGGCGCGGGCACGCGGTCGGTGGCCGGCCGGGCGTGACGGGCCAAGTGCGCGTCGGCGACCAGCGCCGTGTGCTGGTAGTAATCGAGCAGCCGGTCGATCGCCCGCTTGCGCTCGCTGTCGGGATCGCCGGCGGCCAGGCTCCGGGCGTACTGGCGGATCAGGTCGTGTAGCCGATACCGGCCGGGTGCGGGCTCTTCCAGCAGCCGGTCGCCGAAGAGGGCATTGAGTTGTACGGTCGCCTCGGCGAGCGGCAGGCCGGTCAGGGCAGCTGCGGCGAAAGCGTCGATCTCGGGGCCGGGATGCAGGCCCAGGAGGCGGAAGAACCGCCGGCGTCCGAAGTCCAGGTCCTGGTAGGAGGCCTCGAAGGCGGCGGTCACCGTCCGGTTCTCGACGGTGACCGCCAGCAGCCTGGTCCGCGTCTGGCCGATCAGGTCGGCCATGGTCCAGGATCGGTGCCGGGCAAACAGGCGGGCCAGAAGCATGATCGCCAGCGGCAGGCGACCGCACAATTCCACCAGGTCGGCCACCTGATCCGGGTCATTCGCTGCCCGTGGGGCCAAGTCAGTGAACATCACCGTGGCGTCGCCTCGCGGCAGGACATCCAGCGGCACCTCCAGCGTCACGGGGAGGTCGCCAAGGAACCGGCGGCTGGTGACAAGGACCAGACAGCCCGCCGTCCCCGGCAGCAGGGGCGCGACCTGGGCGCTGCTGGCGGCGTTGTCCAGGATCAGCAGGCTCCGCTGGCCGGCCAGCCGGTCCCGCCACATCGCCGCCCGGCCGTCCAGGGAGGCGGGAAGGTACTGGGGATCGACCCCGTCGGCCGCGAGCAGCATGGCCAGCACGTCGGCCGGATCAGCCGGCTCGCGACCGGGGGTAAGGCCATGCAGGTCCACGAACAGCTGCCGGTCGGGGTACCGGTGGGCCAGCAGGTGCCCGGCCTGCACCGCCAGGGCCGTCTTCCCGACGCCCGGCATGCCGTCGATTGCCGAGATCACGACCGTACCTGGCTGGTCGGCGCGGGCTTGGTCCAGCAACCGGCTCACTGCGCTCAGTTCGCGGGCACGGCCAGCGAAATGCGCTGCTGCAAACGGCAGCTGTCGTGGAACTGCGCGGTCTGGGGCAGCTATGGCCGACGGAGCCGCGGCCGGTTTAACAGTCGGAGCCGGGGCAACTCCGGACAGCAGGCGGCCGTGCAACTGCTGGAGGTCCCGTCCGGGATCCGCGCCGAGTTCCTCGGCCAGGATCTTCTGGACGCGGGCATAGGCCTCCAGCGCCTCGGCGGGACGGCCGCTTAGCTCCAGAGCGCGCATCAGCTGGTGCCAGAACCGCTCCCGCAGCGGATACTCGGCGGTCAGCAGGCGCAGTTCCGCTACGAGTTCGGCCGCGCGGTCGCAGCCGATCCTGGCCTCGGCCCGCAGCTCAAAGGCGTCCAGCCGCAGCTCATCCAGCCGGGCCGCCTCGGCCGCGATCAGCGGACCAGGTGGCACGTCGACCAAGGCCGGGCCGCGCCACAGCGCCAGCGCTTCGTCGAGCAGGCTGGCCGCCCTCTCGCCGTCGGCCCGGTCGAGAGCCGCGCGGGCTACGGTGAGCAGGCGTTCAAACTGGGGCGCGTCCAGGTCGGCCGGATCCACCAGGAGGCGGTACCCGGGCGCCGTGGTGACCAGGACCCGGCCGTCGGGGTCACCGATCAGCTGCCGCAGCCGAGCCGCGTAGCCGCTGATCAGCTTCCGCGCGCCCTTGGGCGGACTGGCGCCCCACAGCTCGTCGGCGAGCTGCCCGGTCGAGACGACTTGCCCTGGGCGCAGCAGCAGCACTGCCAGCAGGGCTCGCCATTTCGGCGCGCCGATTCCCGTCCAGCTTTCGCCCGCGCGAACCTCAAGCGGTCCCAGCAGGCGACAAAACATGACGCGTCCCTTTGTGTCGGCAAATACCACAATCTCAGGATCACTCAACCATATGAGGTCCGGCTCCGACCAGGCTCGGACGATAGTCGGACGGCACCGGTCAGAGTCTGATTTCGGAAATATGACTCATCTGACTGAGGATGGTTCATGGGCGTGCGGCTGACAGCAGGAACCATGATGGTCGGCGCCGCAATCCTCGCAGCCGGCGTGGTCGCTGCCATCACGAGTTCGGTGCACTGGCCGTTCGGGAACCATCAGCAGTCCGCCGGGCCGCAGGCCCCCCGTCGCTATCTGAATGCCACCGCGTGCCTGCTCACCGACCGGAGCGGGATTACGCCCGGCGCGCCGGGGGCGCCTGCCTGGAAGGCGATGCAGTCCGCGTCGTTGGTCACGCACGTGATGGTCAGCTACCTGCCCGACACCGGGCCGGCCACCGCCCCGGTCATGCTCGGCACGCTGATGGAGCGCAAGTGCGGGGTGATCATCACTGCGGGCGCTCCCGCTGCCGCCGTCTTCAAGGCCGCAAAGGCTGACCGGCATCAGGAGTTCGTGCTCGTCGGCGCGCCCGGTACCGCGAGCCCGGCGGGAATGCCGAACCTCGTCGTCGTCTCGTCCGCCGCCGCGCCCGGGCGAATCGATCAGGCCATCCGCGCGCTCGCCTCGCGAGCCCAGTCGTCCGGAACCTAGCTGCCGTGAGTCCGCCGGGCCAGAGCCGGCCGCCCACCAGGACTCAAACCCCCACCAATTTTTGCCCCGAAAACTTGATCACTTTGGAGCCAAGCATGGCGCAGTCGCCGCATCGGCGGGGTTCTCGGCGGTTTCTCTCACCGATCCGGCTCAGTATGACTTGCGGTGGGACGACCCCCCGCGCCCCCCGCGCCTTCGGCTTCAAAGTGATCGCGCTGGGGACGGCGGTCGTTTCGATCATGATGTTCTCCATGGCGCCGGCGGTCCTGGCCGAATCCGCGATCCGTGCCCTGGGACTGCCCGCGGTCAAGCTGTTCGGCTACGCCCGCGGGCCGGCCGAGCACCACGGGACTGCGGCCGGGAGGGCCCACTACGTGCCGGCGTCGGCGACCAGGGCCAAGCCGGCCCTGGCAGGCGGGCGGGGTCACCGGGCGCCGAAGCCGAACCTGGCGCCGGCCCCGATCGGTACTCCCGCGCTGATGCACACCCGGTCGGCGCGGCGGGGGGCCGGGTACGAGATCGTCGGCAACAAGATCGCTAGACCGGTGATCAGGACGACGCGGCCCGGTGCTGGCGGCCAGGGCGGGACGAATTCGCCGGCCGTTGCCGGTCCTGACAACGCCACCTACAGCGTCAGATCGACCTTCGACACCGTGCCGATGGCGGACCAATCCGGCCGGATCGCGGTGACGCTGACCAACACCGGCACCTCCACCTGGACCACCGACTACGCGCTGGTCGCACTGGTCTTCCCGTCCTCCAACACCACCGGCACGGGCACCCCGCTCACCACCGGCGCCGCCGTGCCGCTCAGCGCGAGCGTCGTGCCGTCCGGCACCACGACCGTCGAAAGCGTCACGCCGCCGGAGAACCCCGGCTCGTACACGATCTGCTACGACGTGGTGAACGCGGCCGGGACATTGTTCTCCGCAGAGGGCGGGGCCGAGTTCTGCGGGAGTTACACGATCCAGCAGTTCGCGCCGGTGATCAACGAGCAGGTGCCGCTGCCGGGTACCGCCGTCGACTCCCAGAACCCGTCGCTGACGGTGTCGGCCACCGTTCCAGGCGGGTTTCCAGCCAACCCGACCTTCTCGTATGCCTTCGAGATCCTCAACGGTCCGTCCAGCACGGCCACGGTGCTGCAGTCCTCGGGCTGGGTGGCGGGCAACAGCGATACCTGGACCCCGACGACGGCGCTGACCTGGGGCACCACCTACTACTGGCGGGCAACGGTCAGTGACGCGGCCACCTTGCCGACCGTGACCGGGTCGGGGATTCCCTGGACGACGTCGATCTCGTTCGTCGTCGGCAACGACCAGCCGGGCGTATCGGCGTCGCTGGGCAACTCCTATCTGGCCTCCGACGGCAACCCGATCATGACGTCCAACCTGGGGGGCGCCGACTATCAAGGCTCTGGGAAGACCGTCGACCCGAAGACCGGCAACGTGTCGCAGCAGGTCACCGACGCGAGCGTGGCGACGACCGGCCCTGAACTGTCGATCGTGCGGACCTACAACTCGCTGGACCCGCGCACGTCTCAGGCGTTCGGTGCCGGCTGGTCGTCGCTGCTGGACATGTCGCTGGTTCCGGACAGCGACGGAACCGGGGCGCTGATCCTGACGATGGCTGATGGGCAGCAGATCCGGTTCGCGAAGAACTCGGCAGGCGGTTACGCGGCGCCGCAGGACATGTATGCCGTCGTGACCGCTGTTTCCGGCGGCGGGTTCACAGTCACAGACCAGACCGGGACCACCTATAGCTTCACGCAGGCCAGCGGGACGTCCTGGTTGCTGTCCAAGATCGCCGACAATACGGGCAAGACCGAGACGCTGGCCTACGCCTCCGGGGTGCTGACGACAATCACCAGCACCACGTCGGGGCGGGCGCTGCACCTGACCTGGTCCACGCCGACCGGCGCTACGGTGCCGCACGTTGCAACGGTGGCGACCGACCCTTCCACGGCCGGCCAGCCCAGCAAGGCGCTGACCTGGACTTATGGGTACAGCGGTGACCTGCTGACGTCTGTCTGCCCGCCGGGCACCACGACGGCCTGCACGGCTTACGCGTACAACACCAGCGACTCGCACGCCGCCACATCGGTGCGGAACGCCAACCCCACCAGCTACTTCCGGCTGAATGACGCGGCCGGCGCGACCGCCGCCACGAACCAGGTCCCAGTCGATGACCTGACCACGATGGATCCGCCGGCGACCGAGATGAACACCACGCCGGGCGTACCGGGGCCGATCTCCGGGGTGACCGCTACGAGCTTCAACGGGACGAGTTCCTGGATTCCGCTGGATGGCACCTGGTGCACCTCGAACCTGGCCAGCTCCTGTATCGAGCTCGACGGCGATACTGGCCGGGCGGTCACCACCAGCGCGAGCGAGGCGTACAGCGTCTGGTTCAAGACCTCTAGCGCGTCCGGGATCCTGCTGGCCGCGGGCAGCGGGGAGCCTACCTTGAACTGCGTCGGCGACATCGAGTGCAACGAGGTGCCGCTGCTGTGGATCGGCACCAACGGCCACCTGGAAGGCCTGAAGACCGTCACCAGCCAGACCGGGACGTCCACCGCCCCCGACATCTACGCCTCCGCCGCCCTGTCCTCGACCACGGCCGTCAACAACGGGGCCTGGCACCAGGCGGTCCTGATCCCCGGTCAGGCCCTGTACCTGGACGGCACCAAGGTCGCCACCGGCACTACTGCCGCCACCCTGCCGCCCAGCGACTACGACGTGCTGCTGGGCGCGGGCCAGAGCCCGGGTTCGCTGTGCTCGGGCTGCGCGCTGGGCTCGGCGACATGGGAGTACTTCAACGGCTCGATGGCCGACCTGTCGATCTACCAGAACCAGCTGCCCAGCCCGTCGGCGGTCGCCGCCCAGTACGCCGCCGAAACCCATTCGGCCGCCGTGCTGACCACGATCACCAGCCCGGGCGGCCGGACCGAGCTGTCGGCGACCTACGACACCGTCAATGACCGCGTCGCGACGCTCACCGACGCTAACGGCGGGACGTGGACCTACGGCAACGCAGTCAGGGGCACGTCCTCGGGCGCGTACGACAGCACGGTCATGGGATCGGCACCAGAGGACTTCTGGCCGCTGAACGACACGTCGGGCCCGCTCGCTCACGACGTGGTCGACAGCGCGGCCACTGCTGCCGTTTCGCGTCCGCCGGCTACCTACTCGAACGTGGCCCTGGGTGCGGCCGGGCCGTCCGGCTTTGCTGACGGGACCGCGGCGACCCTTAACGGCACCAGCTCGCAGATCACCATCCCGGGCGGGTACTTCGGCGGCACCGGCGCGGAATCAGCCGAGGTGTGGTTCAAGACCACCAAGACCGGGACGCTGCTGTCGTCCGGCTCCGGGCCGACCGGCGGCGAGCCGCTTTCCATGTGGATCCCGAAGGGCGCTACCTGCCTGGAAGGCTCGGTCGGCGCCACGATGCTGAATAACATGTCCATCTTCGGCTGCCTAAGCGTCGCGGTCAACGACGGCAAATGGCACCAGGCCGCAATCACCCTCAGCCCCGGCATCACGTCATCGGGAACCTTCACCCAGACCGCCACCCTGTACCAGGACGGCGTCTCTCTCGCCACCGCGCAGATCACCAAGGCGGCCACCGCATCGGCCACCGGCTATGTCGCCGACCTCGGCAGCGGCTCGAACGGGTTCTTCAACGGCTCGATCGCCGACGTGTCGCTCTACACCAGGCAGCTGACCGTTAGCCAGGTCTCCTCGCACTTCAGCTCCCTGGCGAACCTGTTGCCGCCGACGAACCAGACGTTCAACCCGCTGGCCGGCGTCGTGATGCCGACGCTGAACAGCCAGACGATCACGGTCACCAACCCCGTCGGCAGTAACGCGCGGTACCTGTACGACTCGGCCGGAGCGCTGGTCCAGGCGACCGACTTCCGGGGCGGAACGAGCCTCTTCGGCTACGACGAAGCCCAGCGGGCCTCCACGATCACCGATCCGGACGGCAATACGACCTACGTCACCTACGACGCTCACAACAACGTGACCTCCACGACGAGTTGCGTGGCGGTCAACAACTGCCAGACCGCTTACACCTCCTACTTCGAGAGCCTGTCCAACCCGCTGGACCCGCGCAACGACAAGCCGACCGACGAGCGGGACGCCCGCTCGACCTCTCCGGTGGATCCGACCTACGACACGGTCACTACCTATACCGCGTCAGCGCAGATCGCTTCGAAGACCGCGCCGCCGACTGCCGCTTGCCCGTCCGGCTGCACCACCTCGTTCGCCTATACCGCCGGGACCGAGACAGCCATCGGCGGGGGAACCGAGCCGTCCGGCTTGCTGGCGTCCGTCACTGCTCCTGGTGGCGGGGTGAACAAGATCGCGTATGACTCGGCCGGCGATGTCATGCAGACGACTGGCCCGACCGGGCTGGTGACCAGCTACACCTACGACAACCTTGGCCGTCAGCTAACCCAGACGCAACTCTCGGACACGTTCTCGGCTGGGCTGACGATCAGCTATGCTTACGACGGCCAGGACCGTGTTGTTACCGAGACCGATCCGGGCGTCACTGACCGGGTGACGGGTGACGTGCATACCGAGGTCACGACCCGGACTTACGACCCCGACGGGAATGTGCTGACCACGACGCTCAGCGACACGACCGGCGGGGACCCGTCGCGGACGACGACCGACACCTACAACGCGCAAGCTGAGCTGGCTTCCACGACCGACGCGCTGGGCAACACGACCTCCTACACTTACGACGCGCTGAGCGACCGGGTTAGCGAGACCAATCCGGCCGGGGTCACTACCGCGTACACGTACGACGCGTCGGGGAACCTGCTCACCACCACGCTGGACGGCTACACCGGAAACCCGAGCAACCCGATCACGGCGGAGAACCTGGTCGAGGAATCGCGGGCATACGACCCGGCCGGGCACCTGGCGTCCGTCACCAACGTCGTGGGCGCGCAGACCAATTACACCTACTTCGGAAACGGCCAGGTCGCGTCCAGCTATGTCGTGCTGCCGGGCGTATCAGGGAAGAACGCCATCACGACCTACGCCTACGACGGGGCAAACAACCTCGTATCCGAGACCGAGCCCGGCGGCCTGGTGATCAACACCGCCTATAACGCCGACACCCAGGTTGTCTCGCAGACCGAGGACCCACCGGGCTCCGACATCAGTGTCACCGCCAAATACGACCGCGACGGCAACATGATCTCCGAGTCGCGAACCGGCGGCGGGGTTACCCAGACCGAGACGGCGACGTACAACTCGGCGGATCAGACTCTGTCGCAGACCATCGACAACACCGGCGGGAACCTAACTACCACCTACACGCGGGACGAGCGCGGCCTGGTGATCTCGCAGACCGACGCCGACGGCAACGCCACGCAGATCGAGAACGACGAAGCCGGGCGTCCGGTGGTGCAGGTCGCCCCGGCGATCCTCACCCATGACGGCCACGGCGACCCAGCGGTCACGGCCAGCCCGGTCATGACGACCGGCTACGACACCTTCGGCGACGAGGTCGAGGAGTCAGACGCGAACGGCAACGTCATCACGACCAGCTACGACGCGGACGGCCGGGAGACCGCTGTCACCAATCCGTCGTACACACCGCCGGGATCGACCAAGCCCGTCAACGGCACCACCAAGACCTCCTTCAACGACCTGGGTGAGGAGACCTCCACCACCGACCCGCTGGACAACGTCACGACGATGAGCTACGACCAGTTCGGCGACCTGACCAGTAAGACCGACCCCGGCGGCGGAGTCTCTACCTACACCTACGATCCGGCCGGCGAGCAGACCAGCGTGACCGACCCGACCGGCGCCCAGACTCAGGCCACCTACGACGGCTTCGGCCAGCTGGTCACCTCCACCGACATCGTCCGGCAGAACACCTCCGCCGCTTACACCACGAACTACAACTACGACGATGCAGGCAACCTGACCTCGGAAATCAGCCCGACCGGCGTGCACCTCAGCGCGACCTACAACGCGCTCGGCCAGCAGGTCTCGGCCACCGACGGGGCCGGGAATACCAGCAGCTTCACCTACAACCTCGACGGTGACCTGGCCAAGACCACCCTGCCGGACGGCAGCACCGCCGCCACGAGCTTCGACCTGGCCGGCCGCCCGGTCTCGCAGTCCTACCTGAACCCGGCCGGGACAGTCCTGCGGACCGAGTCCGTGGGCTACAACGGCGACGGGGACCCGACCTCGGAGACCGACTTCCTGGGTAATACGTCCACGGCGACCTACGACGCGCTCGGCCTGCGGACCTCGCAGACCGAGCCCGTCTCGGCCAGCAAGAACATCACGGTGAGCTTCGGCTACGACCTGAACGGCGACGAGACGGCACTGACCGGCGGGAACGGCAACACCACCTACACCGCTTACAACTCACTCGGCCTGCCCGCGCAGACAACCGAGCCGTCGACGGCCGCCCACAGTTCCGTCGCCGACTCCACCACCACCGACAGCTATGACGCCAACGGTGAGCTGGTGAACCAGGTTCAGCCCGGCGGCGTGCGGATCAGCGACACCTACAACGCCAACGGAGACCTGACCGGCCAGTCGGGATCCGGCGCGAGTGCGCCGACCGCGAGCAGGGCGTTCACCTACGACGCGGACGGGCGGATCCTGACCGCGGCGACGGCGGCGGCCGGGACGGCGGGCAGCTTCGGCTACCAGCCGCCGACCTCGGAGTCGTTCAGCTACGACGACCGTGGCCTTCTGCTGGCCGCCGCGGGCTCGGCCGGGTCCTCCAGCTACACCTACAACGGCAGCGGGCAGCAAACCTCGGTCACCGGCGCGGCCGGCACCTCTTCGTTCACCTACGACAGCGCCGGGCGGCTGGCCACCGACGCCGACGCCGCGTCCGGGGCCACCGGCACCTATTCCTATAACAACCTGGACCAGGTCACCCAGATCGCCTACGGGGCGGGGAACGACACCCAGAGCTTCGGCTACGACGGCCTGCACCGGCTGACCTCTGATGTCCTGGACGCCTCGGGCGGGGCCCAGGTCGCCGCGATCGGCTACGGCTATGACGCCGACAACAGCGTCACCTCGATGACCACCACCGGGCTGATAACTCGCGGCGGCGGGACCGGAACGGTCACCAACAGCTACGGCTACGACGAGGCCGGGCGGCTGACCTCCTGGACCGCGACGCCGGCCGGCGGCTCCGCCTCGACCACCAGCTACGGGTACGACAACGACGGGAATCTCACCAGCTCCGGCGGAGTCACTTACACCTACGACGCGCGGGACGAGCTCATATCCGACAGCAACGGCAGCTCTTCCGCCTACTCCGCTAACGGCGATCTGATCTCCCAGACCAGTTCTGCAAACTCGGAGACCAGTTCCACCTCGGATGCCTACGGCCAGCAGATCACCGACGACTCGGCCTCGTCCTACAAGTGGGATGCGATGGACCGGATGGTCAGCGCCGCGAATTCGGGCGGCGGCACCCCGATCTCCATCACCTATGACGGCGACACCGGCAACGTCGCCTCTGACTCCTCGGCGACCTATTCACGGGACCCGGCTGGGCGGATCACCGGAATCGACGCGGCCGCCGGCGGGCCGATGATCGCGCTGGACGACCAGCACGATGACCTGTCGGGGATGTTCACGGCCTCGGGCACGGCGCTGGCCGGATCGACGGCGTATGACCCGTGGGGCACCGTGCTGGCAACCTCGGGACCGTCAGTGCAGGTCGGCTATCAGGGGCAGTGGACCGATCCGGTGACCCAGCAGGTGGACATGGGAGCCCGGCTGTACCGCCCGGGCGGCGGGTTCGCGAATCAGGACACCAGGCCGTCCGAGAGCGGCACCGCGGTCACCGACGACCTGCACGCCTACGCCAACGACAACCCGGTAACCTTGGCTGACCCGTCCGGGCACGCACCGGCAGGCAAGGGCAGCAGCAGCGGCGGGCCGACCGCCGCCGATGTGGCCGCCGCTAGCTCCCGGGCCGCTGAGGCTACCGCCAGGGCCGGCGCCGCCGAGGCGGCTTACCGGGCTGCCGCTGCCGCCGCCGCTATCGCCCGGGCGGCCGCGCATGGCGCCGCCGCCCTGGCCAGGACACTGAACTCGGTCGCCGGCAGGCTGGTGGCCTTGGCTGCCAGGACCGCAAAGGCCGCCGCCCTCGCGTTCGCCCTCGCGCAGCGCGAGCTGAGAGTCGCCGAGTCCTGGCAGGAAAGGGCCAATGAGGAATGGAGCGCGGCGGCGCGGGACTTGGCCAAGGCCGGCCATGAACCTTGGTACGAGCCCTGGAAGGCCGTCGATGACCTGTACCACGCGGCCAGAGAGACGATTAAAGCTCTGGCCGACGAGGCCCATGAAGTCCTGGCACTCGCCGCATACGCGGGGCTGGAACTCGCGGCGCTGAGCCTGCAGGCTCTTGCCGCTCTCCAGACCGGCGCGGCTAAGCTCGCCGAGCTGGCCGCCAAGGGAGCCGCCGCAGCCGCCAATGCCCTGGCTAACGCGGCCAATGCGGCCGAACGCACCGCTGAGGCCCTGGGCGCGATTGCCCGGCGGGACCGGGCTGCCGCTGCCGCGGCCGTCGCTGCGGCTACCGCGCTCGCATCCGCCTACGCCAAGGAACTTGCCCGCAAGGCTGCCGCGGTCATCAAGTCCGCCGCCAGGAAGGTAGTCGGCACCGTGGTCGAGGCAGGCAAGGCCGTCGTGGCGACCGCCAGCGCGGCAGTCGGGGCCATCGCCAGTACCGCGAGCACGGTGGGCGGGGCCATCGCGACGGCCGCGGGTGCGGCGGTCGGCGCTCTCGCGACGGCTGGTGGCGCGGCACTAAATGCCGTCATCACTAACCCGACGGCGATCCCTGTGGCCATTGCAAGCGTCATTGCATCGGAAGCTCAGTCCGGCGGTCGAGCTCCCGACTACTACACCGGCGGCGCCCAGCTCTGCCTTATCGTCTGCCTAGGTTTGTCCGTGACTGTCTCTCGCGGCGGACATGCGTTCTTCTCTATGAGCTCGGGCGTTGGCTTCGGAGGCTCCATCGGATTCCAGCCGGGCTTCATCGAAAATTCGAATCCGAAATATCATACTGATGGCAATGTGAACAAATTTATCAGCGGATGGTCGACCGCCGCATCCGCGGGAATCGGCGTGGCCTCGGACACTCAGATCAACGGCAATGTCGGCAAGCAGGGTTACCACCCTTGGGCGTCTGAGCCTGGAGTCGCCGGTCCGGCGGGCCTGAGCGCCGCCGCAAGCTTTAGTGCGACTGGCAGCTACACCTTCGATCTCGGCAAGTGGGACGGCAAGAACACCAACAACTACAACACAGCATTTGGGTGCGCTCACGACGGCGTCTGCGGCTAATCCGCCGGTCGAAGAGTTAGCCGTGCAAGTTAGGTGAGCGCGGCTGGGCGTTGCAGGTCTGGCCCGAACGCGGTCCGGAGTAGGCGGCCCGGCAGCAGAGTAAGCAAAGCGCTGAATCGGCCGTCGAGCCCCGCGCCAGCGCAGCGGCCCAGGCCCCGCGCCAGCGCACCGGCCCGCCCACCCCCGGCCGGGCCAGCGCATCGGAGGCACTTTGCTGTACCTGGAGCGAGATCAAAGTGCCCCTCATGCCGGCACACCCCCGGAAGATGATCTTGAGATCGGTCGCCGACGAGTGCCGACTCCCGGAACTCTCCGTGATCACGCAAATCCGCTTGTCTGCGGCCCACTTCCCCATGGTTGCGGCCCACTTCCCCATGGTTGCGTCGTCACAAATCACCGTAAGACCGACATAACGACGGCGCAACCATGGGGAAGTCGGCGCAACCAAGGGCAAGTGAACCCGAATCATGGGGAAGTGAGAAGGCTTTGCGCTCGGAGAAGAGTTGCCGTGCTGGGGGGAAGTGCGCCGCGATAAGGGGGCGTCGCCGTTTCGGATGCCGCCAGGCGGCGCCAGGACGTGGATCTGGTGCCGGGTACCGTGGGCGGGGCAGGCGGGCGCCGGCCGGGCCGGGGCCGGGTTCGGGTTAACGCCGGTGCGACATGAACCCGCAGGTCACGACCATGATCAAATGGTCTAGACGACATGGTGTGATCATGGAAATCCGGCCGGACGCGGGTATCACCGGGAAAGTCCGTAGTGGCCGGCACCACAACGAACTTTCCCCGTGGTAGGCAGCGGACCCGACGAGAGCCGTCGATCATGGCCCGGCGGCCGGGCGGGCGCGGCCGGGCAGTGGCTGGGGCGGGTGCGGGGCGAGGGCGGCGGGGCGGGGGGCTAGAAGATTAGGGCTTTTAGTTCGCCGAACTCCTCTAGGCCGTGGACGCCTAGTTCCCGGCCGTAGCCGGACTGGCCGAAGCCGCCGAACGGGGCGGCCACGTTGAACGCGCCGCCGTTGATCTCGACCTGGCCGGCTCGGAGTTGACGGCCGATGGCGACGGCGTGTTCCTGGTCGGCCGACCAGACGGCAGCGGCCAGGCCGTAGGGGTCCCGTTGGCGATCGCGACGGCGTCCTCCTCGGTGTCATAGCCGATGACGCTGAGCACCGGGCCGAAGATCTCTTCCTGGGCGATGGCCATGTCGGGTGTCACGCCGGCGAAGACCGTGGGCTGGACATAGCTGCCTACTTCGAGTCCGGGTGGCGCTTCGACCCCGCCGGTGACGATCCTGGCTCCCTCGCTGACCCCGCGCTCGATGTAGCCGCGGACCCGGGCCTGCTGAGCGGCCGAGGCGAGCGGGCCGAGCTTGGTGCCCTCAGCGAGCGGGTCGCCAACCTGATAGCGGCCGGCGTTCTTTACTGCCAGCTCGATGGCCTCGGCGTACCTGGCCGCCGGGACGAGCATCCTGGTCTGAGCGTGGCAGGTCTGGCCCGAGTTGACGAACGCCTTGGCCAGGCCGACCTTGACCGCGGTCGGGAAGTCCGCGTCGGCCAGGATCACGTTGGCCGACTTGCCGCCGAGTTCGAGCGTGACCCGCTTGATCCTCGCGGCGGCGACTTCGGCGATTCGCCGGCCGGTCTGGACCGAGCCGGTGAACGACACGACGTCCACATCCGGGTGAGCAGCGATCGACTCGCCGACGACCTTGCCGGTCCCGCTCACGAGGTTGAAGACCCCGGCGGGCAGGCCGACCTCGTGGAAGATGTCCGCCAGCTCGTACGCGGCGAGCGGGGCAACCTCGCTTGGCTTGAGCACGACGGTGCAGCCAGCACTGAGCGCCGCCGCAACCTTGGCTACCACCTGATGCAGCGGATAGTTCCACGGCGTGATCGCGCCGACGACGCCTGCGGGCTCGCGAACGACGAGCGCGTTACCGAATCGACCACGTCCCGAAGGCCGTCCTGGCCGCCTGGACGGCGACGTCGACATCGGCCTCGTGGCCGGCTGGGACTCGGTCGATGACGGCGGTGGTAGCCGGATTCACGACATCGATGCCACCACCCTCGACGGACGGCGTCC